>JAUPKI010000082.1 GCA_030837545.1 Thermodesulfobacteriota bacterium | reverse complement strand
TCCCCCATGGCCAGGCTCATGGCCTGGGCCAGACCCTGGGGGGTTTTCTCTGTGAATGGCTTCTCTGCGCGGTAGGTTTTCTGAAACAGCATCCGCTTGCTGACATCCGGCTCATGAGGGGCCGTCAGGGCAACCGTCACGGCCAGGACCGCCTTCCAGCCTTCAGGTGTATCCCACTCCACAAACTCATCCACCGAGCCCTCCAGGACGCAGGAGGAGACAGCGTCGCTCCCATAGGGGAGAACCGCCTTGAAAAGATTGGAATTTCGAATGTCGCGGCCTAAAAAATCGGTGACCATATCCCCTGGATTGGCCCGCCATTTATGATAAAAATATTCATCCCTTTTGAATGACCCGTCCCGGTAGATGATTCGATCGGTATTGTAGACAGCGGCCACGCTGAAACGCTCGATCCTGAGCGAGACCGGGAGCGGCTTGAGGTCCGTTATCTCGGGGGAGGCGTATTCCAGGGTATAGTGTTGAACCCGATTTCTTGGCTGCTTGAAGTTGACGCAGCTCCCCGCAAGGAAGAAAAGGATCAAACAAAGAAAACATTGCGTTGTCTTGTGATACATAAGGCATCCCCTTGAATTTAGGATCCGTCACCTTCCGGCGCCGCAATCCGGGCAGCCGGAGGTTCACCGAAAACCAACTGGGAGGGCTGGTCGGCAATAAGTTCCAGGAACTGATTCAGGTTGTCGGTTGCCCTCTCCAGATTTTGCGTACTGACTGAAAGCCGACGTTTAAGCTGGATCGCGGATTCATCCGTCCTGCTGATGAAGTCCGTCCCCTTTTCCAGAAAGGCATTGACGTGATCTACTGCCTTGACGAGTCCTTCCAGGGTCTGTTCGATCTCTTTTTCGTTTTCAGCCACGAGTCTTTCTGCTCCCAGCAGGGTTTTGTCGACCTGCTTCATGGTGTTCTTAGCCTGATGGATCAACTGGTTGATGGATTGGGCCGCCTGGTCAATAGAGGTTAGGATACGATCCCATCTCTTTCTGTCGAGCAAATGGTCCGCGCCATCAAGGGTCGATTTCAGCTTCGCGGAGATGCCCTTGACGTCGGTATCCGCCATCATCACGTTCATGTTGTCAAGGGTCTGTTTTATTTTCTCCGAAATTCCTTCGAGGTCCAAGGCCTTGATATGATTGAGAACGCTATTAAACTCCCCGAGGAGCTGGCTCAGTTCGGATGGCTTGGAGGCCACGATCGGGTATTCTGAAGGGAAGGTAACATGCGGTGACCGGTCCGGTTCATCCGGCTTCTTACGATCCAGCTCCACGAACATGCTCCCTGTAATACCCACGTCTTTCAACTGCGCCACGTAACTGCGGTCGAGGGTCTGGCCGGTTTCGATGCTCATGATCACCTCTATGAGATTCGAATCCGGCGCCACCCGGATTTTCTCTACGCGGCCGATCGGCACCCCCCTGTACTTGACCGGGGCATCCTGGCTCAAGCCCTGAACCGACTCATTGAAATAGGCTGCAAAGAAATGGCCTTTCTCCAGGTAACGGGACATGCCCAGCCAGATAATCGCCATCAGGGCGATGCTGATCCCACTGGCCACAAACAACCCGACGGTAAACTTGGTTTTTTGGGATGCCATTATCAGGTGTCCTTCCCGGCTGTGTCCAGGTCCTCTTCAATGGCCCGGCGGTTGAAAAACTGCTTGACAAACGGATTCTGACTATGATCCCTCAGATACCTGGGATCGCCCTCAGCGATAATTCCTTTGGAGTGTTTATCCAACATAATAATCCTCTGGGCCACGGCAAAGATGCTTTCGAGTTCATGGGTGACGATGACCATGGTGGTACCCAGACTCCTGTTCAGATGGAGAATCAGATCGTCCAATTCAGCAGATGTAATCGGGTCAAGACCTGCAGAAGGCTCATCAAAAAACAGGATCTTTGGATTCAGGGCCATGGCCCTTGCCAGACCGGCCCTCTTTTTCATGCCCCCGCTCAATTCTGAGGGGAAATGATTTTCATATCCCTGGAGGCTGACCAGACCCAGCTTCATCCGAACCAGGGTACTTATTGATTCCCTGGGCAAAGGGGTGTATTCTTCAATAGGCAGGGCCACATTTTCAGCTACAGTCATGGAACCAAACAAGGCGGCCCCCTGGTAAAGTACGCCGATTTTCCTCAACACCTTCTGCAGGTTCGTCTCGTCTTGGATGGAAAGATCGTCGCCGTCCATAATGATCTGGCCGGAAAAGGGCGGGATGAGCCCGATCATGGCCTTGAGCAATGTGCTCTTGCCGCACCCGCTTCCCCCTAAGATAACAAATAGTTCCCCCTCGTATACGTCAAAAGAGACACGGTCAAGGATAATCACATCGCCATACCCCACACTGAGTTCTCTCACCTGAATAATCGGCTTTCTTGTCATCCTTGCGTCCTATCCCCAGTAACGAAGTATGACTGAAAAAATCGAATCGGAGAGGATGATCATAAAGATGCTGCTGACCACGGCGGACGTGGTGGCCTGGCCTACGGATGCAGCGCCCCCCCTGACTTGAAATCCCCTGAGACAACCTATCAAGGTTATCAGGGCCGCGAAGATGCCGCTTTTGAGGACGCCCCAGAATACGTCAAAGAGGGAGAGCGTCTTGATGGTCTGGGCAATATACGAATTGACGGTCAGATCCAGCATGGAGACCCCCACAAGAAGTCCGCCCATGATCGCAAAGAGATCTGAAAAAAGCGTGAGGATAGGGACCATGATCACCGCTGCGATAAGCTTGGGCACAGCCAGGAAGAGAACAGGGTTGAAACCCATGGTAAACAGGGCATCTACCTCTTCTGAGATCTTCATGGTTCCGATCTCAGCAGCAAAGGCCGACCCGGACCTTCCGGCAACGATGATGGCCGTGATGATGGGACCTAGTTCACGGGTCATGGCCAGACTCACGAGCGAGGCAACATAGATGTTGGCGCCAAATTGCTGGAGCTGGACCGACGACATGAAGGCCATGATGAGTCCCATGAGAAAGCTGATGAGGGCCACGATGGGAAGCCCCTCAACCCCCACCCTCTGCATATACAGCAGGGTGTCGTTTTTTCGAAGGGACCTGGGCTTTGAACATACATGAACGAGTGAAATGATGATCGAGCCGATGAACGATAGGACATATTTCATATCTGAAACGAGCTGAATCGTTGCCTCGCCGATATGGACGAATACCGATGGAGAACTTTTTTTCTGAATCGGCAACTGTTCATCCAGGGAATCAAAATCGAGGATCGAAAGGAGATCCTTTATCTTGTCGCTTGCATGGATGATATGAAATGCCGCCCTTCCATGGGTCGCCATCTTTCTGAGTTCAATCAGAACCAATGCCCCAAAGTCATCCAAATAATCGACGCCTTCAAGGTCTACGGTCAGGGAAGAAATCGCATATTCCCTCAGACGAGCTGACAGCGTCTGGATCATGGGACCGGCGTTGGATGCGTCCATGTTTCCGCAAATGCGCAGGATCACGGCCCCTTGGGGGGCTTCGGAGATCTCATATTGAGCCTTTGTAGGCGTTTCAGGGATCTTCATATTGACGGCGCCGGATCAGCCTGCATCCTCTTTGAGGTCTTCGAAACGGAGAATCCTGATGTCCTTTTCATCCGCATTGTATTTTTTCTTCAGCAGGTCCATATCCAACTGAAAGATCAGCCACCCTTGAAAAACGCCTTTATGATACAGTCGGAACGTAATCTCTGTGTGCCGGATCCCCATGGGATAGTCTTTGTGTTCCCGGTAAAGGGTTAACATCTTGTAAGGGGCGTCTTCCTTGTCGCCCAGATCGATGGCGGAATAACTGCTCCCTATGATGGCTTTCGCATCGAAATCAGGAAGGGTAGAGTAGGCGTCGAATACCCGCTTGTCTTTTCCAAGCAGAGCCAGGCCTGCAAAAGGGATATTGACCCCCTTCTGGGCATCAAAAAAACCTCTCATCACATCTGTTGTCTTTTGCCGGTCTTCGGCCCCGAAGGGTTCTGCCAGCAGGGATCTTAGTAGACGATAATCGACGGCCAGCTCATCCTTTAGGTCCTGTTTTTTTGCATCGCTGATGTGGTAGCCCTTTGAAAAATAGGGATACCCCAAAAAGATCCCGGCTACCAACATGACCAACAGGGCAGATAATGGGATCAAACATCGTCTCACACGCTGATATCGTTTTGCCACAATTTCTGTCTGGGTGACGTCCCTCCCCAGGGACAGCACTCCCTCGAAGTTGTGCTGGCCGTCATAAAGGAGGGTTGTACTTGTCGAAATATGCCGTACCCCCTCTTTGGGATGTCTGACCCGCAGGGTCTTTTCGCTCACGGCCTGTTTAGATATCACTTCTTCGAGAAACCGCCTGTATGCGGCAGGGTCTTCATAAATTTCTTCGGCGGATTTATACCGCATCTGGTCTTCTTCCCTGCCATACAATTTTTCAGCCGCACGGTTCCAAGACAAAATCTTTCCGTTTCTATCGGTCAGGATGACGGCATCCGGAAGCCTATCGCAGAATTCCTTGAGCCCGTAAACGATCTGACTGGTCTCATCAAGCCGCTTAGCCAAATACCTGGCGAATTCCCGCACGACCTCAGGAAATTCATTGAGAAAAGCGGAAATTTCCTCTCTGGGTATCTTGATGACCTTTAGGTCGGTCAGCGCCTTGACGGTGGCGGTCCTATTTTCTCCCAAAAGGAAGGACATTTCCCCGAATACAGACCCATTTTCTGAGATTTCAGCGATTATTTTGCTTCCTTTGAGAACGCCTGCTTTCCCCTCAACCAGTATATACAGATCCTGGGAATCGTCGCCTTCGAGAAAAAGCGTCTGCCCTACCTCAAAGGTGGTCATATATTTATCTAACTTCGCGGTGTTGATGATGTGATTCATTATGAGAAACGAGGCCCAACTGATGTTCAAAGGTGCTAATTCCGAATCGCCGTAACTCAATAGGCTGATTTGTCAAGGATAGAGGAAACGCCTCCGTCCGTAACGCGCGGTCAGGGCTGGCCTGTCACGGCCTGCGGAGCGGAAAAGAGACAACAAAGGTGGTCGTTCCCCCGTCGGCCCGAATCTCTATCCGTCCCTTCAGCAGACGGATGATCCGATAGGTGATGTACATCCCGCGCCCCTCCCCTTCCCCTTCAAGGATCTTGTTTCGATCTTCCTCCGATATCTCTCCGGTATTCATAATCTCCGCACAGGCCCACTCGCCGTCTGCGTAGGTTCTCACAGCGAGTTCTCCGCCTTTTAGGGGGATGGCTTTTGTGGCATTGTTCAAAAGATTGTCCAGGACCCTTTCCAGATGAACCAAGTGACACTTCACCCTGATGTCGGGCTCATAAGGTCCCTCCGTCAGGTTTACATTCGGTTTGAGCAGCTCTTTGATCGCCTCCCTGTTGATCTCGAGTCGCCTTTTTACAACATCCGTCAGGTTTACCTCCTGCTCCTCGCCGACCTTGTAGATGCTCATGGCCAGTTCCTGCAGGCGGCTTGTCTCTGCTAATAAAATATCCAGATACTTTTGAACCTGTCTTTTTGATCGCTCCCATTCACCCTTGTCGAGTATTTCCTTTAGCCGCCGAGCAAAGCCTGCGGTGGCGATGGCGGGATTTTTGAAGTCGTGCAGGGCGTCATCCAAACGTTCCATTTTCTGGGCCTTCAGGAGTTCTCTTCCCAGGAAAAGAAAAATATCAATCTCGTCGTCTCTGTATCGCTGCCGCTGATCTAATGCGTCAAAGGTCATGAAATGCGTAGTTTCCCCATTGTAACCCAGAGGAATGTAGAGGATGGAGTGAATATGATGAAACGCCGCGAAACGTTTGAGGTTTTCAGAGATCAGGCCACTTCGCTGCGGATCTACCACCAGTATGTAGAGGGGAGTCACCACTTCATAGAGGGAATCCCCTGAATATTCCCTCAGTTGGAGAAGCAACTCGAAAACCGGCTCATCGCTCACCGGAATGACCTTCCCGACGGTGTGATAGCCCCCGAAACTTGGAAACCCTGCCTCCAGGATAACATGGCCAAGGCCTTCTGCAACGGAAAACAGGGTGCAGCTCTGAAGATCAACGATATCAACCAGCTCGGGGACCACCTGATTGAATACCTCTGCAAGCTTGATGCCCCCGCGGGAACCCACTTTTCGGAAGATATGGTGAACAATCGCTTCCCTCTTTTCAGCCATCCTGTGCATGGAAAGAATCTTTTTGCGGGCAATGACAAAGCTGAGTCGCTTCGCCATCGTATTGGCGGTCTGCACCTCCAAAGGTCTGAATTCACGGCCTTTCTCCGCAAAATAAATCTGAATGACTCCTATGGTATCCCGTTCCCGGGGGAAAAACCGGGGAATCTCAAGCGGAATCGCCATCAAGGAGTGAACCTGTTTCGCATGGATGACGTCTTTGTTGCGGTAGAGATCCTCGCGGGAAAGATCCGGCGCCAGATAGGGCTTTCGGGTCTTTACCACCTCGCCAGCAATGCTCCCATCTAACGGGATGAAGACTTCGCGATCGTCCTCTGCGGATGGGTAGGAGCAATAAGAGAGCATCTGTTCTGTCTGAGGATCATATATCCTCACTGAAGCCGAACGGGCCCCCAGAAACTCGACCATATATTGCGTTGCACCCTCCAGGATCTGAGGTTCGGAAAGATCCGCGTCGATGTCGACAATTTTATTGATCTGGGTTATAAGCCGATCAAGAAATTCCGACAGTACATGTTCATCGATCCATTTCATCAAAATGGACCAGAAGTCCTTTTCGACAGGAATTCTGGCCCAGGGTTCACGTTGGATTTCCCTGGCCAGACCCTCCAGATCTATCAGCATGACAGGCCTCGTCGTCGCCATCTTGGGTATTCAGTATAGGGTAAAGCATAATAAGGCAGAACAGAGAAGGTGCCAGTCCATGGTACCCAGTTTCACGTAATGGAAAACAGGATCATGCTCCTGTAAAAGTATCGCACGTTGAACCCCGAATGATGCCGGAACGACACCTTCACCCTATGGAAAACTGGAATTTGATAACAGAAAGAAATGGAAAAGTCAAGCACATCAGAAGGATAACGGTTCATATGGGACAGTTGACCTGTTGGCTCGGTTATGTTAATTTCCTGGTGACGGACACAATGACAATAAGGATAATGAGTCGGAGAAACGGACATTGGCATTCATGACACTTCGGCGTTCTTTTGAAATACTTGAGTTAAAGCAAGATGCGACCCTCGATGACGCGCGCCAGGCCTACAAGGATATGGCGAATGTGTGGCATCCGGATCGCTTTGCCGCGAATCCGCGCTTAAAGCACAAGGCCGAGCAGAAACTGAAAGAGGTTAACATTGCGTATGAAACGGTAAATGCCTTTTTTCAACATAGTGGGCTATCAAATGGTGACTCGGAAGAAACAGCAGGCAGTTCTAACCAGCAAGCGCATGATGGGAATTTCAGTAATAGAGAGCGAACTGCTAACGCAAGAAGTCGGACTGAAATCGCTGCCGAGGCAGGGACAGCACTTATACTGAACTTCTGTTCCTATATTTCCGAGAAGCTGCATCATTTTGCGGAAAAGGACCGCCCTTAACTGGTCAGATAGGATAAGGAAGAGAATGGCCAATTTCATAAATGATTGTTTTTTGTAGTTGAATTTTTCTGAAAGATGTAGTAACAGATCTATCCGTGCGATGTTCACAGCCGTTTGCGCCTATAGAGGAACAGCCCGTAACGTTATCTAAGGGTAGGGTCCCCGACGTGTAACCTGCTGTGAACATTTAACCATTACCCTTGAGTCTTGTGAGAAGGAGGAATGAAAATGAAAGCAGTAAAGAGCGACCTACAGTCTGTAATCAAGAGCCTAAAGTTATTGACAGAAAAGGCCGAAAAAATCGCGGGGCAGTTGGATGCGGTGGAGAACATCAAGGCCACCCCAAGTCGCATCGCCAAGGTTAGCAAGTCATCGGCCAGAAAGAAAACCTCGACAACAGCTACCGACACCGTGATGAACATCATCAAACGGCAGAAAAAGGGGATTGATACAGCGGCGCTGAAAAAGAAAACGGATTTTGATACAAAAACAATCAGGAACGTCATTTTCAGGCTCAAAAAGCAGAGAAAGGTTCAATCCACGGACCGGGGTGTCTATGTGGCGATCTAACCTCTGACCTGTGGCCGTGGTTTTCATCCCAAGCTCTTTCGGACAGCCTTTTGGCGCGAAAACCGTAGTGAGCGGGCTGCAGATAAACGCCGCCTCTCTCTGGTCGGTCTCAAGTCAGATCGAGGTAGAAACTCCTCAAAGGAGGAACGTCGAATCCCGCTTGCTGCGGGAAACGACCCATCACGCCAAGGCGTGAAATGAATCCCACATCCTGCGGGATCTACGCTTCGCTACGACCAGCGCCGAGTAATCAGCACCGAAGCCAAGTTTCATCCCAGGGATCGGTGTGGGGCCCTTATAGGGTCAGGCAAGGTATCCTCCGATAAGATAAGGAGAAAAGGCATGCGAAAAAGAATCAAAAAGGGAATGGCCGCTTTTTTGATTTCAGCCCTGGTTTTTTTCCATTTTGCCGCCATAGCCCCGGCAAGGGAACATCTTGAAGACCTGGATGAGAAGGGCGGGTATATGGCGGGAGATTTTTTTGTGGTGCGTCCCTTGGGAATGGCCGCGACTGCGGTGGGGGCTGTCATCTATGTGATTTCTCTCCCCTTTTCCTTGGCGGGTGGGAACGAGGAGGAGGCACGACACAAACTTGTCATTGACCCTGCCACATACACGTTTACAAGACCGTTGGGAGAACCCTGAAAAAGTCGTTCAAGTGACCTCCCATGGACCAGGGGCAGAGACGTGCGGTTTTTTGTTACTCGACGGCCCTGAGGCGTCGGCCTAATGTCTGAAGCAGTTCAATGGCAATAGCAGGGTATTTTCTGATTTCTTCCCGAATGTTCCACTGATCCAGGGAAAGAACCTCCGTGCGCTCGTCAACCACGACACTTGCCGTGCGGACATACTCATCGATCAGGGCCATCTCACCAAAGTAGTTCTCAGACCTGAGAACCCTCAGGGCCTTTTCAGACGGCCCTCCCAGGTCTTTTACAACGGACACCTTCCCTGAAATGATGACAAAAAGTCGGCCGTCGCGTTCGCCCTCCCTGACAATGACATCTCCCCTGTCATAGGAATGATGTCTCGCCAGTTTTGCGATACGCTTCAAATCACGCCGTTTCATAAGAGAAAAAAGGGCGACTCCTGACAGGATATCTGCATCATCCATGCTTATACCTCCTCGTGGAGACCTGCACTTACAACAGATAATCTGGATTCACATTTTGCAATGCGTGAAAGATATTTCCCTTGATCTTCCGGTTGGACCGGTAAAGGCCTTGAAGCATTTGCCTGATTTCCTCCCTTTTTGATGCGCCTGCACTCGGGCAGCCCAGTTTGATCTGCTCCCATCCCATTGCACTCGCATACCGTCGAATGAGATCTTCATCGATCAGATAGAGGGGCCGGATCCCCGTAATCTCTCCTCCAAAGAACTCCTGGACAGGAAGCATGGTGCTGATGGAGGCGCTGTAACACACGTTCAGAAAGAAGGTCTCGATGATGTCATCCTTGTGATGCCCGAAGGCGATCCGGTTGCAGCCCATCTCTCCAGCCAACTCAAAAAGGAGCTTTCTTCTCAACCGAGAACACAAAAAGCATGGGTTTTCCCGGTTATCCGGGCCGTGGGCCTGAGGGCCAATCTGTGTTTTGAGCACCCTGTAATCAAACCCGTGTGCTGAAAAAAAGGTGGTCATCTGTGCAGCCGAATCGGTCCCAAAACCGGGATCCACATGGACCGCCGTGATCCTGTAATGGATCGGAATCCGTTTAATCCTTTCCCTCAAAAGCCACAAGAGGGAGAGGCTGTCCTTTCCGCCGGATACCGCTACGAGCAGGTGATCGCCATCATGGATCATCTGATGGGTATGAATGGCCTTTCCCATCAGGCGTTTCATCTCTTTTGCAGCAAATCCCAAACTCTATCCATTCATGATGTCTGCACTATAATAGAGCGGATAGGCAGCCAGATCCGATTCGCTCCCAATTGCAGGCAGTTGAAGATTGAACCTCCACTTCCCTATGTACCTGTATTCCAATACCCTCAAAAAAGCGCGGGCTGATGACCCTCTAACGCGGCGGCATAGCCACAACAAAAAATTCTTATACAAAGATATAAAGGCTCAAAGAAGGTTTGGGGTGGTTATGCCCTTTTAAATGGTTCATCCAGCCCGGGTCAAGAACTTTCTCGTGTAACGGTTTTAGTTTCAAGAAATTGGTGACAGTCCAATTTCTACTTGACAACGGCCCGGATTTCGGAATGAAATGATTGGACCTGTGCGGTTCGGCAGGGAGGGTCTGTCTGCAGGATTGACAACAAAGGGGATAAGGCATGAAAGAGTGGTCGGTTCCGGCAGAGGGGCATCACAAGCCTCGCAGGGCTGAGGAGCAAATACCATGACAGGCACCCAACAGAATGTCTTTCCGGTCATCACCCTGAAATACCGGAAAGGAAACCTGATCATCAAAGAAGGCGATTACGGCATCTCCATTTACAAAATCAACAGGGGAAGGTCTTGATTTTTAGTGAATCCGGGGATAAGGAGATCACCCTCTCGATCCTGGGTCCCGGTAAGATTTTTGGCGAGATAGCCTTTTTGAATAAGGCCGGCGAGACCCGGTCCGCATCAGCCAGGGCGCTTGAGGAAACTGAGTTGGAGGTATGGCATCCATCCATGCTATCAGGGGAATATCATGAGGCCGCCGATGGGCTCGGGGTGTCCAGAAAGACGCTCTCAGCGCTTCTGAATGGGCGTTTCGGCATCTCACCCGAAATGGCCATTCGCCTTTCCAAGGCTTTCGGAGGGAGTGCGGAAAGCTGGGTTACCCAGTCTAAATGTCGTCCTCCTTCGTAGTAGGGGATAATAATGCTGCAGCTTCACCGACCGGAAGCTCCTGTACATCTCTCAGTTTTCTCCCGACGGCCATTGACCTCGTTTTGGCCTGCTCGATGGTTTCCGAGGCTTGACTCAATTTTTTCTGCACAGCCTCCAGAATATCGCCGTACTTTGTCCACTCGGTCTTGACCGCCGCAAGAAGATTCCACACCTCGCTGGACCTTTTCTGGATGGCCAGGGTTCGAAAGCCCATCTGAAGACTGCTTAAAATAGCCCACAGTGTCGTAGGGCCGGCTATCACTACCCGGCATTCCCTTTGAATGGCCTCCGTCAACCCTGTCCTTCGAATGACTTCGGCAAAGAGGCCCTCTATGGGCAGGAACAAAATGCCGAAGTCTGTGGTCGTTGGAGGGTTCAAGTATTTCTCGGAGATAAGCCTGGCGCAAACCTTTACTCTATTTTCGAGTTGCCTTCCCGCAGCATCAACCCGTTCGGAATTGGCAGCCTCCTGAGCTTCAACCAGACGATGATAATCCTCGATGGGGAATTTGGCATCAATGGGGAGCCAGACCGTCTCGTCCTTTTCCGCCCCCTGGCCGGGCAACTTGATTGCAAATTCAACTCGCTCTCCGCCATCTTTGGTGGAAACGTTGGTCGCAAACTGATCTGAGTTGAGGACTTGCTCCAGGAGCGCCCCAAGCTGCACTTCACCCCAGGTGCCGCGGGTCTTGACATTGGTAAGGACCTTCTTGAGATCTCCAACTCCGGTTGCAAGGGTTTGCATCTCCCCGAGACCTTTATGAACCTGCTCAAGACGTTCGCTCACCTGTTTGAAAGACTCTCCCAGGCGTTTCTCCAAAGTCCCCTGGAGTTTTTCCTCCACAGTCTGCCGAATCTGGTCAAGTTGCCTGGCGTTGTCCATCTGCATGTTTTGAAGCCTGGACTCCACTGTGCATCTAAGCTCCTCCAGCTTCTTATCGTTCCTGTCTGAGAGTTTTTCAATCGCAGTGGACATGGCCTCAAGCTGCGACTTCTGTATATTGGACAACTCCCCCATGGTCTGGGTTGTGGCTTCTGCAATGCCTCTGAGCGCTGATATAACCTCTTCCCTTAATTGCCTTGCACCGGTCCCCGCCTCGGTCCGCATTCCATCGAGTTTCTCTCCGCTTGCCTTGGCGAATGAGGAAAGGTGGCTCGAAAAATCATCGAGTTGTCTTTTCTGGAAACCGGCCAGATCGGTAATTCGCTGTGCCACGGAATCACCGAAATTCTTGAATGCCTCCGTAAGTTCCTGCCGCTGCTCTCTGGCCGTCTTGCTCAATTCCTCTCTGTTGAGCGCCAGTTCCTCTCTTAGGGTGTGATCGGTATGCTCCTGAGCCTTTTCAAAAGCATCAAGTCGGGACAGGAGAACGGCGTTATCCGGCTGCCATGTCCTCCTTAGCAGAACAAATAATAATACCAAAGCGATGCATAACAGGAAAACGGCCAAAGCAGGAAATACCTCAGTCAAAGCATTTCTCCTTGGAGGAAGGGTTGACCATAACACCCTCTGGTGAACGCCTGGCCGCTAAAGTGGAAAATCTGCACGGGCGGATAATGAGGTGAAGGCTTTCTGGATGTCATTCAATCGGGAAATGAAACAGGTTGAGAGGGCGTAACTGGATCATTTTATATGGAGCCACCGTGCGGAATCGAACCGCAGACATCCTCATTACGAGTGAGGTGCTCTACCAACTGAGCTACGGTGGCCCGATGCAGGGTCAGAAATATAGCCCGCTTTTCAGGTCCTGTCTATTGCTTTTTTGGGATGTCCGGCCCGCGCCTGTGGCAGCCTGCACTCAGGCCCGTCTCGGTTTGTGTCC
>JAUPKI010000081.1 GCA_030837545.1 Thermodesulfobacteriota bacterium | reverse complement strand
TCGTAAAAAGTCAGAAAATGTCCTTTTTCGTCATTCCGGCGAAAACCGGAATCCAGTAAAATCATATAGTTAAAATCGTTCTGGACCCCGGTTTTCACCGGGGTGACGACTTTTTACGAGTCCATCAAATTTCGAACTCCAAACTGAACCTCAAAACTGGGAAACGTGATAAGGGGAAAACGAAGATATGAAAGGAATCATTCTGGCAGGCGGGTCGGGGACCCGGCTTTATCCGATCACGCGGGTGGTCAGCAAACAGTTGATGCCGGTTTATGACAAGCCGATGATCTATTACCCCCTTTCCGCCCTCATGCTGGCAGGTATCCGCGACATCCTCGTCATATCCACGCCCGAGGACCTCCCCAGGTTCAGGCAACTGCTGGATGACGGATCCCAGCTCGGCCTCGCCCTGTCGTATTCAGAACAACCGAGACCGGAGGGACTGGCCCAGGCGTTTGTTATCGGCAAGGATTTCATCGGTAGAGATCCGGTTGCCCTGGTCCTGGGGGACAACATCTTTCACGGCCGGGGGCTGTCGCAGGTCCTTGAGAGATGCGCCGGACTGGATCGAGGGGGCATCATTTTCGGCTATCTGGTGAGCGACCCCGAGAGATACGGGGTGGTGACCTTTGATACTGACGGCAGGGTCACCGGCATAGAGGAAAAGCCTGCAAGACCCAAATCCCGCTACGCGGTGCCGGGTCTATACTTTTATGACAACGACGTGGTATCGATTGCCGAGGCCCTCAGGCCGTCGGCCCGGGGCGAGCTTGAGATTACCGATGTCAACCTGGAATATATGCGCCGGGGGCAGCTCCGGGTGGAGCTTCTGGGTCGGGGATTCGCCTGGCTCGACACCGGAACCCACAAGTCACTCCAGCAGGCAAGCAGTTTTGTGGAGGCCATACAGGAACGGCAGGGCCTCAAGATTGCGTGCATTGAAGAAATCGCATTTCGCAAGGGCTATATCGACCGGGAACAGATTCGAAGACTCGGGGAAGAGATGCTCAAAAACGAGTATGGCCAGTACCTGATGGACATCCTCTCAGAGCGGGAAAATGGCAACCATGACTTTGAAATGTAGTGAGACGTCGCTCCCCGGCGTCCTCCTGATCGAGCCGATGGTCTTTCAAGACGACCGGGGGTTCTTCATGGAGACCTATCACATGGGCAAATACAAAGAAGCCGGGCTCGATCGGCCCTTTGTACAGGACAATCTATCCCATTCCCGGCGACATACCCTGCGCGGGCTCCATTATCAGCTCAGGCGCCCCCAGGGAAAACTGATTTATGTGGTCACCGGAAAAATCCTTGACATTGCGGTGGATATCAGGCGGGGATCACCCACCTTCGGGCAGTGGGCGGGTATTCGTCTATCCGCAGAAAACAGGCGCCAGCTCTATGTCCCCGAGGGGTTCGCCCATGGGTTTTGCGTCCTTAGCGACTCTGCTGATGTGATGTACAAGTGCACAGACCTCTATGCCCCTGGGGATGAGTATGGTGTTCTCTGGTCAGATCTTACCCTCGCGATTGAATGGACTGTCGAGAACCCGATCCTTTCTAAGAAGGACGCACGTAACCCGTCACTTCAGGATATGCCAGAGGCCCTGCTGCCGGTCTACAGGACTTAAGGATAATCCATTTCCTGGACTCACACGAAGCCACAAAGACCCCAAAGAAAAGGACCTCTTTGGATTAAAAAAACCCTTTGTGTGCTTTGTGTCTCTGTGTGATCAATTTTGGGTTGCGGTCGTTAGGCCGCATCAATGGGTAATAACGAGTTTCGAGTATTCGGTCAAAGGGAAATGGCCATGGAAATGGACACATGCGTTATATCACTGGGCGGCTCCATCATTGTCCCGAAGGAGATCGATACGGTCTTCCTCAAACGGTTCAGGGAGATCATCCTTGAAGTAAAAGAGACGCGGTTCGTGATTATCTGTGGCGGCGGAAGTGTCTGCAGAGATTATCAGACCGTCGCCAGAGAGGTTACGCCTGCAACCCAGGCGGATCTTGACTGGATCGGGATTCAGGCCACGCGGCTGAATGCCGAGCTGGTCCGATCCATGTTCGGGACGATGGCCCATGCCAAGGTCATCCATGACCCGAGCGAGCCGATCGACACGGACAAATGGATCATCATCGGGGCCGGGTTCAGGCCGGGAAGCTCCACGGATCTGCGGGCCGTGCAGTTGGCTGAACGATTCGGCGCCGCTCAGGTGATCAATATGTCCAACATCGACCATGTGTACAGCGCCGACCCCAAAAAGGACCCAGATGCCAAAAAATTGCCCCGCCTATCATGGGCCGATTTCAGGAAGCTGGTGGGCGATGAATGGGATCCAGGCCTCAATACCCCCTTTGACCCCATTGCCTCCCGTGCGGCTGAGGCCATCGGCTTGACAGTGGTCATCATCGGGAACGATATTCAAAATCTTGAGAGGCTGCTTAAAGGCGAGACGTTCAGAGGAACGACGATTGCGTGAAGCATCAGGCGCAAGGCGCAAGGCGTGAGGGGCAACCGGCAAGAACGGGAAGTTCCAACATCGAATAACGCAGGAAAGGGGAGAAGCTGGTGACGGAGAAGGATGGTATTGTCTCCGCTTTGAGAAGTACGAAGAACACAAGTAAGAGGATATTTCGCAAGAATCCAACTCGGTTTAAAACATCTTCTCCTTTGTGGCCATATGTTGACCGGTGTCACATGTCGGGCAATCCCTATTTTGGTGGCGGGGCAAGACCACGATGATAGACGCGAATCGCCGCAGGTAAAAGGGCACTGCTTTGTTAACATGCGTCCGTTCGGTCGCCTATTTGCTGGTTTCAAGTGACGAATCCCGCGCGGAACTGTATGGAGTGGAGACGCGGGTCTTGAAACAGGATGTCAGGCGAAATATCAAGAGGTTCCCAGACGATTTCATGCTCGAGCTATCAAAAGAAGAATTCCGGGATTGGAGATCACAGATTGTGATGTCCAATGGCGAGAAAATGGGATTGAGGCACTCGCCTATGGCCTTCACAGAACAAGGGGGCGCTATGCTATCAAGCGTCCTGAAGAGTGATCGGGCCATTCAGGTCAACATCCAGATTATGCGTGCATTCATTCAGCTTCGTCAAACGCTTACAACCCATGAGGACCTCAAAAGAAAAATCGAGTCCATGGAAAAGAAGTATGACCGACGGTTTAAGGTAGTGTTTGATGCCTTACGGCAGTTGATGGAACCAAAAGACGACTCAAAAAAGAATCGGATCGGCTTTTAGCCGTTCTTGACAGGTTCAGGCCCTTCTACTCGAACAAATTGAAGAGTCTCGTTAAATGCAGGCAGCGCTTTCTTGAGGGTTATGAAGATACGGACGAGCAGGCATTAGGGCGCGCTGAATTTTCTATCGACGAGCAAGATAAGGCAAAGAAAACGTCTAACTCTGTGATCTCTGAGGGCTCTAACGAGCGAAGTGAGTGGGCAAGAGATATTTCCAGGGGAATTGCCATGGCCAGGGGAGACCAGTTGGGAAGGCAGTGGAAGATCATCCAGACACTGATATCGTCACAAAAGGGTAAATCGGCCTCAGAGCTGGCTCAGGAACTGGATTGCCACCCATCGGACCCTTTACCTTCTAAGTGACGCAGGGTTTGAGTGCTGAGAGGTTCATGAGACGGGTGTCCAGACGCGCTGTCATACCCAGAGGAAGGGTCAGATTGTTCGGACCGTGTCCCACAGGGAATCCGGTGACCAGTGGAATGGCCAGGTCTGACGCCACGGCCATAAGGAGACGATCGATTTCCGAGGGTTGCCCGCAGTCTATAAACTGCCCGCCGATCAGACCTGCGATGCCTCCCAGTTGCCCGGCCAATGCGAGATGCGTCAGCATCCGGTCGATACGGTACAGGGGCTCCCCCCTGTCTTCGATAAAGAGAATGGCGCCATTGAGGGATGGAAGGAACGGGGTCCCCACCAGGTGACAGATAAGGCTCAGGTTGCCCCCCATCAGGGGTCCTTCGGCCTTCCCTGAAATGAGAGGGGTTCCTTTCATGAGATCAAATGAAACCGGTTGATCCGAGGACAGTATCCCGAGAAGGCCCTGTATACTGTCATCGGAAACAGAGGAAAGGCCCCTCACCATCGGTCCGTGAAAAGTGACCAGTCCGGTCTTTTTGTGAATGGCCATCAGGAGGGCGGTGATATCGCTGTAGCCCACCAGGATCTTGGGATGGTCCCGGATCAGGTCGTAGTCAATCCTGTCAAGGAGCCTGAAGCTGCCGTATCCGCCGCGGGCGCAAAAAACAGCGGCGATCTCACTATCCATAAACATGGCGTGGAGATCGGAAAGCCGATCCTCGTCCTCGCCTGCCAGGTAGTCGTGCCGATCGTAGAGATGGGAGGACTCACGGATACTGAAGCCCCAGGACGTCAGCAGGTCCAGATCGGGTTTCAGGTCAGACGCATTGACTGGACCGGCCGGGGAAATGACGCCGATTAGCCCGCCCGGCCTCAGCCGGGGGGGATGATGACAGGGAGGGCTTTGGGATCTGGAAGGGGACATGGACGTACCGGGATTTTAGATGCTATAATTTTAGGCATCCCGCCTTGCGGGACTCACTTTAGGCACTTCTCCGAGGTTCCACTCACAGGTTTCTGTTGAAGAGAATGATAAGCCCCTGGAGGGTGAGAAACTCCTCCACATGATGGACGGTCTCTGAGACCTCGGCGATGAGCGGCGCCAGGCCTCCTGTGGCAATCGCCATGGAATCCTCCCCGGATTCTTTTCTGATCCGGTTGACAATGCCGTCCACCAGACCGGCATACCCGAAGATAATGCCGGCATTCATGCTGCTGACCGTGTCTTTGGCAATGACCGTCTTGGGCCGCGAAAATATCTCGACCCTCGGAAGCTTGGAGGCCTCCTGAAAGAGGGCCTCGCAGGATATAATGACGCCCGGAGCAATCGCCCCCCCCATGTATGCCCCTTCCTTGGATATGTAATCAAATGTAGTGGCCGTGCCGAAATCGACCACGACCAGGGAGGTGCCGTATTTTTCGTAAGCGGCCACTGCATTGACGATCCGGTCCGCACCCACTTCTCTCGGGTTGTCATATTTAATGGGCATTCCCGTCTTGATGCCGGGACCCACGATGACGGGCGTTACATTAAAATAGCGGCGCGAGAACTCTTCTACAGCGTTCAGCAGCGGTGGGACCACGCACGAGATAATCGTGTGTTGAATGTCCTGGAAGCGGATTCCGTTCCACTGAAAAAGGGTGCCGACGAGGATGCCCAATTCATCCGCAGTCGTCTCTTTTTCGGTCCGGATACGCCAGTGGTGGAGAATCCGGTCCCCCTCTGTTACGCCCAAAACGATATTCGTATTGCCGATATCCATGCAGAACAGCATAACATTTCTCTCCCCGCTCAATCTTCCACTTTTCCCCGCTTGATCGCGTCGATGATTCGAACGGTCTCCACAGCCTTTCTCACATCATGCGCCCGCACCATGTGGGCGCCGTTCATGACGCCTGCGGCAATCGCTGCCATGGTGCCCGTATCCCTCTCATGGGGCTCCTTGTTCAGAATATGGCCGATGAAGGCCTTGTTGGATGGCCCGAACAGGATGGGCCGATCGAGGCACTGGAATCGGTGGAGTTCTCTGATGATCTGGAGATTGTGATCAAAGGTCTTTCCAAAACCGATGCCGGGATCCACCACCGTCAGGTCTCTTCGGACACCGGCTGCCTCGCAACGATCCACGGCCTCCCTCAAAAAATCTGTGATTTCAAGAAGCAGGTCCCCGTAGACAGGGTTCTTTTGCATGTCGCCGGGGGTCCCCTTCATATGCATCAGGATGACCGGAACGTCTGCCTGGGCCGCCATCCCGGCCATCTCCGGATCGAACCGAAGGGCGCTGATGTCATTGATCATAGAAGCCCCGGCCGTGAGGGCCTGCCGGGCCACTTGGGCTTTACACGTGTCAATGCTGATAGGGGCGCTGATCTCTTTACGAAGCGCCTCGATGACCGGGATAACCCGATCCATTTCTTCGGCAGCGGACACCGGCTCGGAATAGGGGCGGGTGGACTCGCCGCCGATGTCGATGATGTCAGCCCCGTCCCGGTCCATCTCGATGCCATGCTCAATGGCCCTGTCGGTTTCAAAATAATGGCCTCCGTCGGAAAAGGAATCCGGGGTCACATTCAGGACCCCCATGACATGGGTCCGTTTGCCCAGATCCAGAACATGTCCGTTCCATTTCAGGATGGCATCCATCCCTATTCTTTTCCTTCTTCCAGGGCGTCGATTTCCGGTTCTTCTGTATCAGATGCCGCCGGGGCCTCGGCCTCTCTGGGCGGCGTGGTTTTTTTCTTTCGAACGGTCTTTTTCTTAGGACCGGACCCCTTTTGGCCTGCCATAATCGCGTCCACATCGTCGCTGGTCAGGGTCTCCTTTTCAAGGAGGGCATTGGCCATCCTGTGCATTGTGTCCAGATTGTCCCGGATGAGTTGGCAGGTCTTTTCGTAGGCGCCGGTAACGATGTTTCTCACCTCCTCATCGATCTTCCGCGCGGTCTCTTCCCCGTAATCCCTGTGCTGGGAGAATTCCCGCCCCAGAAATATCTGTTCGTCCCTTTTTCCAAAGCTCAGCGGGCCCAGTTCCTTGCTCATGCCGAAATCGCAGACCATCTTGCGGGCAAGGTCCGATGCCCGTTCGATGTCGTTGCCGGCGCCGGTCGTCTCTGTATTAAGAACGATTTCCTCAGCAGCCCTCCCCCCCATCAGTATGGCGATATTGTTCAGGAGATATTCCTTGGGATAGGTATGCTTTTCATTGATCGGAAGCTGCTGGGTCAGCCCCAGGGCACGGCCTCTCGGGATAATCGTTACCTTGTGAATCGGGTCGGTGCCGGGAAGGAGTTTGGCGGCAAGGGTATGACCGGCCTCGTGATAGGCGGTAATGCGCTTCTCTTCCTCACTGATAATCATGCTCTTACGTTCGGTGCCCATCAGGACCTTGTCCTTGGCATCTTCAAAGTCATCCATCTCCACCCTGTCCTTGCCCCGGCGCGCTGCCATCAGGGCGGCCTCGTTGACCATGTTTTCCAGGTCCGCGCCGGTAAAGCCGGGGGTCCCCCTGGCAAGCACGGGGACATCCACGTTATCGGACACCAGCTTCTTCCGGAGATGCACCTTGAGGATCCCCTCGCGGCCCCCCAGGTCCGGGACCGGCACCACCACCTGTCGGTCAAAACGCCCGGGCCTCAGGAGGGCCGGGTCGAGCACATCGGGCCGGTTGGTCGCGGAGATAAGGATAACCCCCTCGTTGGACTCGAAACCGTCCATCTCCACCAGGAGCTGGTTGAGGGTCTGTTCGCGCTCGTCATGACCGCCGCCTAAGCCCGCCCCGCGATGCCGGCCCACCGCATCGATTTCATCGATGAAGATGATGCAGGGCGCATGCTTCTTGCCCTGGTTAAACAGGTCTCTGACCCGTGAGGCCCCGACCCCTACAAACATCTCCACGAAATCAGACCCGCTGATGCTAAAAAACGGCACTCCGGCCTCGCCTGCAATGGCCCTTGCCAAAAGCGTCTTTCCTGTCCCCGGCGATCCAACCAGGAGGACCCCTTTGGGTATCCTGCCGCCGAGCCGGGTGAACTTCTTGGGATCGCTGAGGAATTCCACGATTTCCCCCAGTTCTTCCTTGGCCTCGTCAATCCCTGCCACGTCGTCGAAGGTCACCTTCTCCTGTGAATCGGTCATGAGCCGGGCGCGACTTTTTCCGAAGGAGAGGGCCTTCCCCCCGCCGGCCTGCATCTGCCGCATGAAGAATATCCATACGCCGATCAGCAACAGCATCGGGACCCACGAGAGGAATACCTGAAACCACGATGAGTCCTCCTGGGGTCTTGCGGTGATCTTTACCCCTTTGCTCCTGAGCAGGCTGATGAGTTCAGGATCTTTGGGCGCATACGTCTTGAATGGACCCTGGGTGGACATCCCAGAGATATTTTCCCCCTGAATCGTCACTTGATTGACGCTGCCGCTGTCCACCATGGTGAGGAAATCACTGTAGCTGACGCCGGTTGTGGCCCGGTCAGGCTGTTTGAATATCTGAAAAAGCATCACCATCATGAGGCTGATGACCAGCCACAGCGAAAGGTTTTTGTAAAAAGGGTTCAATGTAATACGACCTCCATGGAACGGGTTTTGTGATTGTGAGTTGACAATTGCGACTCGACAATTAGATAGTTAAGAAAACTCTCAGGCTTCACCATGTGAAAACCCAGCGCTGTTTTTGACGAATGCTGATAATGGAATGTAGACCTGATGAATCGCTCCGATTGAAACAGGACTGCGTTTGACGTGGCATTGTGTTTATTATAGTTATAATTTTTTTAAATTCCATATAAATGTTCATGACGAAGGGTTGGCGTTCATTCGGGATTGGGGTGGAGCTTTATGGTAACCCCCTGAAGAGAGGCGAAGATGGGACAGCCGATATTCACCAAACAGG
Source organism: Thermodesulfobacteriota bacterium (assembly GCA_030837545.1). Lineage (GTDB taxonomy): Bacteria > Desulfobacterota > DSM-4660 > Desulfatiglandales > Desulfatiglandaceae > AUK324. The sequence goes on along the minus strand of JAUPKI010000081.1, from coordinate 6,738 downwards.
ACGTCAAACAGATAGAGGGCCACGGTCTCACATTAGCAGAGGTAAAGAGGCAACTGGATCTCTTTAACGCGCCGAGGCCTTTTCTGAAGCTGACAGGCCCTTGCACGGTCGGGGACGGCATCCGAACCTTTGATCGGAAAAGGAGGGACGTCCTTGTAGCACTTTACGAGAGGGAGGGGCGCATGCGTCGCTGCGTCAAGTTCGTGCCCGCCTCAGGGGCCGCCTCACGGATGTTCAAGGTCTTGCTCCGCTACTTCCATCAGGATGGGGAGATCACAAGGTCCGCGGTTTTGAAGGAGAGATCGTCAGGGAGTTCGGATGCGGATCAATTCCTCGTTTTTGCGGAGGGGCTGAAGAACTTTGCATTTTTCAGGGACCTTCAATCCATGATGGCCGATAACGGTCTCAGCCTGGATGCCCTGCTGGAAGAGGGCCGCTTCAGGGATATCCTCCGGTTCCTTCTCACTGACGAGGGACTCAATTACGCAGATCTGCCCAAGGGTCTTCTCAAATTTCACGAATATCCGGCCGGGAGCCGGACGGCATTTGAGGAACACCTAATTGAAGCCGCGTTCTACGTGGCGGACGCAACTGGGCGGTGTGCCGTCAGTTTCACGGTCTCACCGGAACATATAGACGGATTTAGGACCACTCTCCGTAAGGCGAAGGGATCCTACGAAGAGAAATTCGGCGTCCACTATGATGTAACTTTCTCCGTGCAGGATCCATCCACGGATACCCTTGCCGTGGACCTGAACAACGCCCCCTTCCGGCAGGAGGACGGGAGTCTGTTGTTTCGCCCCGGAGGGCATGGGGCACTGTTGAAAAACCTCAGGCAGATCGATGCGGACATCATTTTTATCAAGAACATCGACAATATGGTTCCGGACCACCTCAAACCGGAGACCTTCGAGTGGAAAAAGATAACAGCCGGGTATCTCATCGACATACAGCGTCAACTCTTCGCCTTCATAGAGAAACTGGCCTCCAGGGATGCGGGCCCCCGGCTCCTGGATAAGGCGGCAGACTTTCTGGAGAAGGAACTCCTGATTCCCATGCCGGGTGACCTGAAGCAGAGGCCCATTGAAGTGAGAAAGGACTTTCTGGTACAAAGACTCAATCGTCCGGTAAGGGTATGCGGCATGGTCAAAAAGGTGGCGGAGCCGGGAGGCGGGCCTTTCTGGGTGGAAGATGCCTCCGGCCAACGATCGCTTCAGATCGTCGAAACCGGCCAGATTGATTTCGATTCCAGGAAACAGCGGGAGATCTTTGAGGCCTCAACCCATTTCAATCCGGTGGACCTGGTCTGCGGGGTCAGAGACTGGCGGGGCGAACCATTCGATCTGAGCCGATTTGTCGATCCCAGGGCCGTTTTCATCACGCAGAAATCCAAGCACGGAAAGGACCTCAAGGCCCTGGAACATCCGGGTCTCTGGAATGGATCCATGTCCCGGTGGATCACCCTGTTTGTGGAGGTCCCGGGCATCACATTCAACCCGGTGAAGACGGTCAACGACCTGCTTCGAAAAGAGCACCAGCCCCTTTGGTAGCGCCGGGGTCCAAAAAATGAAGGGGATGAACATCCTGCGTCCAATATCGAATTTCGAGGTTTAAATTGGAAAAGATGAGCGAGCTGATGCAAGAGAATGAAAACAAGTCCGTGTCCATGGTTTCCTCATGGTTCGTGATGGTGGTAGCGATATTTATAACGACCCTTATTGCCGCGAACATAACGTCGGTGAAACTGATCGGCCTTTGGGGGCTGGCGTTGCCCGCGGGCGTTGTTATATTTCCGGTCAGTTATATCACCGGAGATGTACTGACGGAGGTGTACGGATACGCCCGGGCCCGCAAGGTCATCTGGCTCGGGTTCTTCTGCAATCTGCTGACAGTTGTTGTTATCTGGCTGGGCCAGATCATCCCCCCGGTCGCGTTCTGGGACGGACAGGCGGCCTACGAGCGGATATTGGGCTATGCGCCAAGGCTCCTGTGCGCCTCTTTTTTGGCATACCTTGCGGGAGAATTTGTCAACGCCTATATCATGGCAAAGATGAAAATCGCCACAAAAGGGCGCTGGTTGTGGACGCGCACCATCAGCTCCACACTGGTGGGCCAGGGGGTCGACTCCCTGGTTTTCATTGCCATTGCCTTTGCCGGATCCCTGCCCATCGGCGCCCTGGGCCTTGCCATCATCACGCAATGGCTGGTGAAAACCGTCTATGAGGCCGTCGCTACACCCATCACCTACAAGGTGGTGGGGTTTCTGAAGCGCCAGGAAGGGCTGGATGTCTACGATCATGGTACCCGTTTCAACCCGCTGCTGTTCAGAGGGGAGGCATAATCCTTTCTTGTATTCCATCAATATAAATGATAATAATGGGCATTCGGCGACAGCGCGAGTGGGGAGAACCGTTGGATCTCCGAACCCTGAACCTATGAACCTTAACCTATGAATGTCCTTGATATACTGATAATCGCCTGCATGGGATTTTTGATCGTGCGAGGCATATTTCGAGGGTTTGTCAGGGAGGTGGGATCCCTTGCAGGGATTGTTCTGGGCATCTGGGCCGCATGTGTGTATCACCCGAATATGTCCGCTCTCCTCACCCGCTTTCTCCCGGCATGGAAATACCTCCCCCTCCTCAGCGTTGCGCTGGTCATCGTCATTGTTCTTGTCTTGTGCAATGTCTTAGCCTGGTTGCTGCACATGTTCATCAAAAAGGTCTTCTTAGGCTGGGCAGACAGGACTCTGGGGGCAGGCCTGGCCATCCTCAAGGGTGTTGTCATCATCTATTTTGGGATTGTCTTGATGACCTTTTTTGTTCCCTCCAAGGCGTCGTTCATTGCAGACTCAAAACTTGTCCCTATGATTGTACACTCCTACCAGTCTATGGTTGGATTTATTTCTCCAGAGGCCTATGACAATTTGAAAAAGAAGTTTATCGGACAGAAGGAAAGGATCTTCTCCTCCCCCAAGGGGCCGAAGGATGATCCTGTAGGGAAACATGGCCGATGATCGATTAAGCGCTGCGATGGCATCCCTCGTGGATCTGGTGGACCGGCTCAGGGGGCCTGGGGGCTGCCCGTGGGATGCCAAACAGACCGATGACACCGTGAAGATCTATCTGATCGAGGAGGCATATGAGGTCCTGGATGCGATTGAGGGCTCGTCTCCGCAGGAGGTCTGCTCGGAGTTGGGGGACCTCCTGTTCCAGATCCTCTTTCTCGCCCGTTTGGCATCGGAGCGGAAGGAGTTTGATTTTGCGGATGTGGTCGAGACCATCACGAAAAAAATGATACGGAGGCACCCCCATGTCTTCGGAAACGTACAGGTGGAAGGCGCCGAAGATGTCGCGTCCAATTGGGCCAGGATCAAACGGGCGGAAAAAGGGCGCTCAGCAGATATATCCTCTTCCCTTCAAAAGGTCCCATCGGGTTCGCCGGCCCTTCTGAGGGCCCACAGGCTGGGCGAAAGGGCCGCCAAGGCAGGATTCGACTGGGTGAATGCGGACGAGGTCTGGACAAAGGTCGAGGAAGAGATGAGAGAGATGAGGACCGCGATGGCTGCTGGCGACCCGGCGGCCATGTCCTCGGAGTTAGGCGACCTCCTCTTCACCCTGACGAATCTGGCGCGGCACTGGGGTGAAAACGCCGAAAATCTCATGAGAAACGCAAACCAGAAGTTTCTGAGGCGGTTTGAGAAGATGGAAAGACAATTGGCCGATTCAGGAATCCGGCTGGAAGAGGCCACTCTGGATCAGATGAACTCGGCGTGGGAAAATATAAAGGAGCGCGAGGGGTCATAGTGGGTTGTGCCCAGAGCAAAGCCGAAAAAGAAGACCTTCCGTCGGATCCTGAAATGGATATGCGTGTTCCTTGTTGTCTTCTTTGTCCTGAGCGTTCTGGAGGTGGCCGTTTTGAGGGTAGTGGACCCGCGGTTTACTGTAATGTCGGCCTGTCAATGGATCTGCCGTATGGCGGGGGGGGAGGAAGAAGTCCCTCAAATGGACTGGCGGCCGCTCGAGGAGATATCGCCCCATATCCGGAGGGCCGTGCTGGCAGGCGAAGACCAGCGGTTCCTGTCGCACAACGGGTTCGATTTTATCGAGATCAATGAGGCCATGAAGGATATGACCTCAAGAGGGAGTTTCAGGGGGGCCAGCACGATCAGCATGCAGACGGCAAGGAGCGTGTTCCTGTGGCCATCCAGGAGCCTGGTGCGAAAGGGACTGGAAGCCTACTATACCGTTCTAATCGAAACATTCTGGGGCAAGGAGAGGATCCTGGAGATTTATCTGAATACGGTGGACTGGGGAAAGGGATTAATGGGGATCGAGGCGGCTTCACAGCGCTATTTCCATGTCTCATCCGCGAACCTCTCCCGTGGCCAGGCGGCGGTCTTGGCTGCCATTCTTCCGAGCCCGCATCGATGGTCCCCGACCGATCCAGGCCCACAGACCCTGAAGAGACAGCAGCGGATCCTCAGGGACATGATGATCATGCCCCTCGTCAGCCGTAAGAATGGGAAATCGAACCAGTAATGAATGCTCATCCAACCATCTTCTTTAGAATCCAGGGGATCAGCCTGAAATGGAAGCTCGTAATCCCCTTCCTTCTATTCTCTCTTATAGGAACGATGGTTCTTGCATATATCGGTTTGAGTTCCCAGCAGGAACTCATCCGGCAGGAAGAGCAGAAGGAAATCCGTTATTTCTATCGCCTGTTTCTGACGCGGATGGGTCACAAAGGAGAGCAGGCCCTTTCCATGGCAACGATCGTCGCAGAGGACTCCCGCGTGCAGGAATTGCTGGCGGAAGGGGATGTTGATGCCCTCCTGGCCAGCACCGCGCCCCTGTATGAACGGTTGAAAATGGATTTCGGCATTGAGCAGTTTCATTTTCACGTCCCTCCCGGTAAATCCTTTCTGCGTGTGCATTCGCCGAAGGTATCGGGTGAAATGATATCCTATAGAAAGGCGATTATGGATGTCATGAAAAGCGGGAGGGGTATTGCGACCTTTGAATGGGGATTGACCGGCCTGGGCATTCGAGGGATCGCCCCTGTATATCACAACGGCGCACTGGCCGGCAGCTTTGAAATCGGGTACCCTTTTGGGAGGCCTTTTTTGGAGGATCTCAAAAAAAGCTGGGGACCTGACATCACGGTGTTTGAAAAAAAGAGTGAAAACAAATTTTTGCTTATCGCCACCACCATGAAGCAGGTCAAACTATCCTGCCCGAACGTACACTTGAACGTACCGATTCAAGACGGACCCATCGTGTTGATCGCCCCGCCTGCTCATCCCGCCAGTTCCATCCTGGTAGGCCCTGTCAAGGACTACTTTGGAGATACGGTAGCGCTCGTTGAAATAGAGGCGGACCGTACGGCAATCATCGGGCGCTTGGCCAGGACCCGAAACCTGATGATTGTGGTGGGAGGGGCCGGGATCTTGGTCTCTTTTGCCCTGATCTGGGTTGTTGCTGTGCTCTTTACCCGGCCCATTGAGGAGATTGTCCAGCGGGCCAGGGAGATTGCAGAAGGAAAGCGCGAGGCCCGTCTAAGTCTGAGGCCTGAAGACGAAATCGGACGGCTAACCCAATCGCTCAATACAATGCTCGATTCCCTCAATGAGAGGCGGCATAAGATACAGGAATATGCGAGAACCTTGGAAAGAAAGGTGGAGGAAAGGACTGCTGACCTGGTTTTCTCGGAAGAAAAATACCGTACATTGGTCGATAATCTTCCGCTGTGTGTCTACCGGATACTCTATGACGGGACCACGGAGTTCGTCAATCCGTATTTCACTGATAAACTGGGCTACACCACGGAAGAGGTGGTCAGCGACAAGGGGTTCTGGGAAAAACGGATCTGGGGGTGCGGTAGGGAGCAGGGGGAAAAGATCTGGCAGGAACTGAGGAAGGATGCAAAGGGATTCCGGGTTGAACGGGCGGTGAAAGACAAAGAGGGCCGCAGTTACACGTTTATCGACCATGCCATTCCAGCAAAGGACGATATTGGGAGCCTGAAGTGGCTTGACGGCATCATGATGGACATCACCATGCTCAAACGTCTCCAGGAAATGGCCCTGCGGACCGAGGAGATCAAGGTCTTGGGCGAGATATCGGCGCGGTTTGCCCATGAAATGCGGAATCCCCTGGTGACCGCCGGCGGGTTTGCCCGTCGGCTTCGGGACTCCCTCCCCGAGAAAGACAAGCACCGGGAGTTTGCAGATATCATCGTGGAAGAGGTGGCCAGGCTGGAATATATCCTGAAGGTCATCCTCTCTTCCATTGAGCCGTTTACCCTCTCCCTGTCGGAAGTGGACCTGAATCAACTCCTTCGGTCTTCGCTTGGGGCATTGAAAGACGACATGGTTGCAAGGGGGCTCCATCTAAGGGAGTCGGTGTCGACTTCTCCTGCAACGATCCAGGGCGATGCCGACATGCTCGAAAAGGCCTTTGACAATATCCTGAGGCATTCGGTCCTGACCATGCACGAGGGCGATACGCTGTTTGTCTCCACAAGAATGGATCACGATAATCTGTCGATTATGATCCGTTATCGGGCCGAAGGTTTGGCTAAAGACGATCTGGAGCAGTTCTTTTTCCCCCGTTTTACCGGAAAGGACGAATCCGTTGTGCACGCCCTCCCCTTGACCAAGATCATCATCCATCGGCACGGCGGCAAGGTTGATGTTTCCCGCCAGGGAGAAGACGTTGTATTGAAGATCGAACTCCC
>JAUPKI010000080.1 GCA_030837545.1 Thermodesulfobacteriota bacterium | reverse complement strand
GGTCCCGCCCCTGAAGATGATGGATAAGTAAACCGCATGAGAATGCGGCGTATTCAAAACCGGACCGGTGTTTCATGCCGGCTGTGGCAACCCTTCACGCGCTCTTGGGGCCTCCCGGCTGCAAGCGGGATTCAAGAAGCCGATGGGGGCCGATCCAAAACATCATTTTCATCTTCTTTAACAACCAGATATAGCTCGCTGGTCCCGACACGTCTGACAATAATCCCGGATTCCTGGAGCAGCGGATCATCTTTCACCACCACACGCGCCCCCGGGTTTACCTCTAAATGCGTATCAATCGGCGATCGACTCGCTGTCAGCTCCGAGGGTTCAAAAGGGAGCGCACCTGTAAACCCGCATATGTATCTCCCTACCCCCACCACATCATTGGCCATGGCGGTTTTCGCTGCCAGACCGTCTTGCTGGATCAGACACTCCAGGATAATGTTGTGCGCATCCCGTACATGACCATAGAACTCAGGGGGGAGCCCAATCTTTTTTTTCATTGACTTGAGAAGGTTATCAATCATATCGATGGTCAGTGTCAGAATGGTGTTTTCGGTCATGCGGGCCAAGTAGCGGTGGAAACTGATCTCCTTGGAGACCTCCGTGTCTCCGGGTGTGATGCCGGCGCCGATCACCTGTTGCAGTTTCTCGATATCCTTGTCCGTCCTCTTGGCCGCGGCCACTTGCGCCACGGACGGTTCAATGAGATACCGGAGCATAGTGATCTCTTTGACGGATACGGTCTGAAAATGGAGAAAGTTGACAATGGCATGGAGGGTGGTTCTCATGTCCACCTCTGCCACAAAGGCCCCTCCGGCAATCCCTTTTCGGATCTCCAGCAGTCCGATGACCTCGAGGACCCGAAGGGCCTCACGCATAGTCGCCTTGCTGACCCCGAACTGCTCGATCAACTCCTTCTCAGAGGCCAGCCTGTCTCCAGGTTTGAGCCTGCCGGAAAGGATGGCGTCCCGAATCTGCGCGATGATATTATCCGAAACCTTTTCTGATTTGTTTGCGTTATTAAACATGGATGGCGGTATGGACCTCAAAACGGAGATTCATTTTAAATGCTCATGACAGGCTGCCTGTCGGCCCCGCGGATGAAAATAGTCGTGCGTGAGTGGCATGCTCGCCACGAAGGTCAAGGCTGCAAGCCTCTTCACAAGAAAAGATGAAGCCCTTGCCCCTATTCGCGTTCGTTGGCGTTCATTCGCGGTTGGGGTGTATTTTTATGGTGAAGTTTCGTGTAGAATTACAGAATGAAACATAGCCTGTCAAGAAAAATATTATAACCTTTAAATCTTTTTTGAATCACCGATAACCGGATTAACGGCTACCGAATTAATACAATATTTTTACTACTTTGTAATAATTTAAAAATATCTGAATAGATTAAACTGCCTAAAATTAAAAATACATTTCCGGAATGAAGAGAAAAACAGGGGCCGTACCTCAGCATGGAGCCAAACAAATATTATAAAGGTTATAATTTTTGTTTGACTTTTCCCCTGAGCTTTTTTATAAAATCGATGGGTTTTTATTAGGTCAGCAGATATGCTGAGCTTAATATCATAATATTTCATCCAATTTGATGGCATCGATTATTCCATCTAAGCGTAAAGGCAAACGGGTTTCGGGCATATTTATAAAACAAGGAGATTTCCAATGGGACTGAAAATCGACGTGTTAACATGTACGGCATGTATGGCCTGCGAATTGGCCTGCGGTTACCACCGGGACGATGCCTTTGCCCTCTTGTCATCGTGCATCATGCCCTACCGTGCCAAGGAAAAGAAAAATTATGTGGGCCTCATTCTGAAAGAGGAGGACAGTTTGGTGGCCGCGCGGCCCGAAGGTCTTGAGATCAACCGAATCGGAGAAGAACAGGACCCGGGAAAAGAGGCGGATGCGTCAGCCAAGCCGATGTTGCTCAGGGAAGCCTGCGACCTGTGTGAAGACGCAGACGACGGCCCCTTATGCATTAAGTTCTGTCCGGTCAATGCCATTTCCATGGAGTAGCCGACAGTACCTGCGGATTTCAACATATTTTAAGGAGATAACCATATGGAATACCTGGCATCGAATAAGATCGCTATCATAGACCTTGCGACGCGCGACATCATCGAAGAGGAGCTGGAAGACGATTTGGTGTTGGAGAAGATCGGAGGGGTTGGGATCACCAAGTCCCTTTACGATCGATTTGCGGATGAAAATCCCATAGTGTTGGGGACAGGCCTGCTGACAGGAAGCCTGGTTCCCGGCTCAGCCCTAAGTGTGATCACCGCAAAGAGCCCTTCGACAGGTCGGGTTTCCCATGTGCCTTTAACCCTGGATGCCGGCATGGAATTGAAATACTCGGGCTTCGATTATATGGTCATTAAGGGAGCGGCTGATAAGCCGGTCTATTTATGGGTTCACGACGGCATCGCAGACCTGAACGACGCAGAGGATCTGTGGGGCAAGGATGTCTGGGCCGCAACGGATCGCATTCGGGACCTCATGGGCGACGATCTGATACAGGTCCTCGGAATCGGAGAGGCGGGAGAAAAGGGTTCCGATCTGGCCCAGATCTCCATCAACTACTGGCAAAGCGGTGACCGAATGGGGTTCGGGAGCCTGTTTGGAAAGAAGCGGCTCAAACTGATCGCCATACGGGGGATGGGGCTTCTCGAAATCGCCGAGCCGGAGGAATTCGTTGAGCATTGCGCAGGACTTCTCTCCGCCCTCAAATCAGGGAAGACCTCTGGAATGAAAGGGATTGCCACGATGGCCGCCGCCATGGGGGAAGCGGACATCGAAGGGTGGCTTAAGCCGTTGACCCACAAGCACATGGCCTGTTTCAACACCCCCGTGCCGACGAACACCTTCGTGTTTCTGGATGAAGACCCCGCACTGCTGAAAGAGACATCTGTCGCGGAGCCGGGATTCCTCCTGACCGATATCTCTCCCCTTCTCACGCTGAAAAGACTGGGGCTCACAGCGGCCGATGCCTGCCGCATCCTCAAGGCATGTGCAAAGTATGGCATGGATGGCGCTGCCGTTGCGGAACTGAGCGAAAAGACCGGTCTGAAGGACCCGGAAGCGATCAAAGGCTCCCTGCCCAACCTCAAAGGTCCGGTTTCGAGTTCAGGCAACGCCGTGTTCAGCCCTTGGGCGGCGGTCGGAAACCAGGAACCGAAGACATGGATGCGACGTGAGGCGGTAGCCTATATCTTCGGCCTCCATCCCATATTTGCGCTCATGGCCCCGGAATTAACCGAGGAAAAACTCCTTGAGATCTCAAGCCTTGGCACGGGACTGGAATTGACATCAGAGACGCTGGACGAGGTGATTGCTGATATCACCGGGTAATAGGGTTTGGGGGCGTGTTGGCATCCTGTGCGGTGAGCGTCATGAACAACAATGAACCCTGCAAGGTACGTGAAGGGAGACGGTATCCTCGAATCGGCATCTATACCGGTAAAGGCGCCTCCCATTCCTGGCTCTGGTTTGTAGAGGTATTTGACCGGATCGGTTTTTTTGATATCGCCTTCCTGACCGAAACCCATATCAGAGGACAAGGCCTGGACCGATGCGATGTCCTGGCCATGTCCGGGGGAGACACCTTTGCCATCGCAAAAGCCCTGGGACCGGAAGGGGCCGATAGCCTGACGCGCTTTATCACCCATGGCGGTCTCTATATCGGGTCCTGCGCAGGGGCCTATCTCCCCCTTCACTCCTCCAAGGAACACCTCAACCTGTTTAATTTTGTTCCTGCAAAGATTGCCAATCTGACGCGAACCCTGCCCGAGCCCCAACGCCTGCGGGAGAAATTCTGCACGGCCTATGGCTGCTCCTTTATCTTTCATCCGGTAAGGGAGGCGGTCCGGGTCGGGACCAATGGATTTCCACCTTTTAAACAGGCGCCTTCGCTGAACGCCCCCCTTTACGGCGGCCCACCCATGATCGCCGGAGACTCGGCCCAGGTGCTGGCTGTCTACAGCGGCTTTACAGAGAAGACGGTGTTTCTGGTGGACGAACAGCTTGCCGCCGATACGGTGTTAGGGAAGGCCGCCGTCATCCGTCAGAAGATGGGCAGAGGGCATCTCCATCTGTACGGGCCCCATTTTGAACATCCCCGCTTTACGATGGCCAATCAGCTCCTGGCAGATGCCATGCTCTGGGACCTCCGCCGTGACCCGGTCCAGGTCGGTGACAACACCTCCGATCCAGTGCTGTTGTCCGGGGAGGACTGCCGGAACCTGTTAAGAGACATCAAGAGGGAGATGAGCAATTCACGCGTGGTTGCCGTGGGCCTCGAAACCCTGCCGGTTCAGTGGAAGATCGGGAATAAGGTCTACGAGACCGCCAAGATCAGAGAATTTATTGAGCCTGTCTGGCAAAGGATAAGGCGCATCGAAAAGCTAAATCAACTGATCCTGCTCCCGGGGCAAGCCAGCCGATTGTTGCAGGCTGCCTCGAAGACAACACGCCTTTTGCGGAAGGTTAAAGGAGACACGAACAGGGGAGTCGACACGCTTCCTGCGGCAAGAAACATGTTTGAGGCATTAAATCTCCTTTCCACCCTTTTCCTGGACATCTATTTCAGAACAAGGCTGAATTCGTTCCCTCAGACGCACCCATAATTTGATGCAAGACGGCAGGAGAAAATGTCGAGGCATTTTTCCCAAATGAAAAGGCACAACCCCATGAACATAAAGCGCCTTATGCTCATCTGCGCGCTCCTCCTATGCATCCCCTTCATGGCCTCAACCCGGGCAGGCGCAGTTCCAACAGCGACGCCTTCCGATGCATCAGGATGGTTCGTAGACCTGAACCGCTTTTCAGAATCGGCACATCGGAACTTCACGTGTGAGGTCTGTCACGGGGATATGCGCGTTCAGGGCCAGCCACATCCGGATACTCGAGACACCGCCCGCCTGAAGCGTGAAGCCACCCGTATCTATGACTATCGTCGCTGCGGGACCTGCCACCGGGAATCGTATGAAAGATACCTCCGCGGGTCCCATGCCAAGGCCCTTATAGAAGAGAAAAAAGCGACTGCTTCAAAAGTACTCGTTGCTGATAAGCTCAAGGCCCCCACCTGCGGGGAGTGCCATTCCGCTCACTACAGCAGGTCGCATCTTTCCAGGGCAGCGACGGGACAAGAGATGACAGCGGCATGCGGCGCCTGCCATCCGGCACAGAAGGCCACCTACTTGGAGAATTATCACGGCAAGGTCGCTGTCCATCTGCGTGACGAGGCATCCGCCTACTGCACGGATTGCCACGGGGCCCATGACTGTGTTTCCCTGAAAGACAGGAAGGCGGCCCTTGCGGCCTGTCAGCGGTGTCATCCCGATGCCGGGGAACGATTCGCCCAGTTCGTGATCCACCCGACCACCGAAGGTCTGGCGCAAGACAATAAGGAAAAACAGAAACACGTGGCCATCATCAAGCTGGTCACCGTAATCATGACGATCATCGTCATCCTGGTGGTGGGCTTTTTCTATGGTCACAGCTTCCTGTGGCTTCTGAGGGAGCTGCATGAAAGACTGAGGAAACATTGAAGAAGTGCCTAAAGTTTGAAGTGCCTAAAGTGCCTAAAGTTAAAAACCATTGGCCATTCAGGGTCCGGTTACTGGGTGGTGAGTTCCCAGGGTTCAAACTTCCAGCGTAAGGGTTCGTTCATTCTTGTGGTATGACACCCCCAAGTAATCACGATACACTCTGGCGGAAGCGCTGCTGCGTCTACCTTAAAATGAAGCGCCGAAGGCGTACCACGACCTTAGGCACTTCAAACTTTAGGCACTTTAGCTCACTTTAGTCACTTTAGTCACTTATAGAAAGAAAGATCTGGATCATGACAGAAGAAAATTCCCAACAAGAGATGGTCATCCGCTTTTCCGTGCTCCAGCGGCTCCTCCATATCATTGTCATGGTCGGCTTTACAGGGCTTGCCCTCACCGGCTTTTCGCTCAAGTTCAGCGCCCAGTGGTGGGCCAGCGGCTTTGTCTGGCTGATCGGCGGGGCGGGGCATCTGGCCTACCTCCACCGCTTCTTCGCCGTCATCACCTATGCCTGTGTCATGGCCCATATCCTCTGGCTGATCTATTATAAACTGGTCCTCAAGCGAAGCCTCACCGGTCCGCAATCCCTCTTTCCGAGGGTCAAGGATGTCAAAGATCTCCTGGGGCACCTCCGATATTTTTTCGGTCGTGGTCGTCTACCTTCGTTCAACCGGTTTACCTACTGGGAGAAGTTTGACTATCTGGCGATCTTTCTGGGCATGAACACCATGGGCTTGACCGGACTTATCCTGTGGGCGCCGGAATTCTTCTCCAGGCTGATGCCCGGTTACTTTATCAATCTGGCCCAGGTGCTCCACCTCTATGAGGCCATTCTGGCAGTGGCCCTCAAATTTGTGGTTCACCTGATCTCGGCGCACCTTCGACCGGAGATCTTTCCCATAGAAAAAAGTATCTTCACGGGAAGAACCAACAGAGAAAAGATCATGAGAGAACATCCCGGGGAGTGGGAAGATATCGTCACCACCTCAGAGAGCGCTGCACCCGGTTCAGGTTCTCAGACATCTTAAAAGGGGGATATCCAGGCCATTGACTAAGCGGATACTGTTCATACTGATAATTATGAGTGTTGCCCTGATCGTCCCTGAGGCGCGGGCGGACGATCCCGTGATGATGCCGCCTGTTCTGGACGGAAAGCAGCGGGACTGTCTGGATTGCCATCGGTATCCCAATGTCAACACCAATGAGGGGGCCTATGCCTCCCAGGCCCTTTGCATGGAGTGTCACGGACAGAAGGCGTGTGAGAAAACGGTGAACGGCCAGCCGGTCTCCCTTCGCGTCGACCTTGAATCCTTTGAAAAGACGCGGCACAGATATACGGCCTGCATCCAGTGCCACACCGACGTGGCCAGATGCCCCCACGACTCTGAATCCGGGGCCCGGTGCACCGGGTGCCACTCCGTGCACGGAGAGGAAGAGATTCATGACCCTCACCTGCGGGTGGACTGCCAGGCCTGTCATCGCACCTCCAGGTTTGTGTCTCTCGACAAGGAGAGCGGACAAATTCGGCTCTCTCATGTTGACGATCAGAATATCCCCGTCTCCCTGGCCGATCATACCCTGCCGGATGTGGCCGATCCTGAATTCTGCAAACGATGTCACCGTACTGAAAACAAGGTGGGAGCGGCCGCCGCCGTCCTCCCCTCCAAGAGCTTTCTCTGCATCCTCTGCCACAGCGCCCCCCTGGCGATTGGACACCCCATCTTCTGGATCGCGTTCGTCATCTTTCTTTTTGGCGTGATTCTGACGCTCAACCTCTGGTTCAAGGGGAGCGTCCAGGGTGAAGAGACGTCGCTTCATCGAAAGGTCTCCCTGGCCTCCGAATCCGTGTGGCAGGTGATCTTCTCACGGCAGGTATTCACCCTGATCAAGGTGATCATACTCGATATTTTCCTGCAGCGAAGGATCCTTCAGGAGAGCGTGAAACGGTGGTCGATCCATTCCCTCATCTACCTGTCGATCTTGACGCGCCTGATGGTAGGCCTCCTCACCTATTTCGCATACCGCATCGGCCCGGACAGTTCCCTCACGCTGGCGCTCTTGAACAAGAACAACGGGTTTACCGCCCTTTTCTATGACCTGACAGGGCTCTTGATTGTCCTCGGCATTCTCTGGGCCATGATTCAACGGTTTATCCTCAAGCCGGTCCACGTGGCCAGGGAGAGCCAGGACAATCTGGCCATCGCCATGATCGGGGTCCTGATCCTCCTGGGGTTCCTGCTGGAGGCGGTAAGGATTGTGATGACCCAGATCCCGCAGTCCATGGCCGGCTTTTCCTTTATCGGTTATCCGCTTGCCAGGCTGATAGGTGTTCTCGGCCTTGACTGGAAGGTCGTCTATCCCTGGCTCTGGTATGCCCATGCAGGCGTGGGGGCCTTGCTCATTGCCTATCTCCCCTTTGGCAAGATGCGGCACGTCTTTAACACGCCCCTCACCCTGATGATGAATTACAGGATGAAATAGGAAAGGGGTTCAGGGGTTCAAGGTTCAGGGTTCAGAGGTTGCTGTATTAGTTGGGATGTAACGGTTACCAAGAGGCTTTTAAAACGAACTGGACAGAATATGCCGGAAGAGAAGACAATTTCCATTGAAGACGC
>JAUPKI010000079.1 GCA_030837545.1 Thermodesulfobacteriota bacterium | reverse complement strand
TGTTGTTAGGGATGGGCTACGCATATCCGGATATGGAAGCCGCTGTGTGGGATGATTTGGGCAAGAGGAAGGAGGTTGGTGACAAGGCGGCGGTCATTGACTGGTACAAAACCGATCACATGCATCTGAAGTACTTCAACCCAAGAGGGATACAAAACCTGGAACTGCACTGGGGAATTGCAAGAAGCGCCAGCCCGTTTGCCATCGACACGGAAGGATTATGGGAAAGGGCACGGATAGAGAAGCTGAACGGCCAAACAGTCTGGGTGCTCTCTCCGGAAGACCTCCTTCTCCACATCTCCCTCCATGATTCCTATTATCATCACCTGAAATTGTTCGGTCTGAGGCCATGCTGTGATGTGGCGGTCGTCGTCAGGCGTTTTTCCAGGGAGATTGACTGGGGGAGGCTTCAAGATCGGGCGCGTGAGTGGCGAACGGAGAGATTCCTCTATCTGATGCTGCGCCTCTCCCGAGAGCTTCTCGGAACGGATATCCCTGCCGACCTCTTAGAGTCCAAGGGGAATAAGAGGTGCAAGGACCAAACATTTCTGCAGGCCGCGAGGCGTCTCTTAGGCAAGGAAACCGATAAACCGGCCTACAGAGGTATGAAGTACCCAAGCAAAATCCATGTGTTCCATCCTGATGAAGGTCTCTTCCAAAAAATCGGCTTCTTCCTGAAGCGGATACCCATCTCCCGTGAGGAACTTGCATTCCGCTACGCCCTCCCCATTTCTTCCAGGCGTATCTGGATCTATTGCCCCCTCCGCCTCGCTTCCCTCATCTTCAGCTATGCAAGGGTTTACGTTCCCTATTTCTGGTTTCACCTGAACAGGCGAAACCACCGATCCGACTGTACCCTCGACCTGTGGCTGAAATCCCCCACTTTAAAAAAATAGATTCCCATCAGATAGGGTCATCCCATCAGATCCATCAGGCAGGAATCATTCGAGTGTGACCTTTTGTGTTCCGGCCCCCAATAGCCAGGCTGGTGGGTAGGTGCGGATTCATCCGCATCCCGCTCAGAGCGGGACTGTGCGAATGAATTCGCACCTACAGTAACAGATCCAACGAAAAAGGGTTACACTCGAATCACTTTTGGAGTAACAGAGATGGCGGTGAAGAGAGGGAAAACCCGCGCTGAGGCACTCGAAAAGGCCACAGCGGGGCGCGACAGGGAAGAGTATGTTCTTCGGCTGTATGTTACAGGGCTGACCCCAAGGTCAACCCTGGCAATCGCCAATGTCCGGAAAATCTGTGACGAACACCTATCGGGCCGTTACGAACTCGAGGTGATAGATCTCTACCAACAGCCCAAGCTGGCCAAGGGAGAACAGATTATTGCCGCCCCAACGCTCATCAAGACACTCCCCCTGCCACTCCGTAGGCTCATCGGCGACATGTCGGATACGGAAAAGTTTCTTATAGGCATTGATCTGAAACCCAAGAAATCCTGAGTGCGCATCAATGAGCAAATCGGATAAAACACGCCAACAACTTTTGGATGAGTTGCAGGAACTCACATCGCGGATGATGGAAGCTGAGGAAACTCTACGCGCTATCCAAGGCGGCGAAGTGGATGGTCTGGTTGTCTCAACCGCGGAAGGAGATCGCGTCTTTACACTATCGGGCGCCGATCATCCTTACAGGGTCATGGTCGAAACCATGAACGAAGGGGCCGTCACCCTTGCCCCCGACGGTACGATCCTTTACTGTAACCAACGTTTTGCAGATATCGTCAAAGTGTCTCTGGAAAAAGCGATAGGATCTTCAATCTACCGATACATTTCATCAACAGACCTTCAGCTATTTGAGGCATTGGTTGAGCGGGGTTTAAAGGGGAACAGTAAGGGGGAACTGGCTTTACAGGCCGCAGGTGAAATTTCTGCGCCTGTCTTACTTTCGATAAGCGGCCTTCGGCACACGGATATGCCCGGTGCGGTGTGCGCCGTAATGGTGGACATCACCGAGCGCAAAAAGATGGAGGAGACGCTAAAGATTTCTGAAACTCGCTACCGCCGTCTCTTTGAAGCAGCCCAAGATGGAATATTAATCCTCGATGCCGAGACAGGACAAATAGTGGATGTTAACCCATTCTTGTTAGAAATGTTGGGTTATTCACGTGAGGAGCTCTTAGGGAAGAAACTCTGGGAAATTGGCGCCTTTAGAGATATTGAAGCATCAAAAGCCACCTCTTTGGAACTGAAGAGCAAAGGATATGTTCGCTACCATGATTTGCCGCTTGAGACGAAAGAGGGACGGCCAATTGCCGTAGAATTTGTCAGTAATGTCTATCTGGTCAATCATCATAAAGTGATTCAGTGTAACATCCGCGACACCACTGAACGGAAACTTACAGCAGAGGCTTTAAAAAAATCTCACAACGAACTGGAACGGCAAGCTGTCGAACTTCGGACGGCTCTTTCTGAAATAAAAGCATTGAAAGACCAACTCGAGGCCGAGAATATTTACTTCCGTCAAGAGATCAAAATGAAACATCAACTCGACCATATTCTCGGGGAAAGTGATGGTCTCAAGTATGTTCTCTATCGAGCGGAGCAGGTCGCTCCTACGAACGCAACGGTCCTGATCCTTGGCGAGACCGGTACGGGAAAGGAGCTGATCGCCGCCGCCATCCATAACATGAGCCCTCGCAAGGATCGGCCGCTGATCACCATCAACTGTGCCGCCCTGCCGGCCAATTTGATGGAGAGCGAATTGTTCGGCCGGGAGAAGGGGGCATTTACCGGGGCCGATACCCGCCAGGCAGGCCGGTTCGAGGTCGCCAATGGTTCTACCATCTGCCTTGACGAGATCGGGGAACTGCCGCTGGAGCTGCAGGCAAAGCTCCTCCGGGTAATCCAGCATAATGAGTTTGAGCGCCTGGGCTCATCTCATACCATCAAAGTTGACGTACGGATCGTGGCAACGACCAATCGAAACCTTGAGGAAGAGGTCCGCGAAGGGCGATTCCGCAAGGACCTTTACTATCGGCTCAACGTTTTCCCCATCACTGTCCCTCCCTTGCGGCAGAGGAAAGAAGACATCCCGTTGTTGGTCAAGGCCTTCATAGAGCGATATGCCAGGAAATTGGGGAAACAAATCACGTCGATCCAGAAAGAGACGATGAAGGCCTTGCAGGATTACCCATGGCCCGGGAACGTCCGGGAGCTGGAAAGCGTCCTTGAACGGGCCGTGATCCTGTGCCCCGGGCCGGTTTTGCAGTTGGCGGATAAACTGGAGTTTTCCTTCCTCTCCCTGTCATCCGGCATAAGAACCCTCGAAGAGGCGGAGCGAAACCAAATCCTTAAGATCCTTTCAGAAACCCGATGGTGCATCGAGGGAAAGAACGGGGCCGCGGCGATCCTGGGCCTCCACCCGAGTACCTTGAGAGCGAAGCTCCATAAACTCGGGATACTCCGGCCGGAGACCAAGGAATCAGGTTAACAAGGAGTCTGACTTTCCTCAACACATCCCTCAATATATGGAGGTTCCACCAAATATTGAGGCCAGTAACTTGTTTCACCCTTCCCTGCGCTTATCCCCCATTCATCTAATCAACTGTTATTATAGGATGATTCCAGATTCTTTCCTTTTCCGGTTCTTGGCAGGCCACTTGCAATTACGATTTGCATGATTCTGGTCACCTCACCTACGAGAGAATTTTTATCATTTTATTGGGAAGGGGGGTATAGCTTAACGAAGGGCTATGAAAGTTTTTTCAGGAGCTAAAAAACGGCGCGAAAAAGGAAGGGGATAAGCAGTAGAAGGTAGGCGGGACGATTCTAATGTGCGCGAAATTGAGTAGTTTATAACCTCTTAGCGCTCGCAAGCGTTAAAGACTAAACTTATAAGGAGACAGATCATGAAACGAAAGGATTATCAAGTTGCTTTTCCAGGTACACTCGTTGTTGTGATGGTGGCGTTTCTATCCACTATCTTTTTCGCCAATTCAAGTCTTTCTTTTGCAGCCTCAGGCAAAGGGAAATCGTCGGCAGTTGATAAAACCTCTGCTGTCGACTATACTGAGGCCCAGATCAAACAGCTTCAAGGCGCGCTAAATATCACCGAGGGCCAGAAAGAATTATGGAATAACCTTACTCAGGTGATGCGGGAAAATGCGAAAGAGATGGACGCCCTTAAAAAGGAGAGGGCTGAAAACACCAAACCCATGAACGCTCTCGAGCATATGAAATTACACAGGCAAATTACCGAAACCCATTTGAATCAGCAGAATAAGATTATCCCGCCTTTCGAGGCGCTCTATGCAACGATGTCGGATCAGCAGAAAAATATTACCGACATACTATTCCGGACAGGGAGATATGGAAAGCCCCATAAGAAATGAGCAGTAGTGTTATACAATTAAAGATTGACGCCAAACAGGCGTTTAAAATCGATCCAAGAATGGAGTGACGTTATGAAAACATCAAATACATGGAATTTCAGCTCCATAGTGGGCAAGATGATGATGGGGCTTGTTTTAGCCGCAATGATCGGCAGTATAGACGTGGCGCCGGCCCTCGCCAGAGATGACCATAAACGGATTGAAAAACATGACAACCGCCCTTACGAGCCCAGAGGACGTGGGTACGACCACCCCAGGCCTGTTTATCGTCCCTATGGCTACTATCGTCCCCATGGCTACAGGGAACCCGTTTATTATCCCCCGCCGCCGGTCGTCTATGAACCGCCTCCACCGCCGGGCATCAGTATCTTTTTTCCCCCCTTCTTTATTGGTTTCTAAGGGGATTGCTTCGCGTCGGCTGTCCAGAGTTCAAGCTGAGTTGATCTGGACGGCTGGCGGTAGTGATGCCGCTCGTTATGATTGCGCCGTAAGTGTGGAAAGAACACTGACATGACGGATTTTGACGCCATAGTGGTCGGCAGCGGCGCCGGCGGGCTCAGCGCTGCGTTGCGCATGGCCCAGCAGGATGTATCGGTTTTAGTCCTCGAAGCCATGCCCTCTTTCGGAGGGTATTTGAATCCGTTTGTTCGTAACGGCTACCGGTTCGACACCGGTCTCCATTACCTGGGAAAGCTCGGCAGAGGTGCTACATTCCGGCTTCTTCTGGAGCTGCTGGAGCTTGATGGAAGGCTTGATTTCGTCGAACTTGACCCGGACGGTTTCGACCGCTACGTGTTTCCGGATTTTGAACTCAGGCTCTGTAAAGGAAAGGAGCGCTACCAGGAGCGGCTGCAGCGTCTTTTTCCCCATGAATCCAAGGCCATCCAACGATATTTCAATGTGATCGACCGTCTGCTGAGGGTCTTCTCCGATCCTCACGGCCCGCCCAAGAGCTTGCTGGATCGCTTGCGGTATGTCTTCAGGCATCCTGTCCTGATGAAATATCACCGCGCGACCTATCAACAGATGCTAAACGGCATCACCCGCAACCCGCGCCTGCAGGCGGCCTTGTCGGCCCACTGCGGCAACAGCGGACTGCCCCCTGAGCGCGCTTCGGCCTTTTTGTGCATGATGCTGCTGGACCATTATCTGGACGGGGCCTACTATCCCAAAGGCGGCAGCGCCGCCCTGCGGGATGCGCTTGTGACGACGTTGATGCAAAAAAATGCTGTCTTGAAGAACCGGACGCCGGTGACCGGCATCCACCGGTCCGGCGCGGAATTTATCGTTACCGACCGGTTCGGCGAGACGTTCTCGGCGAGAACGGTCATCAGCAATGTGGATCCACTGATCGCATTCCGGCAGTTAATCGATCCCGGGATTATCCCTCGGTCGATTAAAAAAAGGGTGGCTCGCCTGCGGCCATCTGCGGGTTCGTTTTACGCATTTATCGGAACGCGTATTGATCCGGCCGCGGCCGGCCTGACTGACGCCAACATCATCCATTTCGAATACACGGATGTAAACCGGACCTTCGCTTCCATTGCCGGGCGGCAGGAGTCGGACCCGTTCCCCTATTACTTCGTGACGTCACCCTCTTTGAAAGATCCGGACCATCGGCACGCCCCTGACGGTTGCTACACCCTCGAGATCATCAGTGGATTAGGTTATGAGCACCCCTTCATGCCCTGGTCCGGCACCCGGAGCCGCAAGCGCGGCGGCGAATATTTACGGTTAAAGAACCGGATCGGGATGAGCCTCGTCCGGTCCGTCGAACGCTATATCCCCGGTCTTAGCAGCCGCCTCGATTATGTCGAATTCGCCACGCCGCTCTCCAATGAATACTGGGTCAACAGCTTTAGCGGGGGAAATTTCGGGCTTGAACAGACCCCGGACCAATTCGGCCCCGGACGTTTTTGCAATTGCAAGGCCGGCATCGAAGGACTTTTTGTGGTGGGGGCCGGCG
>JAUPKI010000078.1 GCA_030837545.1 Thermodesulfobacteriota bacterium | reverse complement strand
GTGGTCAACGGAACCCTCTCAGAGTACATCCTCGCTGCCGTACCCCTGTTCATCTTCATGGGCACTATGATGCAGACCTCGGGCGTGGCGGAGAGGGCCTTCAATGTCCTCCGTGGATGGATGGGAAGGCTCAACGGCGGCCTGGCGGTAGCCACAATCGTCCTTGCAGTGATGTTCGCGGCTACTACCGGGGTGGTAGGGGCCTCGGAGACGGCTATCGGCCTGATGGCGGTGCCTACCATGCTCAAGGCACGCTATTCGCCCGGCCTCGCCAGCGGCGCTGTTTGCGCCGGCGGGACCCTGGGCATTCTCATCCCTCCAAGCATCATGCTCATCCTATATGCGCCCATGGCAGGGGTCTCCGTGATCCAGATGTTTTCAGGGGCCGTCATTCCGGGTTTGATGTTAGGAGCCTTTTACATTGTTTATGTTGTGATCCGCACGGCTATCACGCCGTCCCTGGGCCCCAGCCTGGTGCGTGAGGACCAACCCAAGTTTTTCTCTATGGACTCCCTTATTGACGCAGCACGCTATCTCTTGCCGCCGGTTTTTATCATCGTCCTCGTCTTAGGCTCCATTTTCGTTGGAATCGCCTCGCCCACCGAGGCCGGGGCTGTAGGGGCTTTGGGCGCCACCTGCCTGGCGCTGGCATACAGAAGGTTAACCTGGAAGAGCTTCCTGGAGAACTGCTATGTCACCCTGAGGATCACCTCCATGATCATCGTCATTGCCATCGCCTCCAATCTGTTCACCGGCGCTTTCTTGAACGCCGGGTGCGGGCAGGTCATCACCGATGTGCTCATGGGACTTGGTCTGGGCTCCTGGGGCATCTTCATCACTGTACTGCTGATTATCTTTTTCCTCGGCATGTTCATCGACTGGATCGGCATCCTTCTGATTACAGTCCCCATCTTTTCGCCCATTCTTCTCAAATTGGGATTTGATCCTCTGTGGGTGGGGCTGGTCATCTGCACCAGCCTTCAGATCTCATTCCTGACGCCGCCCTTCGCCTACTCCATCTTTTACCTCAAGGGCATTGCCCCGGAGATCGAACTTCGCGACATGTATCTCGGCATCATCCCCTTTGTGGGTATTCAGGTCGTCGTGGTCATTTTAACTGTCATTTTTCCCGACCTCGTCCTTTGGTTGCCCCGTATCTTGGCGGGATAGGTCGGTTCGTTCAGGAAGGAGCGTTGCATGAAACTCGAGGAGATCCGTAATATCTCCGTCCTTGGCGCCGGCATTATGGGACATGGAATCGCCCAGAGTTTTCTCATGGGCGGCTACCCTGTGTCGCTTTACGATGTAAAGGGATCCATCCTTGATACGGCCAAGGCCCACATGAAGAACAACCTGGAGCTTTTTCGACAATTCGGTCTGATTGGGGAACAGGATATCCCTCTGGCCTTCCAGCGGCTTTCCACCCATACTGATTTAAAGGCCGCTGTGGAGGGAAGTGATTTTATTGTGGAGGCAGCTCCCGAAGACCTGCCGATCAAACAGGCGCTCTTTCAGAGAGTTGAGTCCTTCTGTAGAAAAGACACTATTATCGCCACGAATACCTCTTCTCTGACCTTGAGAGAGATTGGCGCACAGGTGAAAGACAAAGAGCGGCTGGTTATTACGCACTGGTTTAATCCGCCTCACATTGTGCCGACTGTGGAGGTGGTAAAGGGTGAGCAGACCAGCGATGAGACCATGGCGACGGCCTACGGGCTCCTGGCAAAGATAAAAAAGGTCCCGGTAAAGATCTATCGGGAGCTTCCCGGGTTTGTGGTAAATAGAATCCAGGTAGCTATGGTCAGGGAGGTATTCGATCTTTATGAACAAGGGATTGCGAGCGCCGAGGATATCGACAGGGCCGTGAAGGGGAGCTTTGGATTTCGTCTGGCGAGCATCGGTCCCCTGCTTACCGCTGATTTGGGAGGGCTGGAGCTCTGGCTCAGGGTATGCGAGAATCTCTTGCCCCACATTCAAAGCTCCAAGGAATCCCCCAAGGCGCTCCAGGGTCTCGTCTCGCAGGGGCATTACGGAATCAAGACAGGCAAAGGCTTCTACGATTATGCCCTGGACTTCTCGAAAGAAGAACTGGACGCAGCCATCCAAAAGCGCGACCGGGAGTTTCTGAATCGCTTGAAGCAGCTTTACTGGACTGACGGAAAATGAGGGCTGGTGTGTGTGTGGCAGTGTGATTTGCCAATCGACTAAGAAGTCAACCCTATAACGTCTACAGGAGGTTGTCGTGAGCACGTTGGTTACCGGAGGAACGGGTTTTATTGGGGCGGAAGTTGCACGGATTCTGCTGGAAAA
This sequence comes from Thermodesulfobacteriota bacterium, assembly GCA_030837545.1. GTDB lineage: Bacteria > Desulfobacterota > DSM-4660 > Desulfatiglandales > Desulfatiglandaceae > AUK324. The sequence continues at coordinate 2,603 of JAUPKI010000078.1, read as the reverse complement.
GGGGGAGAAAGATGTCGTCGTATTTGATATTAACCCCTCTACAAAGCTGCTGGACGACGTGGCGGACCAGGTTAAACTCGTGCGTGGGGATCTGGGAAATTTCAGCCATGTCTTGAGCGTGGTAAAGACCCACAGACCCAAGGTGATCTACCACCTTGGGGGCATGCTTTCCGTGCCTTCGGATGCGGACAATGCCGCCTCTTTTCGGGCCAATGCCATGGGCACCTTTCACATTCTCGAAGCGGCACGATTATTCGAGGTGCCTCAGGTGATCTTCTCCAGCACCCTTGCAACCTATGGCTTAGACATCCGTGAAGATGTCATCAGCGATTATACCTTGCAGCGCCCACAGCTCTTTTACGGGGTCACGAAGGTATTCTCTGAGCTTATGGGTCTGTTTTACAAACGGAAGTTCGGGCTGGATTTCAGAGGGATTCGCTACCCCTCCATCGTGGGACCGGGAGTGAAGACTCCGGGGATCGTTCAGTATAATCCATGGGTGATCGAGGAGTGTGCGAAGGGAAATCCCTTCACCATATGGGTGAAACCTGAGACCAGATGTCCGGTCATGTACTTCAAAGATGCAGCATGGGCCATTGTCAAATTAGGAGAAGCGCCATTGGCGAACATCAAAATGGTGAACTATCTTGTCGCCGGTGCAACCCCTGTGGCGAGCGCCCAGGAGCTTGCAGATATCGTTAAGGCCAAGATTCCCACGGCCCAGATAAGCTTTGAGCCCGACTTGGAACGCCAGAAGATTGTGGACAGCCTGTGTTTGCCGATTGACGACAGTGTGGCCCGCAATGAGTGGAACTGGAGGCCAGAATACGACCAAGAGCGAATAGTTTCTGATTTTATTGAGGAATTGAAGATTCATCCGCAGCGGTATGCGTAGCGTTCCTTTACCTGATCGTCTCTTCGAGGACGCTCTTCTCGCCGCCTGGGGGAGTATAAATCCAGAACATGCGCAGCGTCTCTGGGCCAGTGTTGATGATTTGGTGCTTCACATTGCGCGGGATAAAAATAACGGATTCTGGTCCCACTGACTCGCGCTCTTCCCCGACCAGCACTTCGCCTGCTCCTGAGACCACGATCCATGTTTCGCACTCCGCCTCATGGCTGTGAGAACTACTTGAATTTCCAGCGGGCAGGATCGTCATTCCTACTGCCAGCCCTTCAACGCCTTGTTGAAGGCTGGGAGAGATCAAGACCTTCAACTCCCGTTCATGAGGCTGTGGCGCCGTATAAGTCTTCGCCTGGCTCGATGTTGTGTGAATCATGATCAATTCTCCTTTCTCTTCTCTCTCGGTGAGTAACGGTGGCCATATAGCCCAACTATACACATTATGTATGAAGGAATCAAGTAGTGTACAATTTATTGACAAGATAGCAAGGAGTCGAACCATATGGATAAGCGAATTATCACAGCAGCCATTACGGGAAGTATTCATACCCCTACCATGTCACCCTATCTGCCAATCACACCCAAGCAGATAATCGATGAAATTCTTGCTGCCTACGAGGCAGGAGCCACAGTGTGCCATGTGCATGTAAGGGACCCAAAAACAGGCCAGCCGATTACCGACCTGGATATCTTCCGGGAGATAGCCACGACGGTGAAAAGCAAATGCAATATTATCCTCTGCCTGACAACGGGGGGAGGTTTAGGGATGACTGCCGAGCAACGCGTGCCGCCAGTTACCGCACTGAGCCCTGAGCTGGCATCCTTCAATGCAGGTTCGGTGAACTTCGCCCTGTTCCATGCCATGGAAAAATGGAAGGAGTGGAAATATGAATGGGAGCCTGAATATTTAGGAATGACCGAGGATTTTATATTCCCTAATACATTCAAAACATTGCGACAATTCTCCGAGTTTTTTGAAAAAGAAAATACCAAGCCGGAACTTGAGGTTTACGATTCGGGAATGATCAACAATATTGCCTTTCTGATCGAGAGGGGGCATCTCAAGAAACCGGTCTATCTTCAGTTTGTGATGGGAGTTTTGGGGGGCATTACGCCAAGCCCTGAGAACTTGATGTTTTTGGTTGACTACGCCAAAAGACTAATTGGGGATTTTCAGTTCTCGGTTTGTGTTGCAGGTCGAGCGCAGTTTCCGATATGCACCCAGTCCTTGCTCATCGGCGGGCATGTCCGTGTGGGGCTGGAAGACAATCTCTACATAGAAAAAGGCGTACTGGCCAAGAGCAATGCGGAACACGTGGCCAAGATTATCAGGATCGCCAGGGAATTGGGCATTGAACCTGCTACCCCTGATGAAGGCAGAGAAATACTGGGCTTAAAAGGACTGGATAAGGTTAACTATTAGTAATGATAGAAAATTACAGAATAAACGTTCGTAGATGGGAGTTTTATCTTACGCTGGGGGGCCAACCGTCTATATGGCTAAGAGCTGCCGAATACAAACAAGGGGGTAACTATGGCTAAGATGTTATGGAAACCGTCGAAAGAGAGGATCAAGGGTTCCAACATGTACCGATTCATGCAGTTTATCAATGAGAGGCATGGGACTGATTTTCAAGAATATATGCCCCTCTATCGATGGTCGGTCGAGCACATCCCCGAGTTTTGGGCCGCTCTTTGG
>JAUPKI010000012.1 GCA_030837545.1 Thermodesulfobacteriota bacterium | reverse complement strand
AAAAACCCATCGTCGTCAAAGTGGACCGCGTCATGACCCTGTGTGATCAACTTGAAGCCCAATTGGCCAAAGCCCAAAGCGAGTGCGAGTCTCTGTTGTCCGCTGTTTTCAACCAGGTTGAGAGTGCCATTCAATAATGACTGAAACGGGCTTTTTAGGGATTTAAAGAAGAAAGGGCATGTCACAAAAAGAATCCAAAAAGAAACCCACGACATCCAAAAAGAAGCTGCGGCGCCAGGCCCGAAAAATGGAGCCTCGTGACCTCATGGACAAAATGCTAAAGGAGAAGCCTCACCTGGCAGGCAGGGTAAGCGCCAACCCTCAGGGCAGTGAGAAGATGTCGGCAGTTATTCTTGAATACGCTGAGCCGCTGATGGAGGCCGCGGAAAATGTGGAGCAGCAAAACAGGGCGATCGCTATGGCCATTATATGCTGGAATGCATCCTTGCTCAATGAAACGGATCGGGAAAGGAGTCTCGCGGCGATCTATGCTGATACAGATGAGGTGGAGGCGTCCAATCTCAAGGAAATGATAACGTTCATGGTGAGCCGAAAACAGGATCTATTCCCTCACAATAAGAAAAAGATAGCCGACTGGATGGTAAAGGATAGGGGAGATCAATTGTTTCTCGAAGTGGCAACGATCTTGCCAAAAGAAGACGAGGATCGGTGACAAATATCAGGCTATTGGATGAGGTTGATCCGGAAACGTGGCTCAAAGAATGGGCCGCAGAAAGAGAAAAATGAAGCTCGAATCAGACCCCAAAACTGTAAAGAGGCTCGCTGAAGAGCGAGAAGATGAAAACTGGCGATTCCGGAGTTTTCTGAAAGGGAGCGATCTGGAGATCGAAGAACTTGATGCCATCGTTCATCGTCATTACGAAGATGTCGCGAGCCGGATTGACTGTTGCGCGTGTGGGAATTGTTGCCGCGAGGTGACGCCCATTCTCAGTGAACACGACATCCTCAGGATGGCGACAGGCCTGGGCATCGGCACCAGCGAATTCGTACAGCGTTTCGTTGTTAAAGACGATGATGGTGACATCGTCTTCCGGGATTCACCCTGCCCACTGCAATCCGGAAATCTATGCACGGTTTACGATCACCGGCCGGACGACTGCCGCTCGTTTCCTCACCTGCACAAGGAGGATTTTGTGTTCCGTCTGGTTCAGGCGGTTCAGAACTGCTTGGTTTGCCCTATTGTCTTCAATGTATTCGAGGGCCTCAAAGATGAACTCTGGCATCAATGCGAGGATGATTGGAATGGGGACGGCCATGAAAATATGCGTTTCTTATGATCGCAACCCAGTCCGGTCCCTCCCATCCATTTTCAAAAAGTGCCGGGTCCGATCCGCCTTGACAATCTACTCTCCTTACGATATCGTTCATTTGTAAGGAAAATCATGGAGGGAGGACGGGCTATGCAATCAGTGGTGACTTCAAAATACCAGACAACCATTCCGAAGACCATCAGATCGCAACTTAAACTTTCGGTCAGCGATACCCTAACCTCAGATCCGCGAGATGATTTCTGATTTTGGGGACGCCACGGTAGCCACGTTTGACAAGAGATTTGCGCGATCCCTGCATGCCGCCGGATTGAGCTCGGGTACGGGATGAGGGACATCCATCCTCGCAGAGCTTTCCACCCGTCAGATTGCGGAAAGAGATGACGCCACCGGCATGGATGAAAACGCTGAGGCCGGGAAAACGGGCGGAGGGATTGCGAAAAAGGCCCGCATGGAGCTGGAAGAAAAGACCGGCAGGCCTGTGGTCACGGGCGAGAGCCTTTTGCCGCCGGCAAAGGCGAAAAAGAAACTCAAGGATGGGTTCGATGACGATGAGCGATGACCGAATGAAAATCCTCGTATTGAACGGTACCTATCGTCCCAATGGGACGACCACCGAACTCGCACAGTCATTCATGGAAGGAGCCAAGGCCAACGGTGCGGAAGTTGATATGATAATGCTCCGTGATCAAAGTATCGGATACTGCACTAACTGTCTGAAATGTTATGGTTTTGCTGGCAAGGGAATAGCTCCCTGCAGCCTGAAAGACGACATGGATGAACTTATACCCCGAATCGTTGAGGCGGATGGCATCCTTTTCGCTTCGCCGGTGCATAACGGATTTGTGACCGGGCTAATGACGGTATTCTGGGAGCGTTTGTCATGGCGGGTGGCGCAACCGGGCAAGCCGTTTCTCAATTGTATGAGCATCAAAACCCGCATAGATGACAAAGTGCGGGCCGTTGGCTCGATCGCAAGTGCCGGCGGCATGCCCAACCGTTTAAGAAAATCATGTGATGACGGAACGCCCTGGTTGAAAAGCAATGCGCCTTTGATGCTTCACGGACAGTGGATCGGAGACATTTATGCCGGTGCGGATCTCGAACACATGCCGGAGAGCAGTCAGGATTGGCATCGGATTTACTTCCTGCGGCGTCTGAGCGCAGTGCAGCGACAGCAGGCATATGCACTCGGCGTACAAATGGCAAAAGCTATCCAGTCCGGCGGTCTGAAACCGGTAACCATAGACAAGATGATCCATCCGGCGCTGAAATGGATTTTAAAGCTCATTTTCACTTTCAGCCCGCCTTATCGAGTCGCCGGATAACGATGACTTTGCATCACTCAAGAATGCGGATTGACCAAATCCATAAAAGAATTTCGAACCAATGGCCCGACCCTACGGGAGACCCGCCGCACGGTTCACCGTCAGGTCAGCCCTGACGTTAAGCGGGGCAACCGGAAAGGAGAGCGGAATGCAAAAGCTATCCCTTCTCTCACAGATCAGCATATATGTGCTGTTGGGATTCATGGGTCTGTTCGCCCTGCTCCTATGGGGCTGGCAGGTGATGATCCTCCGGGGCAAAGCGTTCAACAATCCTGACGGCTCGACCGATGACTGGCACGAGCAGAAGACTCACTACGGCATTGCCTTCGCGGATGTTTTTGTGGCTTGTCCGGCCAACGTGATCGGAATCGTGCTCGTGTTTGTTTATCCGCGCTGGGGATATTATCTCCTCGCCATGGTTAGTTTTTGGTGGATCTGGGCTAATGTGATGACCACGGCAACCAGTCTTCGATTTTACAGGCCGAGGACCAACCCGCTGATGTGGTTCATCGGATATCCCTTTGGGGTGCTGGTCGGGATGGGGTACATTGTGTGGACAGTCGTTCACTTTGACGTCATTTACTTCCCGTGAGACTTCAAGGGTGGACCGAGGCGGCAGGGGGCGGCCCGCCCAACCCTCGCTGGAGCCGTAGCCCAAGACACCGCCGAACGTGGAGTATCAATACGACCCCTTCAACAGGAGGGTGTTCCGGATGGATTCAATATTATCTATTTTAAACTTCCCAAAATTGAGATCTTTAAGGGCCTTTTTGAGCTTATCCTCTGAAATGCCCAGTCTCTTCGTGATCGTTTTTATGGAAAATGTCATGCCGCCGATTCTGATCTTTCCATCCTCGTCCAATTGGAGTCTGCCGGCTTTCAGTCCGTATTTTCCTGTGAACCCCAGGGAAATTTCCCTCCCTTTGAGAAGGCCTGAAAGAGGGACCGCCTCGGGAATGGCCCCTTCGCCGCTGCGGCCCGATGCATCCCCGGCGAGTTGAGAGGCATCCACCACAACCCCGAAATCAAGATTCCCATCCGTGATGCGGGTCCTTGAGGCCTTGATGGCATTGAGATACCGGTGTGTCCCGGCATTTTCTGAAATGATCACAGCGAATAATTTGTTGGCGTCCTTTTCAGTTAGCACGACCTCAATATCGCTGGTGCGGGCAGGGGCTTTTTGCAACTGCTCTTCAATGGTTCGCGCCAAAGATCTCCTTATGTCCTCGATCTCCTTTCCATAGGTGATAACGCTCCCATCCAAGGCCTCCCCAGCCCCTGTGTACCACTCGGGGAGCAGGGTGACCTGGGACCAGACGTAGTAGAGCGACCCACTGATGACGAGGATGATGATGAACAACACGACAGCCGTCTTTTTCATCCCCGTCTGCCTCCTTTATTCATGTTCCATTCGCGCATCTGCCAAAGAAAATGGGTAGCTGTTCACAGTTTCGCCGCCTGCAGTTTTCCGGCGCTCGATCATCTCTCCTTCACGCCCAGATCCTGTTCAAGTGTGGCCATCAGCTCATCCAGCTCGCCCTGTTTGGTCTTGCGCTGGCGCTCAAACGCCTTTTCCCTTTCCCCCTGTTTCTCCAATTGGGTCTCCTGCTGATTGAGCTGCTGGATATACCTGCTTCTGAGGTCCTTTTCTTCGGTGGTCTGCCCCAACCCCTGGAGATTCTCCCTGAGCCGTTTCTGATCCTTGAATATCTGCTCACGCCCCTTTTCGAGCGCCTTGAGGTCTCGGTCGATGGCGCTGATTTCGGATTTCAGGGCCACTATCTTCTCCAACTGTCGGCGGGTATCCTGGCTCAGATAATTCTTTCCGGCGAACAGCACGATATGGTCGGGCGTCAGGTTGCTGACCATGATGCTTTCCCAACTCTCCCGCATCTCCTGGACCGTGAACGTCTCTGTTTTCAGGCCAGGGGCTTTGACCTCAAAACGAATATGATGATCCGTTATTTCGAGCGGTTTTTCTTTATTGAGCAGTTTCCAATCTGCGTGGTACGGGTGATCAATGATGACCGTCTTTAATCGTGGACTCTTGTTGTCAAGGGTATAGACCTT
>JAUPKI010000077.1 GCA_030837545.1 Thermodesulfobacteriota bacterium | reverse complement strand
TCCATGATTCCCCCTACTTCAAGATCCTGAACTTCAATTTCAGGGCCGGTCAGGAGCTTCCCATTCATTCTCATGAGATCGAGGGCCAGGTGAGCATCGCTGTGCTTGAGGGGGAAGGCGACTTCCTGGGAAAAGAAGGTGCAACCATTCCTGCACATCCCGGCGATATCCTGATCTCGGACATCAATGAACCCCACGGGATTCGGGCCAGGAGCGATCTCCGCGTCCTGGTGACCATTGCGCCCCCGATCTGAGGCGAGGCGATAAGAATTTCTTTTGAAACCCTGCTGCAAGCGGGCGGCTTCTGATCAACCCAATGTAACAACAAGATGTTCTTTGTGTCTTTGTGCGAGCATTCTCGGTTGCGGCTATGCCGCGTTAGAAGAGGTGGGAAGGTGAAGTGCAGAATGGGGCTGATCTCAGTCTTGTTGCCGCTGTGTCTGGCAATTGCCTCATGTGAACGGCCCAGCCAGCCTGGCCCAAATGAGGTGGGTGCCCCTGGGGTCACCGACAAGGAGATCCTCATCGGCGCTTCCCTTGCCCTGGGAGGGCACGCCAGTTACCTCGGCACCCAGACCTTGCATGGGGCCTTGTCTTATCTGAATTATGTGAATGAGAACGACGGCATACATGGCCGCAAGATAAGGGTCATTGCCTATGACGATGGCTATGATCCCCCGAGGTGCCTCTCCAATACGAGGAGGCTCATCATTGAAGACAAGGTCTTTGCCCTCTTTTGCTATGTGGGGACCCCCACGACTGTCAAGATCATCCCCCTTGTGGAAGAGGCCAGGATACCGCTGGTAGGGATGTTTACAGGCGCCAACGCCCTGAGGGAGCCGTTCAACCGCTATATCATCAATGTACGGGCCTCTTATTATCAGGAAACCGGGGCCGCGGTTAAGCACTTCGTCGAGGATTTGGGGATTCGAGATATAGCCGTCTTCTACCAGTACGATGCCTTTGGATTTGACGGGCTCAAGGGAACCGAACTGGCCTTGAAGAAATATGGACTGGCGCCTGTGGCGAGGGGGTCTTACATCCGCGGCACCCTCGATATTGAAGACGGTCTCGACAAGATCCTCCGATCAGGCGCCGAAGCAGTCGTGATGATCGGGACCTACGACCCTTGCGCCAAGTTCATTAAAACCGCCAAGACAATGGGTTTTCATCCTGTCTTCTACAATGTCTCGTTTGTAGGCGCCAATGAGCTCGCCAGGAAGCTCGGAAGGGACGGCGAAGGGGTCATAGTGACTCAAGTGGTGCCGTCTCCTGAACTGGAGGAAACCCAGAACCTCTTATGGGGCGCTGGCGAATACTCGGAACTGCTGGGGCGTTATTATCCCGACGACAGGCCCAACTTCGTGGGGTTGGAGGCGTACATAAATGCGAGGGTACTGGTGGAAGGCCTTGAAAGGGCAGGAAGGGACCTAAATCGGGAACGCTTCATAGACGCCGTCGAAACAATCCGGAATTATGACCTTGGGATAGCCAATACTCTATCATTCAGCCCAACGGATCATCAGGGTCTCGAAAGGGTCTACTTCACCCGTATTCAGGATGGCAAGTTTGTCCTGATCACGAATTGGAAGAAGATCAGAAAAGCGCTTACCGCCCCTCCTGCTCCAGAAGAATAATGAAATAAGTGCCTTCAAGTCAATCTGGAGTCGTGATGATGAAAAGGATCCTAAAGAGAATAGGCTTCAAGAACAAGATCCTCTTCTCCACCCTCATTGTAATACTCCTCCTCTGCGCTGGGATTACAGTGGCCATCCAGTTTGTCTTGCTTCCTGCCCTGACCGGCGAACTCCAGCGAAGGGGAATAGCCATTGCCCAAAGCATTGCTGACAGGAGTCGGGCTTATATTCTCACGCAGGATAAGCCCAACCTCGAGACCCTCGTCTTTGATGCAGCCCTGTTGGAGGAACGTAAGCGCCTGATCTCTTATATCTTTATTCTCGGCGCGAAGGACGATCTCTTGTCGCACACCTTCAGCCATGCCTTTCCTGAGGAGCTTCACCATTCTAATCTCCTTCCTCCGCATCAGCCCCACAGTATAAGGCTGCTGAGGGTGAAAAATCAGTCGGCTTACGACGTTGCGGTTCCCATAATGGAAGGGATCTATCAGATAGGCACGGTACACGTGGGCCTCAACGAAAGGCACATCGAGTCCCTCATAAACAAGATGGGCATCACCCTGATTAGCGTCGTAGCGGCCATCATCATCCTGGGGATCCTCATCAGCAACTGGCTGTCCGAGGTGATCACCCGGCCCATTGCGCAGTTGATCAAGGTGTCCGATGAAATCAGCCGCGGAAATATGGATCCTCATCAGCGCGCCCACGGCGAGGTCAGGTGCTGGGATGTGAACGACTGCGAAAAGGAGGAATGCCCTGCACGAAAAAATCCTGAGTTGCCTTGCTGGTATGTGGATGGGACAGAGTGTGACCACAGCCCAGGCTGCAATGAGTTCCCTGAAAAGCTTCAAGCCTGTCTGCAGTGCTCAGTGTATAGGAAGCATGTGGGGGATGAGATCGTACAACTTGCCGATTCCTTCAACCACATGACTTGCTCCCTGAAGGCATCCCAGGAAAGGTTGAAGGACTCGGAGTGGAAATATCACTCCCTCTTCGACAGCGGGCCTAATCCGGTCTTTGTTATTGATCGAAAGACGCTCGAGATCCTCGACGCCAACCCGAGCGCTGAAAGGGTCTATGGCTTCTCAAAGACAGAACTAATAGGAAGGTCCTTCCGCGAGCTTGCCCCTCTTGACGACGCAAGCGGGGACCTGGGGAACCTGCTCCCAGGCGATCAACCCGGGCCTTTCCTCGTGAGGCAAAAGACGAGGCATTTCAGAAAGGGCAATAAGCCGTTCTATGTCAATGTCCATGCGTCCCCGACCAAGTATCAGGAAAGGGATGCCCTGATCCTGGCAACCACAGACATAACAGAGATGATAGAAAAGGATGCGCAGTTGATCCAGGCAAGCAAGATGACCACACTCGGGGAGCTGTCTGCCGGGATTGCCCACGAACTGAACCAGCCCCTCAATGCCATTAAGATGGGAAGCGAGTTCCTGAAGATGATGATGGATCGGGACGAGAAGATCCCGGAAGAACAGGTGGCAGAGGTGGTAGGCGAGGTGAGCAACCAGGTGGATCGGGCTGCTGAAATCATTAATCGCCTGAGGGCATTCGGTAGGAAGGCGGATCTTTCAAGAGAGAAGGTCAACGTCAACAAATCCATAAACGATGTCCTGGCCATTGTGGGTCGGCAACTTGCCCTTCAAAACATAGAGGTGCATCTCGATCTCCAAGAATCCGTTCCTTCCATCATTGCCCACAGCAACCGCTTGGAGCAGGTGATCTTCAACCTCGTGACCAATGCCCGAGACGCTCTCCTTCAGAAGAGAGAGATAGGCCAGACATCGGAGCCTGCCTCTATAGCCATCCGCACCTTTCAGGAAGGAGACAGGGTAGGATTGGCCATCAGGGATACAGGCATTGGCATGAGCGAGGCACTGAAGGATAGGATATTTGAGCCCTTTTTCACGACCAAGGAGGTCGGGAAAGGCATGGGTTTGGGGCTGTCCATCGCCTACGGGATCCTCAGGGATTACGGGGGAGAAATCAGTGTCCAAAGCGAGGAGGGGGTGGGCACGGCATTCACCCTGACTTTCCCCTGGGCCGATTCATTGTGAACAACGCTGGTAGGAGAGGGTCATGCGAAAGATCCTGGTCATTGACGATGAAAAGCCTACGCTCAATATGTTTAGGCTTTTCCTGGGCGCCTACGGTTACACTGTGTTGACCGCAGAAAACGGGGCGGAAGGCCTTGAAGCATTTGAGAGGGAAAGGCCTTCCATCGTCCTTACTGACCTCAAGATGCCGGGCATGGACGGGCTTGAGGTCTTGAGGCGCCTCAAGGGACTTGACCCCTCAGCCGAGGTCATCGTCATCACAGGCCATGGGGACATGGACCTTGCCGTGGAGGCGATGAATCTCGATGCAACTGACTTTATCAATAAACCTATTCAGAAGTCTGCCCTTGATCACGCCCTCAAGAGGGCCGAAGAAAGGATAAACTCAGCGCACAAGGATGTCGCCGAGGTCTCTTTGCGAAGCATCGATGACGTTACAGTTATGGATATCAAGGGACAGGTGGACTCCTCCTCTGAACCTATGCTGTTGAATGCTTATGAAAAGGCCAAAGGGTCCGGGAAGATAGTCATCCTCTTTGATAAGAATGCATCCATTAACGGTGCCGGCATAGGCATCTTGATCCAGATACTCTCAAGGACCAAGGAGAGGGGTCAAAAGGTCGCCATTGCCGGGCCTTCGGAGAATTACAGGAGAATCTTTGAGATGGTCGGGATCACCGCCTCTGCAAGGACATTCGCGGAAGAGGGGGAGGCAGTCCTCAGCCTGGCCGACACCTGACGGCCTCGCAAACGGTTGTGACGCGGGGCCGCCCCAGGCTATGGAAATCCCAAGCACGAAGCACGAAATGCGAAACGGCGCGGTCTCAACGACCAAAATCCGAAACAAGACAGATTTCTAGGTTTGGGGCATTAGAACCTTTGTTTGTAGTTTCTACGCAAGAAGCGAGGATGTTTTGTGGGAGCTAACCCCCAGGTTTCACAACCTATCGAGGTTTCAGGTTTCAGAGTTCAGGTTTCAGAGTTCAGGAAAACCGGCCCAGGCGTTCAATGCTGAAACCCGAAACCTGGATCCCGCTGGAGCGGGACTACGTTGGTTGCTGCCGTCAGGCCGCGTGAGAACATTCGAGTCTTGGACGTGTTTCGGCTATCGAATCTTGAACGTCGGATTTGGACACCTCGAACTCTCGAGGTGGATGCGTATTCGCGCAAAAAACATCTTCTGAACTTGAAGAGGAGGTTATGATGTCAGGGCATAACTATGGACGGATGATATTCTTCCTTTGGATAGGACTCTTGATCATGGGCTCCGGCCCCCATCCAGTTCTATCGGAGAACATCCCCACCGTTAATTCTTATCTGCCAGAACTCAAGATAGAGGCGCCAACCTCGGAAAAGGACAGGGCCTACCTAGGATTGGGAGCAGGCGGGTTCTTTTCAATGCATGATGTCGATGCAGAGATTATCATGATCGAGATAGTGGGGGTCTATTGTCCCAACTGTCACGTTCAGATGCCCCTCTTTAATGACCTATTCCAGAGGATAAAGAGGGACCCTGATCTGTATGGCAAGATCAAGCTGCTTGCCATTGCCGTAGGAGCGACCGCAAATGAAATCAAATACTTCACAGATGAGTATCGTATTGCCTACCCAGTTACAAAGGACAGCAAGTTCGATATCCACAAGGCATTGGGAGAGCCTCGAACTCCGTTTACAATGCTGGTGACAAGAGACAGGAAGGTCCTATTTACACACCTCGGCATCATCAGGGACATGGACAACTTCTTCTCCAAGGTCAAGGGATTATTGAAATAGGAGAGCGGCACGTGGAGGCCGAGGCCCAAACACAGGTGCGCAAAGCTGAGCACACCGCCTCAGGGGACCCAAGGAAGAGGGCCTTTCTGATGAAGGCGCTTCGTGATGCCCTGGGTGAAATGAGCGGCATTGAAGAGACAGGAGGATTGCTGAAGTCCTTCCTGCTCATGGCCATGGGCGACACGGGGGCGGTGCAGGGATTTGCGATTGTCACTGGGCCCCGGGCTGAGGAGTGCAAACTGGCTCATCAGGGGTGGGAACTCAGTGAAATGGAAAGGCTTCGTGAACATCTCCCTCTGATCCCCAACCACCTAACACAGACATCAGGACGCCTCGAATATGAATCCACTGCCGTGGGGCCGCAATTGATCACGAGCAGGGGCATCGAGGACCCGTCTCTGTTTCCAGCAGGCACAAGGGTGTTGATCCAGTGGAGAACCGATCCAGAACACCTGGGCTTATTGGGACTTGGGGCCAAGATAGTTGAGGAAGGATATGATGAAGAAGACATAGAGTTCCTTCTCACCCTCACGGGCGGGCTGGCCTTGTCCCTGAGAAATGCAACGTCCCTGCAATTAATCCATAGCCTCGATGCAAACCTCCACAAGAGAGACCTTGAGACAGCAGAATTGATCAGGCAGTCTGAAGCAAGGCAGAAGGAGCTGGACAGTCGCATATTCCATTTGAATGCCCTCTACGAAGCCATAAGAGAGCTCAAAGACCTTCGAGGGACAGAGGGCATGATCAAGACCTTCCTCTTGATGGTTATTGGGAACCTTAGTCTGGATGGAGGCTATGTCCTGCTGGTGGACCAGGGAAGGAAGGCGATCAACATGCTTTATCGAGGCGCCGGATATGACACCTTGAACAGGATGCCAGGGGATGCGCTTGAAGGATTAGCCGAAAGGTTCTTCAAGGCAGCCAAGGACAAGGGCATAAAACCCATGAGCGCCAGCCTTGCCGCTGAAAGAACCCTGATTGAGCAACCCGGCCTTTCCGACGAGGCAAGGACCGGGGTCCTCTTTGCCATCGATGAAACCTGCATCGGATTCTTGGGCCTCGGTCAAAGAATGACAGGGACTGGTCTTGGTCAAGCCGAGCAAGATCTTCTATTGGCCATCACCCATAACTTCCTGGTCTTTCTAAAGAACGCCAAGCTATTCGACAGCATCAAAGAACTCAAGCTTGATGTAGACAAAGGGAATATTGAGCTCGGAAAGGCCGCGGAGGAGCTTTCTGGAACAAGAGTCAGGCTTGAAAAGATCGAGAGAGCCAAGGCCCAGATCAAGTCGGTCATCCACCGGGAGATGGAAAGGAGCAAGAGGGTAGCCCTGACCGACTTCGCCCTGATCCTGGGGTTTGCCCTTGCCCTTGGCATCCTCTTTAACCTGGCCAACCCGGCGGGCATCGACCTTATTCCCCTCACCTGGTCGCATAATCCTTCTCCGGCTATAGACGTTCACTGGGCAAGACTTAAGTACGACAGGGGGTCCACCATTTTTGTGGATGCAAGGCCAGCAGAGTTCTTCAATGAGAGACACATCAAGGGGGCCATCAATCTATCCCCAAACCTGTTCGATTTTGTTTACAGGATGAAATTGAGCAACGTGGATCCAAAGGATGAAATCGTCGTGTACGGCAGGAACATAAGCAGGCTCTATGACGAGGAAGTGGCCTTTAAGCTCACTTCAAGAGGCCATGGAAATATAAGGATCTTGTTGGGTGGATTGCCTGCTTGGAAGGAGAGGGGCTATCCATTAGGACCATGAAGCTTATTGCCTACATTGAAAAGGCGATCAGCCACCCCTATCTGGCCCTGGTTTTCAGGCTTTATATAGGAGGGCTCTTCGTCTATGCCAGTCTGCACAAGATCAACTACCCTGTGGAATTTGCGGAGACCATAGCCACCTATCAGATGGTCCCCTATTGGGGGATAAACCTCACGGCTGTTGTCCTCCCTTGGTGCGAACTAATCTCTGGCATACTTCTCATTTCCGGGGTTCGAGCAAGGAGCGCCACGGTGATCATCGGCTGCCTATTGGTTCTATTCACCACGGCAATTGGGGTAAGTCTGCTGCGGGATGCACCCATATCCTGCGGCTGTTTTCAGACAATTGGAGAGAAGATAAGCCTCTGGACCTTGTTCAGGGATGTCCTGTGGATCGCCATGACCGTGCATGTCTTTTTTTTTGACAGGGTCTTTCACCTGGAAAAGCGCTTTTCCATGATCCTTAAGGAGATCTGAGCATGAGACCTATCGGACCTCTAATACTATGCCTTGTGGTTGTTCCCCTGCTGGCTGGCTGCCAGCAGGATAAGAAGGACATTGAAGGCAGGTACACGGCCAGAAGCAGCATTGCCCGGCAAACCGTCTCCATCGTCCTCGAGTTACAGTCGGGGGGAAGGGGCTCCTGGTCCATTGAAGAAGACCGGCTTCCCTTCACCTGGCAGGTCAAGGGAAATGAGCTTTGGCTCCACACAAGGACAGGTGGGATAATTGTAGGTCAGATATCTGGCGAAACCCTCGATCTCAAGCTCCCCGGCGTGGGTTCATTTTCTTTCACAAGAAGGCAATAGGTCTCTGCCGAATAGGGGGGGGACATCCTTGTTGACAACACGGTGTGAATCCGTTATTCGGGGGTATGCCACGCCAAGCTCGCATAGATTCACCTGGAGCCCTGCATCATATTGTCAGCCAGGGAATCGAGGGAAGAGCGATATGTTAGGATGACAAAGACAGGAACTAATTGTTACTGTCACTGAACCGGTCGCCCTTCCCTGCACTGATCCATTCGAGCCATCACCTCCTTGGCCAAACGTGTGACAATGGATTCGAGATGTCGCGATAGTCCTTTGAGTGCTAAGGAGTCCCTTGGATTTGCAGATGACCCGGTGCCAGGTTATTTAGCAGTTTCTTATGGACGTCCCGCAGGCGCGTTAAATGTTACGCATGTTCACCGCGAGCGTCCCCTACCCTGGATGAAGGGGGTGATCTTATGGCAACATTGGCCCAACAATGGATAGAAGAGGGGATCGAGAAGGGGATGCTTGAAGATGCCCGAGAGATGCTCCAGGAGGCCATCTCTTCCAAGTTCGGGTTCGTCCCAGAGGATATTTCTCTCAGATCCACGGGTTTAAGGACCGAGAGCTCCTCAGGAAGCTTCTCAGGGAGGCCGTGGTGTGCAGCGATCTGAATGGGTTCAAAAAAGCCCTTCAAGAGGCACGTGCGTGAGAGCGGTCTGTACGCATGGGCGGAGAGGCTTTCGGCTACTTTCCAGTATGAGGCGTGAAATTACTGTCTGGTGTCCTAATTCGGCAGAATCAGCTTGACTAAATTACCCTATAAGGTTAATTTAGCCCGTGGAAAAGCGAAAACCGCATTACGAGCTTTCAAAGATTCAATCCGCTGTTCGTTTGCGGGGCGCGGACGCTTTTACGGCAACGGCATTGATCGGCGCCCAGGCGAGGGGCTTGATATCGCCGAGGCGATTGATGTGGTTTGCTGCATGACGCAGAGAGACTTCTACAAAAGCATGACGACGCTTTCGACAAGCCGGATCTGGCAGGATGTCTACCACCCTGAAACGCCCGCCGGGATCGCTTATGTTAAGGTCACGTTGCGCCAGGACGGGGCGATTGTGATCCAGTTCAAGGAGAAATGAGATGACGCGCGAATGCCTGAATTGCGGGAAAAAGCTGATGACGCATACCGTGCGGGATGTCCCCTACACGTACAGAGGACGCCATACCGTTGTATCCAACATCGCGGGATGGCATTGCCAAAATTGCGGCGAAGTCGAATTCGACGAGGGTGAAGGCGTTCACTTCGCTGATGCCATTAAGCAATTCGCCAGGGAATGCGATGAAATGGAAGCGGCCGAGCTTGCAAGAATACGTAAGAAGCTCAGGCTGACGCAGCAGGAAGCCGCCCTCCTTACAGGAGGAGGAGCCAATGCATTTTCGCGCTACGAGCGGGGTAAGGCCAAGCCCCTGCCATCGGTGACCAACCTGTTTAGGCTGTTAGACAAGCATCCTCATTTACTTGATGAAATCAGGTCCGGTGCATGATGAGCGGTCCTTCGAGAGATAGGAATCCGCGGAAATTGACGCCATTTGGGCGTAATCCGGGCATGCCAATCCCTGAGATTCCAAGGCCGGTTTTTTAACCCTGTTCATAAGCCTCAATCCCGCCAGCGGGATGATCCGGGTCGCAATAGAGGTAATCGTCTGAAAAAGGGACCTGAGAATCCGAGTAATCCGGATAGGCCTCGGGCGGCGGCGCGTTTGCCCTCTTCGGTGGCGGTCTGGCTTTCTGATCCCAAAGTCCCAGGTGTTTGAGGATCTTCTTGATGACCTCCTCATCCTCGATGAAAGCCAAAATTCTCTTGTTCCCATCTTTAGGCTTGTCGCCCGACGGAGCCCCCGGCCCCTGCCGGGGGAGCTCTACGTGCGCGAGCAAACCCGTCTTTTCAGCTAAAGAGCTTTTTCTGTAACACGCCGCCCAAGGCTTTTTTCTCCAGCCCGAGGTGGAGGTAGGCCCTTCGGGTGGCCACGCGGCCCTGGGCCGTCCGCTTGATATAACCACTCTGGATCAGAAACGGCTCATATACGTCTTCCAGCGTATCCTTTTCCTCGCTCACGGCAGCGGAGAGGCTGTTCAGGCCGATGGGTCCGCCGTCGAATTTCTCGATGATGGTCTGCATGATGTAGCGGTCCATCTTGTCAAGGCCCTGATCATCCACCTCCAGCATATCCAAGGCCCGACCTGCCACCTCCTGGGTGATCACCCCGTCCGCCTCCACCTCCGCAAAATCCCGGACCCTTCGAAGGAGCCGATTGGCCACCCTGGGCGTTCCCCTGGCCCTCTTGGCAATCTCAAGGGCGCCTTCCTCCCGGATCGGTATCCTGAGGAGTGCGGCCGAGCGGATGACGATCCGACGCAGTTCGTCAGGGCCGTAGAACTCCACCCGCAGGATCACCCCGAAGCGGTCTCTCAACGGCGGTGTCAGAAGACCGGTCCTCGTAGTGGCGCCGACCAGCGTAAATGGGGGGAGGGGAATTTTCATGGTCCTTGCCGAAGGACCCTGGCCGATAATGATATCCAGCTCATAGTCTTCCATGGCTGGATAGAGGACCTCTTCGACGACATGGTTGAGGCGGTGGATCTCATCGATAAACAGGACATCCTTGGGTTTAAGGCTGGTCAGAATGGCGGCCAGGTCTCCTGATTTCTCGATGACCGGCCCGGAGGTGCTCTTGATGTTCACATCTAATTCGTTGGCAATGATGTGGGCAAGGGAGGTCTTGCCCAGGCCCGGACTTCCGTGAAAGAGCACATGGTCCAGGGCCTCGGCCCGTCCCCGCGCGGCCTCGATAAAGACCCTGAGATTCCGTTTCATCTCTTCCTGACCGATATATTCATCGAGGGTCCGGGGCCTAAGACTGATCTCTGCCGGAATCTCCTCCGAAAGGGGTTCAGGGTCTATGATTCGTTCTTGCATCATCTTGCTGTCACGAGAGCGTTCTCAAGGCCTCCCGGATCAATCCCTCCAGGGTCATCTCGCCGACTCGGGATCTTGCCTTGTCCACGGCCATGTTGGCCGATTTCGCTGAATACCCCAGATTCACGAGGGCGGAAAGGGCGTCGCCCATGATGCGTCGCTCCTCACCCTGAGGGGCCGTGACCTGGGGCAAGTTTTTGTCTCCAAGGGCCTTGGACGCGCGGTCCTTCAACTCAAGGGCGATCCGTTCCGCGGTCTTTTTCCCCACCCCGGGGATGGCCTGAAGCCGCAGTGCGTCTCCCTTGGCCATGGCCCCCAATAGCTCTTCGGGACCGATTCCCGACAGGACGTTGACCGCCAGCTTCGGCCCGATCCCCGATACCGAGATCAGCATCAGAAACAGGTCTTTTTCAAGCCTGGTATGAAAGCCGAACAAGGTCAGGGCATCTTCCCTCACATGGGTGTAGATCAGAAGGCCGACCCTTTCGTTCGTCTCTGGAAGGGCGTAAAAGGTGGAAAGGGGGACCATGGCTTCATACCCAACGCCCCCCACATCGATGATGATCGACTGAGGCATTTTCGTGAGCAGGACCCCGCTTAGATGGGCGATCATCGTTTCACCGATTCAAACCTGGACCAGTTAATATGACAGATGGCCGCGGCCAGGGCGTCCGAGGCATCCAGGGGCAATTCCTCCCGAAGTCTCAGGATAACCTGGACCATGGAGCGAACCTGCTCCTTGTCGGCCCGACCGTAACCCACGACGGATTTCTTGATCTCCAGTGGGGTATATTCGAAAATCGGGATATTGCATTGCACCGCGGCAATGAGCACGGCCCCCCTGGCATGCCCTAACTTGAGTGAACTTTGAATGTTCTTTGCGTAAAAAAGGTCCTCAATAGCCATTTCTTGGGGCTGATAACGGCCCATGATCTCCACCATAGATTCAAATATAGCGTGGATTCTCTTATAGAATGGGGTTATTGCGGGGGGCCGGATCAAGCCGGCATGGATGCATGTCACGTCATGGTCGCCCTTTTCCACAAGGCCATAGCCGGTCACCCTCGAGCCGGGATCGACCCCCAGCACCAGCATCAGCCCTGGGCCTCCATCACTTCATCGGAGATATCAAAATTCGCATATACATGGGACACATCGTCATGGTCTTCAAGGCCCTGCATGAGACTCAGCATCTGCTGGGCCTTTTTGCCCTCAACCTTCACGGTGGTTTTGGGGATCCGGGTTACCTCTGAGTAGGTATAGGGGAGACCAGCCGCATCGATGGCCTTTTTGACCGCTTCAAATCTGGACGGAGTTGTAATGACCTCAAACTCTGTTTCCTCCTCGTTGACGTCATCGGCCCCGGCCTCCAATGCCAAGTTGAAGAGCGCTTCTTCCTCCACCTTATCCTTTTCAAACGAGATCACGCCCTTCTGTTCAAACATGTAGGAGACGCACCCCGGCTCCCCCAGGTTGCCTCCGTGCCGCTCGAACAGGTGCTTGATATCCGACACGGTCCGGTTTTTGTTATCCGTGAGACAATCGATCAGCACGGCAACCCCGCCCGGCCCGTACCCCTCATAGCCGGTTTCCTCGTAGGTGACCCCTTCCAGTTCCCCGGTGCCCTTCTTGATGCCCCGATCGATATTCTCTTTGGGCATGTTCTCGGCCTTGGCCGCAGCGATGGCCGTCCGAAGACGGGGATTCCCGTCCGGGTCGCTTCCGCCCATGCGTGCAGCCACGGTGATCTCCTTGATCAGCTTGGTAAAGATCTTCCCCCGCCTGGCATCGGCTGCCCCCTTTTTGTGCTTGATGGAACTCCACTTTGAATGACCTGACATCTCTTTTTCCCCCCGGAAAAAATTGAAAATTGATGCGTCCGTAAAAATCTCGCGCAAAGGCGCGACGCTCGGAAGGTTAACTTGTTAATATTTAAATATTTTTTATCGGCGTTCTTGCCGTCGCAACGAAAAAATCCTTTTCGACAGCTTCACAACATCTCACAACGATTGCCATCCTGAATTCCCATGGAGTTGAACTCCATATCACCATTCGCAATCCCTCAATCCCCCAATCCCTAAATTCCTCAATCCCTCAATTCCTCAATTCCTCAATCCCTAAATTCCTCAATCCCTAAATTCCTCTCCGATGAGATAGACCTCCCTGCTCCGTTTGCGCGTGGCCTTTGGCCTGAAGAGGCGGACCTGCCGAAAACGGCTGGAAACCTCCGCCTTGAACGGATTCAGGTCCCCCCCCTCGAAGATTTTGCACAGAAATTGCCCCCCGTTCTTGAGGAGCGCCCCGCCGATCTCGGCTGCCCTTTCCGCCAACGCAAGGGACCGGCTCTCATCCGCGGCCCGTATTCCCGATGTGGGCGGGGCCAGGTCGCTCATGACCAGATCCCGAAGGGAGATCTCCCGGACCAGCCATTGGATCTCCAGGGCCATCACATCCGCCTGGATAAATCGGAACCTATGGGACGTCAGATGAGTTGGACGCTTCAGATCGATCCCCACCACATCTCCACCAGGCCCCACCTTGCCGAGGGCGTACTGGCACCATGAACCCGGATAACAGCCCAGATCCAGGACGCGGCTCCCCCTTCTCATCAGTTTGAATCGGCTGTCGATTTCCTGGAGCTTGTATACAGACCGGGCAAGCCACTTTTCGTCCCTCGCCCGGCGGGCATAGGCGTCGTCCCACCTGTTTGACTTCATTTTCGAATTTCTATCACAGTTGTATCCCCTTTGCAAAAAAAATATGGGGGCTGTTCAGCGGTTCAATCGGGCACTTTCAAAATGACAATCGCTGTATTATATTCATTTTAATATAATGAAGCGAGGAGGCTAAAGCGATTTGGAAAAAATAATTATTGACGGCGTTGAACTCCATCTGAGCGAGCCGGACGAAGTTCCGATGCGATGGGTGGGTCAGCAGGAATTGATCACACAGGTCCAGGCTGCCTGGCTGGTCATCGGCCATGAGGACCTGCCCCTCAGCCCGAGACTGGTGGGGAGGCCGGGTGTTGGAAAAACGACCCTGGCCTATCATGCGGGCAGGGCCCTGAACCGGCCGGTCTACCTGTTCCAGGCCACCATGGACACCCGGCCCGAGGACCTGATTGTCACGCCCGTTATATCGGAAAAGGGTAAGATCAAGTATACGGCCAGCTCGGTGGTCTCTGCCATGATCAAGGGGGGCGTGGCGATCATTGACGAGGGAAACCGGATGAGCGAGAAGAGCTGGGCCTCCCTGGCCCCTCTCTTAGACAGCAGGCGCTATGTGGAGTCCATCGTGGCCGGGATCAAGATCAAGGCCCATCCCGAATTTCGCCTCTGCACCACCATGAACGACGATGCGAGCACGTTCGAACTCCCTGAATATATCCATTCGAGACTCCAGCCCCAGATCCGTATCGATTTTCCGGAAAGAGACGAGGAACTCCTGATTCTCAAGAGCAATCTCCCCTTTGCAGACGATGAGATCCTCGAATATGTGGTGGAATTTCTCCAGGCGGCCCATGAGGCCGATGAACGCTATTCGGTGAGGGACGGGATCAACATCGCCCGGTATGCCCTGAAGCGCCTGGCAGGGACCCATCGTTCTGGTTCCCAGGGGTCGGAACAAGAAAAGCTGATGCTCCTGTGTCTGAAAGAGGCCGCCTCCATGATCCTGGACGACGCCGCATCCGCGTATTTCAAGGAGCTGGTGGATGACAGCGACCCGGATGAGTGAGCTGCAATGGGATCAGATCCGGATGGTTCCAATCCTCCACAACCGGGTGGAGTTTGCCCTGGAAGTGAGAAGGGCCTTTGAGGCCTTCAGGCCCGACCATGTGGCCGTTGAATGTCCTGACACGTTGAAGGAGAAGATCCTTGCCGGCGTTCAGCGGCTCCCGCTTCTGTCGGTCGTCACCTATGAGGAAGCGGACGGCGTCTTTGTCTACCTCCCGCTGGAACCGACCGACGGCCAGGTGGAGGCCATCCGTCTGGGCCTTTCGGCCGGACTCCCTGTCCATTTTGTGGACCGGGACACCGAAGGCTATCTGCCGGACTTTTCCCCTATGCCAGACCCCTACGCCGTCACGCGGATCGGACATTTGGCCTACTGCCGGGCCTACATGGCGGCAGACCGGGATGATGCGGTCTCTCCTGAGGATGCCCTTCGGGAAAAGACCATGGCTTACCGCCTCCAGCAACTGGCCAAGACCGGCGAGAGGGTCCTTTTTGTGTGCGGGCTGTCCCATGCCCGCAGGATACGGCGCCTTCTCGACCAGCCCCAGACTCAGGTCATCGGACGAAGGGTGCGGAAAGGGGTAGGCCTTGCCCACCTTCACAGGGATTCCAGCCGGGAGATTATGGGCGAGATGCCCTATCTCACAGCGGCATATGAGCGCGGCCGATCATCCGGCCAGACAGACCCGGACAGGCTCAGGATCCAGATGGAATTAATTCGTGCTGCACAAGGAAGCTACTGGAAGACGACCAAGGGAAGTCTGTCCCGCGGTCAGATCCGCATCCTGAATCGGTTTGCCAGGAACTACGCCCTTCTGACAGGGAATCTGGCCCCCAGTTTCTATCAGCTTATTGTCGCGTCCCGGGGGGCCGTGGATGACAATTTCGCCTATGAGGTCTGGGAGAAGGGGAGCGATTACCCCTGGCAGACCGAGGAACCCGGGCTCCCGGTGCTCCGTCTGGAGGGAGAGGATCTCTTCCTGGACCAGAAACGGATTCGGTTCCACCGGCAGATGAAGACGCTGCGCACGCGGCTGGTGCCTGTCCCGGTTCGTAAAAAGAGGCGGGAACGTCGTCCGGGAGAATGGCGCAAGGATTTCAAGGGGAGTTCCATCTGCTCCTATCCCCCCGAGGACGTGGCCGTGGAAGGATACGGCCACTACCTGAGAAAGAAGGCCCTTGAAATCAAGACCGAGGAGAGCACCCGGATCGAGCCATTCGCCTGCTCTATGCTCGACGGCCTGGATATTCGCGAGACGATTCGAGAATGGATCACCGACGGCCCTATCTATGTCAGGGAAGCGCGGCCGTTAAAGGGGAAGGTGGGATCAGTGGTGATGATCTTTGACCCTGATTATCCGGACAAGGACGGCAGAGAGAATTTTCCCTGGCGTGTGACCTGGCTGGGAGAGCACACTCAGGAATCGGATATGGCCTTTTACAGCACCCCGGCAGGCGAGATTATGGACGGCCCGGGGATCTCCAGGTGCCAGTACGGGGGGTTCATGCTCTCCTATCCGCCCTTGCGGGTCTATGATATCTGGAGGGACCCCTTCTTTCAGTTTTCCCGGAACAAGCCGGAAAGGCTTCTCATGGCCGCCCTCGACTACAGCCTGGAGCGGCATGTGGTCTATGTGGCGGCCACGCCCCCTTCGGGATGGTGTCAGAGCATGGCCGCGCGTTTAGGGAAACGGATCATCTATCTTCCCATCGGGACCTTTTCTCCTGTCACATTGAAGAAGATCCGGGAGCTCCACGTGTTGGACGGCCATCACGTCCGAAGATACGCCCGCGAGTATATCCGATGAATGGGCCAAAACTCGCCGGCATAACTGTTATCCAAAAACTTGTCATTAGTAGAATATCGAGCTGCGCGAGATGGAACAGGGCCTGACCATCCGGCACAGCCCGCAGTGTTACGGCATCGTGTCCATGCGGTGGTTCATCAGATATTCCTATTACGGCCACTGGCTCTTCGGGATCATCAGGTTCCACCGCAGGTGGCCATTCATTCTTGTCCTGCTTGCCAGCTATATCGTTGTCACGGTTTACTACGTGATGTAAGGGGAAGCAGGAAATTCTCTTTGTCTTTGAGGAGTTCTGTGGTACGGTGGGAAGAGAAAAATACCCGTGGAGTGACATGATATGAGGAAGGAAGCTGCCTATCTCATGGAGAATCCCGACGAGGCGATCCGGCTCGACATAAAGACCGATCCCGATGCCGTGAGGAAGCAGGCGCAGCTTTGCAGTATCGGCGCCGGTGCACGGGTGCTGGATGCCGGCTGCGGGTCCGGAAAGACAACCGCTGTTCTTCACGACATGATCCAGCCGGGAGGGACCATTGTGGGCGTGGATTTCGCCCAGGACCGCATCTGCTTCGCGCAGAACAACTATGGGGGGAAGAAGCTGGGCATCGAATTCCGCCTCATGGACCTGAGGGAGCCCTTGGACAGCCTCGGTCAGTTCGATTTCATCTGGATGCGCTTTGTCTTGGAGCACTACCGGGAAGGGGCACAGGACATCATCACCACGGTCGCGCGCGCCCTCGCCCCAGGGGGAACCCTGTGCCTGCTCGACCTTGATTACAACTGCTTGAGCCACTATCCCATCAAGCCCGAGATGGAGACGGTCCTCCGGATGCTCATGGACAAGATGATGCATTCGTACAATTTTGACCCCTACGTCGGCAGAAAGCTCTATACCTACCTCTACGATCAGGCCTTCAGGGACATCAAGGTGAACATGATCCCCCATCACCTGATCTACGGCGATCTTAGGGATAGCGACGATTTCAACTGGATCAAGAAGATCGAGATGGCATCGGTGAAGGCGCGGGAGAACTTCGAGGCCTATCCCGGGGGCTATGAGGGGTTCCGGGAGGACTTCACCGGTTTCTTTCACGATCCGAGACGATTCACCTACACGCCGTTGATGATCTGCACCGGGAAGAAACCGAAAACGAGAATGTGATAAAGGAGCAGGAGGCCCATGGCGATTGACTACGAACAATGGAAACAGGAGCATGCACCGCTGCTTTCAACTTTCCCGCAGAAAAGGGTGTTTATGCTGTATACCGGAGGCAAAGACAGTTCCGTCATTCTCTGGTTGCTCCTGAAGGCATCCCGGGAATTCGGATTTTCCTTTGAAACGAGCACTGGACGGTACCCCTTGCAGGTGTTCCCGGATGCGGAGGTGAAAAAACTCGATACATACTGGCGCGCTCAAGGTGTGCAGATCACGTGGCACGAAGTCGATTCCTCGGACGATCTCCTGTCTGAGGCCCAGCTCCGGGGAGAGAATCCCTGCCGCATGTGCCAAAGGATGAAACGCACTCGCCTCTTCAGCCACCTGACAACCCTTGACTACAAGCTGAGCGATATTATCCTGATCTTGAGTTTTTCCCTGTGGGACCTGGTGAGCTACTCGATCGAATACTTGGTGGAGGGGATCTACAGTGCGAAGAGAAAGGCAAACCACGGAGACAGGATGCTGAGAACGTCACAGCGGTTTTACCCCGTGATTCAGCTCAACGACGGGCTCACGATCTTCAAACCCCTACTGAAGTACAACGATCAAGAAATCCTACAGGTGGTGAAAGAGCAGGGACTCCCCCTCTCGCAGGTGGAGTGCGCCTATAAACGATACACACCAAAGCGCATCCTGTTCGACTATTACCAGCAGGCCGATGCATCTTTTGACTATAATCAGGTCTTCAGCTATGTTAAAAGTTCCTTTCAGATTCATGAACTGGCTGCGTCTCCTGGCATGAGCACCCTTGAGTTTGTGAAGACCATATTGTGAAGCTGATGTCCAAGCGCCGTGAGGCACCCTAACCTGAGT
The DNA here is from genome assembly GCA_030837545.1 of Thermodesulfobacteriota bacterium. Taxonomy (GTDB): domain Bacteria; phylum Desulfobacterota; class DSM-4660; order Desulfatiglandales; family Desulfatiglandaceae; genus AUK324. The sequence continues at coordinate 2,148 of JAUPKI010000077.1, read as the reverse complement.
TTCCGGTTTATATTTTGAGGTGAGGCCGGAACCTTAATGACTTCGGCAGGTTAGGGCGCTTGCCAGTGTATTACCCTATTTGCCCGAGAGTTTCGCCGATTCCGAGGGCTTGAGCAAGCTTTTTTTGCCGCGCGGACATACGGATGACGGTTATCTGGTCTTTTGGACGGGCAAGGGTTCTGGGCGGATAAATTAAAGCGACCTTGCGGATTGCCGACAATTCCTTCAGGAGCGCAGGCAGAAAGCTCTATTCCTACCTGTATGATTTAGGGTATCAGGACATACAGATGGATCTGCGGGCACATCACTTAATCTATGGTGAAGCAAAGGAAACAGACCTGTTCAACTGGACAAAAAAACTGGAAGTGGTCTCCAAAAGGGCCGGCCATGTCTTTGAGCAGTATCCGGGCGGGCACGAAAAATTCCTTGCTGATTTTATCAGATTTTTCAACGATCCAAGACGATTTACCTACACGCCGTTGATCCTCTGTAAGGGGATGAAGCCCCACTCATCTGTCTGAAAACCGCTCAAGAATTTCGATGAACGCCCTCTCGCTATCCAAGAAGGCCTCCACCACCATCGGATCAAAATGTTTCCCCTTTTCTTTTTCGATGATGGCCCTGGCATCATCATGTGGGTACGCATCTTTATATGCCCTCTTGCTGACGAGTGCGTCATATACGTCCGCCAATGCCACGATACGCGCGGAAAGCGGGATGGCCTTGCCTTTAAGGCCATCGGGATATCCGGTTCCATCAAATCTTTCGTGATGGGAACGGGCAATGTCAGCGCTCATGCTCAGATAATCGGCCTTCGGATATCTCCTTAACGCTTCGTGAAGGGTCCCAAATCCAATAATACTATGCCGTTTCATGATTTCAAATTCCCTGTCATCAAGTCGCGACGGCTTCAGCAAAATATTGTCGGGGATGCCTACTTTTCCGATGTCATGGAGCGGGCTGGTCAGAAAGATGTTGTCCAGAAACAGCCCATCTATTTCTTCCGGAGGATTATCCGATTTGGACATGGCAACGGCCAACGTCTTAGAATAGTGCCGTATACGCTCCAAGTGCTGTCCTGTTTCCAAATCCCGCGACTCGACCAGCTTGGCCAGAGAGAAAATGACAACATCTCTGGTTTCAAAACTGAATATCCGTTGCCCCGCCCTGATCCTTACGGCCAGTTCCTCCTTGATAAAGGGTTTTGTGATGAAATCATCCGCTCCCGCATCCATACCCATAACAAGGTCATTCACATCCTCTTTCGAGGTTACCATGATGAGGTAGATATACTGACTCCCTTCCGCCTCTCGTATCTTCCTGCAAAGCTCCAGCCCATCCATGCGCGGCATCATCCAATCCGTTATCACCATTCGGGTCCTCTCATTTCTCCAGATTTCCCAGCCCTCGAGCCCGTCACTGGCAACGAGGGTCTCATGGCCCAAGCTCCTGACCAGCAAGTCCATTTTCTTGCGGCTTACAAGTTCATCATCCACTATCAGTATCTTCATAAGAGATGCACTCTCATATCCTTTCGTCTGTTTATAGTATGCTCTCCAATTTTTCTAAATCGGCGAGCTCCTTTTGGAGCTTTTTTAGCGTTTCTATTCCCCTCTCCAATTCGCCTGATTTTCCTATCGCTTCAAGCTCAAATGCGATTCTGGTAAGTTCGTCAGCTCTTAAATTCGCGGCGCCCCCCTTAATGGAGTGGGCCTCTCTCCTAACCCGTTCGGCATCTTGAGCCATCAGGGCCTGCTGGATGATTTCGATCTGTCCTCTGACATTTAGAACAAAACCCTTCAAGACCTCCATCAGGAGCGCCTTATCTCCTTGGAATTCGTTCAAGGCCTTCTCGAAATCCATGGGAAGCGTGTTTTCAGATGGAGGATTGCTGATGGCTGTTTGATGGTTCTTAGAGTTCCAGGGAGGCCCCGACTCATGGGGCCTTTCCAAACCGATCTGCGTGTTGCGCTGGTGACTTGAGTTTCGGGCCTCGCCGTCGGAAGTCGCGCCGGTCCATTTGTCCACCATGGCCAGAAAATGCTTCCTCGTCAAGGGCTTGGCGAGGTAATCATCCATCCCTGCTTCCATGCATTCCTTCCTGTAGCCTTCCACGGCGTGTCCTGTCATGGCAATGATGGGAACCCT
>JAUPKI010000011.1 GCA_030837545.1 Thermodesulfobacteriota bacterium | reverse complement strand
TTTTTTTCAGGGAACCCATGATGCAGCGCCATTTGGCCCTCCTGCTTTATATCGGCATATCTGGTCTGATCCTCTTCCTGGTCAAGGCAGAATGGATCAACGCCTATATTCAAATCGTCATCATGTTCATCGGCATCAACATCATGCTGAGCACATCCCTGAACCTGGTGAACGGATACATGGGGGAATTTTCCTGCGGCCATGCCGGTTTTATGGCCGTTGGCGCCTACGCGACATCGATTCTAAGCATGTGGTTCTTTACCGATGGCAACCTTTTTGGAAATGCGCTGTTCAGCCCGTCCCTGTCCGTTATGTTGTTTCCCGTGACCCTCCTGATCGGCGGCATGGCCGCGGCCCTGGTCGGGCTTCTGGTGGCCATCCCCAGTTTCAAAACCCGGGGCGACTATCTGGCTATCATCACCCTGGCGGTCAATTACATCATCAAGAGCGCGATCGAAAATATTCAGATCATCGGCGGCGCCAGAGGGTTCATGGGCATGCGCAAGGTGGTCAACGCCATGGTTGAAACCGTTCCGCTCCCCTGGGTGATGATCTGGATCCTGGTGTTTACGGGGTTGACCGTGGCAGTGCTCAACCGGTTCGTGTCCTCCACCTTCGGCAAGGGCCTCGTGGCGATTCGGGATGATGAGATCGCCGCGGAAATCATGAGCGTCAACACCCAGAGGATGAAATTGATCGCCTTCATGGTGTCCAGCGGCCTGGCGGGAATTGCCGGTGGTCTGTTCGCCCATGTCCTGGGCTACATCAATCCGGGATCATTCACCATCATGAAATCGACCGAGATCATGGTCATGGTCTATCTGGGCGGCATGGGCTCCCTTGGCGGATCGGTCATGAGCGCCATCCTGTTTACCGTCTTGATGGAATTTCTACGACCGCTTCAGCTCTTCAAATGGGTCCTGATCCCGTTTCTTCTGATTGTGATGATGATGTTTCGGCCGGAGGGGATCATGGGACATCGGGAACTGACCGATGTGTTTCCGAGGCTGCGCCGGCTGTTTCCATCGCGGGAGGCGTGAGATGCAGGTACTGCAACTGCAAGCAATCAACCATTTTTTTGGCGGACTTCATGCGGTGCGCAGTTTCAACCTGAATATTGAGGAAGGGGAACTGCGGGGTCTGATTGGACCCAACGGGGCCGGAAAAACGACCATTTTCAATCTGGTTTCTGGTTTTTACAGACCGACCGAAGGGGATATCCTGTTTGAGGGAAAACCCATTGCAGGCCTTCGGCCCCATCAGGTGACGGCCTTAGGGATGGCCCGCACCTTTCAGAACATCCGCATGTGGAATTCCATGACCGTGCTGGAAAACCTCTGTATTTCCCAGCACTTCAATCTGGGATATGGCCTGCTGGATACCCTTCTTGGTACCCGGCGGTTTGTCGAAAATGAAAACCGGATTCGAACGAGCGCCGTGGAACTGCTGGAGATGCTCGATTTACGTGAAGTTGCCGGGGAATACCCCAAAAACCTCCCCTACGGACTTCAGCGCCGGGTTGAAATCGGCCGGGCCCTGGCCATCAAACCCAGGCTTCTGCTGTTAGATGAACCGGCTGCCGGCATGAACCCTTCGGACGTCGACAAACTGATCGAGCTGATTCGATGGATCCGGGATCAGTTCAAACTGACCCTGTGGCTGATCGAGCACCAGATGAAGGTGGTCATGTCGGTCTGTGAATCAATCACGGTTCTGGATTTTGGCGAGATCATCGCAGAAGGCCGACCGGATGATATCCGCAACAACCCCCGAGTGATCAAGGCGTATTTAGGGGATGAGGGGATGTCCGATGCTTGAGATTGAAGATCTCCATGTACAATACGGCAATATCGAGGCCCTTCATGGCATATCCCTCCACGTCAAATCCGGCGAGATGGTGGCGCTTCTGGGCGCTAACGGCGCCGGAAAATCCACCACCCTCATGAGCATCATGCGGCTCCCCCCGCCCGAGGCGCCCCGAGTGACCCGGGGCCGCATTGCATACAACGGCATCGATCTCCTTCCGATCCCGACCCACCAGGTTGTGGCACGGCATAAGATCGGACTGGTTCCCGAGGGGAGGCGGGTCTTCGGCAATCTGACCGTGCTGGAAAACCTGAAACTGGCCACCTATGCCAGAAAGGATTCTGATCAGATTGACCGGGATTACGAGCGGGTGTTTTCTCTCTTTCCCAGGCTTTCGGATCGGAAGAACCAGCGGGTGGACACCCTCAGCGGCGGCGAGCAGCAGATGCTGGCCACGGGCCGGGCCTTTATGGGCGGAGCGGAATTCATTCTGCTGGATGAACCCAGCATGGGATTGTCGCCCCTGTTGATGCAGGGGCTTTTCAAGGTTCTGATGGAACTCAACAGGGCCGGCATGACCCTCTTTGTGGTGGAGCAGAACGCCCATATCGCCCTGAAATACGCCCATCGGGCCTATCTGATGGAGGCCGGCCGAATCGTGATGGCGAGCAACGCCAGTGATCTGGCCGCCAACCCGCAGATTCAAAAGGCGTATCTCGGGTAAGGGGGAGAGGGGTATCGCTTGTTCCTGGTCTGAAAAGAGCACACCATCCAAAAGAATGTAAGGGCACAGGCATTACATAAGATTGACGGATTAGGGGACCATCCTATGGATTGCGGCTGCGCGGCAGGAAGCGCGGGTCACAGGATATACACCGGCTCCCTCTGTATCAGGTCAATGGCCTCGGCCGCCACGGATGCCAGGCGGGGATGGGTCTCACGCAGATCCGCCACCTGCCGGAGATGGTCTGCGGTCCTCATGATGAGAGACGCCATATCCCCCTCATCCGCAGCCACGAAGTGGAGGAGTTCATCCCACGGGACCCCCCTTGCCCACATGAAGAGGGCGGCCGCGGGCCAGAACATGAGGGGAGGACTCTGGAACCCCCGCTTTTCCTTCAAGATCCGCATCTCTTCGATGTGGGCCAGCAATCGGTAAAAGACCGCTTCGATCCCGCTCAGATCCAGGATGCCCTCTACCTTCAACTCCATCTCCTGGCCCCGGTCCCACACAAACGGCGCCAGCCCGCCAGCCAGTTCCGCAGGCGAGATATCCCCAAATGCCCCCTTCCGAATCGCCTCGGCAATCAGGAGCGGCTGGTCCAGCCTCAGGTTGCAGGCCCATCGACCATCTGAGGCCAAGCGGTCGGTCTCATCCACAAAACCGGTCTCTTTGAGGAACCGAAGATGTCGCTTGAAGCTGAGCCACAAACCGCCCCAGGATGTCTCCGGCTGATCCATAGCGGTGCGGAGGTGGTCCAACAGGCGGTGAAGACGTCCCTTCCTCATTCGGTGGCAGAGCCTGAAGTGCGCACATTCCTCACACGGCATCAAGGCCATTCTTTCCCGCGTCTTCGGGACCGTCTCGCCCGAATCTCCCCCTCCTGTATCCTGGATGTCTACGGTCGTTAACGCCTCCTGAGAGATACCCTCCAACACGACATCCAACGCTTCCCGTGAATACCCTTCAGGCAGATCCACCACATCATTGTACACCGCCTCGATCTGACTCAGATCCACCCGCCGCAGCTTGAGCTGTCGTTTCCCATCGGAATCCTGGCGCCGAATATTATGAGAGGCGCAGATAAACCTCCCCTCGTCTAAATAGGTTTTGAATACCACGTAGATATTCCCATTTTTGTGGAGAAACAGCCTTCCCGGCGTCAACAGGTCCCTGTGGGCCTGGACCAACCCGTCATAGGCCTGGGTTTTAGCCGACTTTCTGAGGGTCTTCTCCAGGTCGGATCGCGTCCGAATGTTTTCCATAATTCCAAACGGATCGGATAGGTCGCATCGGGCCTCTGGAAGAATGTTGGCCAGTTCTGACAGCATCTCCTCCCTCTGTTCCCTACGGCTGTCTCCGGACTGCTTGTCCTGATAGGCGGCAAGGGAACGATCCAGCAGGTCCTTGACCTCGATGGGGGCATGGGAGAGGAGGAGGTTCAGGGTCATGGAAAAATTGATCCGTATCTGGCTCTGAATGGGGTCGGGCGAAGAATCCTGCAACTCATAGATGAGTTGCGGGTCCTGGTACCTTCCCGGAATGACCAGGGCGAATCCGATGTTGTCCTTTCCCCTACGGCCTGCCCGTCCGATCATCTGATGGAGATCTGTGGCGGTCAGGTCGGCAAACTCATGGCCGTTGTAGCGGTCGCTCTGGAGGAGGACCACGGTCCTGGCAGGGAAATTGACGCCAGCCGCCACCGTGGATGTGGAAAAAATGGCCTCTAACAGACCCTTGTTCATCATTCCCTCGACAAGCACCTTCCAGTACGGAAGCTGACCGCCATGGTGCGATCCCACCATGGCCTGTAAAAGGGGCCCTATCTGGCGGTGTCCCTCCAGGTGGGGGTAATCTCTCAAGAACTCCCGCAAGGCCCCTTTCAGCCGTCTTGCCACTGCATCCGGTTTATCCACCTCCGTGCAGGTCCGAAGGGCTTGGTCGCAATCCGCCCTTGACTTGAGGAAAAAAATGGCCGGCAGGAGATCCAGATCCCTCAGACAGCGGATAATCTTTCCATAATCGATCTTCTCGTGCCGCCCCCGACCCGACTTCTTCCGTGAACCGAGGAACCCCTTCACCTTGGGGCTCAATCCCTTCCGGGTGCCCAACGGGGCGATGAGCCCGTCAGGGAAGAGAAACAGCATCTCCAGGGGGACCGGACGATCCTTCGATCGCACCACCCTGTTGGGGACGTTTCGGATCGACCGCAGCCAGCCGCAGACCTCCTCCGGGTTGGATATGGTGGCAGAGAGGAGGAGGAGCCTGACCCGCGGCGGCAAATAGATGAGGACCTCCTCCCACACCACTCCCCGATCCGGATCGCTCAGATAGTGGGCCTCATCCAAGACGACCAGGTCAGATTGGATGCTGAAACCCTTGTGCATGGCATCATAGAGCTGGTTTCTGAGGATCTCCGTGGTGCCGACGATGATAGGGGCATCGGCATTTTCTTTCCGGTCTCCGGTCAGGATGCCGCAGTAGGGTGATCCGAATTCGTGGCAGAACTGGAGGTAAATGGAGTTGGAGAGGGCCTTGAGGGGGGAGGCATACCAGACCCGGCGGTCTTCTGCGAGATAGGAACGGATTACCTCTGAGGCGATCCAGGTCTTTCCGGAACCGGTGGGGGCGCTGACCAGCACATCGCAATCCCTGATCAGGTCCACCGCCTCTACCTGAAAGGGATCGGGCGTGAAGGATTGATCTTTCGGGACCCCGATCTTCTGGAATGAGGCCTTCAGGCCAGGATCTGCCTTGGGCCTTGAGTAATCGGCCTCGCCCTTCTCGCGATGTCTCTTCCCTGCAACGGGGCGTTTGGGTCTGTAATACCGTTTTTTCAAGGCCACAGGGCCACACGGGGCGGATCGAGGTTCATTGGGTTTGTTGAGTTACTTGGGTTCATTGGGTTTATTGGGTCTTTAAAGAGGCGTTGGGCGCAAGGCGCAAAGGACATAGCGCATAGCGCAAAGGGCATGGAGCCAGTCATCCCGTCCTCATCCTGCGGGATCTACGCTTCGCTCCGACCAGCATCCACTCTCCAAATGCGAAATGCGAAATGCGAAATGCGAAATGCGAAATGTGGAGTGTGGAGTGTGGAGTTAGAAGTTCAAATCGGAATTTTCCTTTTTTAACTTTGACACATTCGTAAAAAGTTCCAAAACCCGTCATGCCTGCGAAGGCAGGCATCCAGAACCATCTGAAATCACTGGATTCCCGCCTTCGCGGGAATGACGCTAAAGGCGTATTTTCGACTTTTTACGAGACCATCAACTTTAGGCACTTTAAACTCGCAACTTCAAACTTGGTGAAACCAGCATCCAGGCCTTCACGCCACCAGTTCTG
>JAUPKI010000076.1 GCA_030837545.1 Thermodesulfobacteriota bacterium | reverse complement strand
GCCGGGATCATCCTCGACGTGGCCCTGATGATCGCCCTGTTCCGATATGTGTGGAGACGCCTGATATTCGGCCACTCCAGGATCGTGGAACAGGGGCTCAGGAATCGGATGTACGCCCACCTCCAGACCCTTTCCCTCTCCTTTTTTCAGAAGACCCCGACCGGGGACATCATGGCCCGGGCCATTAACGATATCAATGCCATACGGATGGCCAGCGGCATGGGACTGGTGGCCCTGATTGATGGATCGGTCCTGGGCATGGCCGCCATCGGGTTCATGATATCCATCGACCTTCGGCTCACCCTCATCTCCCTGATCCCGGCCCCTTTCGTTGTCGCATTGACCCGGATCCTCACGCGTCGGATGTCCAGGGGATTTGAGACGGTCCAGAAGACCTTCTCCGACCTGACCGAACGCGTCCGTGAGGCCTTTGCCGGCATCCGGGTTGTCAAGGCCCATCACCGAGAGCCATGGGAATACCGGCGGATAAAGGACCAGGGGGAGCGCTATGTTGCCGAAAACATGACCCTGGCCAGGACCCTTGCCCTCTTCTTTCCCGTCATGACCATCTTTACCAATGCAGGTCTCGTGGTGGTCATCCTCCTCGGGGGGCGGTATGCCATTTTAGGGGAGATTACTCCGGGGGATTTTGTCGCCTTTATCAGCTATCTCAACCTCCTGACGTGGCCCATGATGGCTATGGGCTGGGTCACCAACCTCCTCCAGCGGGGATCGGCCTCTATGCGGCGCATCAACCGCATCCTGGACGAGGTCCCGGACATCCGCGGTCCTGAGCTTCACGAGGTTTCCGGTCACAGGGTGCGTGAGGAGACGGGCAAGGGGCCTATTTCGGGGACGATCGAGATACGGGGTCTCAGCTTCACGTATCCCCGCCAGGACCGATACGCCCTCAAGGACATCCGCCTAAGAATCGAGGCCTCGGAAAATGTGGCTATTGTCGGACGGGTGGGATCGGGGAAGACGACGCTCCTCCAGGTCATTCCCCATCTGTTGAACGTCCCGATAGATACCGTCTTTGTGGGCGGCTGCGATATCTGCAAGGTGGCGCTCAGATCCCTTAGACAAGGGATCGGCTTTGTATCCCAGGAGGTCTTTATCTTCTACGACACCATCCGCAACAACGTCGTTTTCGGGAGGGAGGGGATCGCGGACCTGGAGATAGAAGCGGCACTCCATGCGGCCGGCATTCTCGAAGAGGTCCAGGCCCTTGAGAATGGTCTCGACACCCTCTTAGGGGAACGGGGGATCACCCTTTCCGGGGGGCAGCGGCAGCGTCTCACCATCGCCCGGGCCATTGTCCTGTCCTATCCGATTCTTATTCTGGACGACGCCCTCTCCATGGTGGATACCCGTACGGAAGAGGGGATCCTCAACCGTATCCTGGACCGCCGGCCCGACAAAACGAACCTGATCGTCTCCCACCGGGTCTCCACCATTCGGAGGACGGACCGGATACTGGTGCTGGACCGGGGCGAGCTGGTGGAAGAGGGGACCCATGACCATCTCATAGGCCTGGGAGGCAACTACGCTGCCCTCTACGAAGAGCAGCTCCGTGCAGAGGAATTGGAGAGGGAGGTCTGATGTAGCCTCATGTTCGGGGATTACGGCTATACAGAAGAAGGGAAGTTGGGCAAACCCTATAACTGGCGTATCTTGAAGCGGCTGGCCCATTATGCCCTTCCCTACAGAAAGACCATTGCCTCGGGTCTTTTGTTGTCCATCCTGATCGCCCTGTTTGACCTGACCGTCCCCTATCTCACCAAGATCGTCATCGATCGCTACATCGTGGCCTCATGGCACCGCATCGACCTGGACCGGCCCGGGGATCGGGCGTGCCGGGAGCTTAAGGAGCGATACGGCCACATGCTGGAAACGGACGGTTCCCAGGCCGGATATTACATTTCCAACCTGAATATGAAACAGATCGATCCTGTGGATCTCCATCTCCTCAGGAGCCGGGGGATCCTCTCGGCGGATCGGTTCTACCGGATCGGGCCGGGTGTGGAAACAGAGGGCATTCCCGAAAGAGCGCTTCATGAGATGATTGAAATGACGGATGGCGCATCCCTTATCCCATACAGCGCACTGGATGGTCTTCCGGAAAAAGATGTCCTGAAAATCCGCGATGGCGACATCAACGGCGTGATGGTGATCGCCCTTGTCTTCTTTTTCCTGATCCTCCTCTCCTTAGGGGCCGGCTATGGCGAATACTACCTGCTTGAATTTACCGGTCAGCGGATGATGCAGGATATCCGGCTGGGCCTCTTTGACACCATGCAGTCCCAGGCCGTGCGATTCTTCGACCGCCACCCGGTGGGCCGGCTCGTCACCCGTGCCACCAATGACATCGAGAACCTCAACGAGATGTTCAAATCGGTCTTTGTGACCGTGTTCAAGGACCTGTTTATACTTGTGGGCATCCTGGTCGTCCTCCTCGCACTCAACTGGCGACTGGCCCTGATCTGCTTCGTCCTTCTTCCCATTATCTTCTGCCTCACCCTGATCTTCAGCTCCATGGCAAGGGAGGCCTTCAGGGAACTGCGGGCCACGGTGGCCAAGATCAATGCCTTTCTCCAGGAGCGGATCCGCGGGATGCAGGTGATTCAATTGTTTGTACGGGAAAAATTCCAGATGGACGCATTTTCCCGGATCAATCACGAAAACTACCTGGCAGGCATCAAACAGATCCGCGTCTTCGCCCTCTTCATGCCGGCCATGGAACTCTTCTCTTCCCTAACGGTCGCCTTTCTCATCTGGCACGGCGGCGGCAAGGTCATTCAGGACGAGCTGACCTTGGGGACCCTGGTGGCCTTTATCGGCTATATCCAGATGTTCTTCAAACCGATCCGGGATATCTCCGAGAAGTACAACATCATGCAGTTGGCCATGGCCTCCAGCGAGCGGATATTTGAATTCATGGATGCCAGGGAGATCATCCCGGCCCCCGCATCGCCGAAAGCGCCTTCGAATGTAAAGGGCCACCTGGTTTTTGACAAGGTCTCTTTCGCGTATGAAAAGGGGAGGCCGGTCCTCCACAACATCTCGTTCGATATAAAACCGGGAGAGACTGCGGCCATCGTCGGGGCAACGGGTTCGGGAAAGACCACCGTGGTGAGCCTGGTGGAACGCTTTTATGACCCGGACGAGGGGTCGGTAATCCTGGACGGCGTGGATCTGAGGGAATGGTCCAATGAAAGCCTGAGAGATGCAGTCAGCCTCTGCATGCAGGATGTCTTCATCTTTGCAGGAAGGCTGGCGGATAATATCGCCCTGGGCAGGGAAGGCGTGACAGCGGATGCCGTCAGGGAGGCAGCAGAAACGGCCAATGCCCTTCCGTTCATCGAGAGACTCCCCAATGGGTTCGAAGAAGAATTGGGCGAGGGGGGCGCCTCCCTGTCCACGGGTGAACGTCAGCTCCTCTCCTTTGCCAGGGCCCTGGCCAGTGATCCCCGCCTCTTGATCCTGGACGAGGCCACGTCCAGCGTGGACCCTGAAACCGAACGGCTCATCCAGGAGGCCATCTCCCGAATGGCCGCAAAAAGGACGACCCTGATCGTGGCCCACCGTCTCTCCACCATCCGGAATGCGGACCGGATCCTGGTGATGCACCACGGCCGGATTCGTGAGCAGGGGACCCATACAGAACTCATGGCCTTAGGCGGGATCTATTTCAGGCTGAACCGTCTCGCCTGACGCGCCCAATCTTCAGAACCGACTTTTAGGTTGTGACATACGATTCCAGCAAAAAGATGTCAAGCCTAATGAACCCAAAACCCACGGTCGGAAGCGGCATCCGTTTTCCTTGGGCTGAATGATATGAGCATGAGACCAGCAATTCTCATTATGAAGTGGACTTGGGGTCACAATGCTGTGTGAGTGGCATCTTGCCATCCCGCCCGCAGGCCGGACTGGAAAGCCGCTCCCACAAGGTTATCGTTCCAAAATGAGAATTGCTGGCATGAGACAATGTTGCTTGACCTCGATAGTGGCATGCATTAACATGCTTGAAAAGCAAACATTTTTGTAAGCGTTCACAGGTTTCCGGTTTCCCGCTGTAGCGGGATTCAAGGTTAGCGATCAACGCAGCCTAAAGGACCCGATTCACGACAGCACGTTCCTATACGG
>JAUPKI010000075.1 GCA_030837545.1 Thermodesulfobacteriota bacterium | reverse complement strand
GAAAATGTCAGTGAGATTCTATTGATGTCTACCAACGAAGGTTATCATACCGCCAAGTATTTTCTATCATACCATCATTTCTCTTAACTTTATGTGTCATTTCTCATCTCTCCCTGATTTACTTTTCATATCTTCTCTCAAAAACCGGGGTCTTTCTTGTTGATTTTTCCAGTGTCCCTGGTTTGACCCACTCGATACTCGGTCGGATCTTAAGTTGATCATGTGTAGCTTGACCAATTTCTTTTGCCAGGCCATCAAGTTCTGGTTCTCGCATTTGTGAGCCATATTCCAGCTTCAATTTCAAAGGTGGGACTACCCTTGGCGGAGCTTCGTCAAGAACAATACGCATCTCGCCAGTCACTTGGGGGGTAAAAGACTCTACCACTTTTTTGATGGCAGCCGGATAAATATTCACCCCCTTTACAACTAACATGTCATCAGAGCGGCCTACCAGTTTGATTCGCTTTCCGGGGAAACCACAATAGGGGCATGGTTTCGTAAAAACCTGAATCACGTCACCTGTGGCATATTTTACTAACGGCGCAGCCTCTCTTTTAAGCGATGTGACCACCATTTCTCCAATAGCCCCATCCTCTATTGGGACAGGGTCCTTGGTTTCTGGATCAACGATATCCTCAAAACTCGTACACAAATCAGGAGAAACACCATGCATACCGCTGTATTCATCGGATTTACAGGTAATCGCTATAGCATGCCCGGCTGGGGCCCAATAGTCGTAGACTGGGCATCCGTATGCATCTTCAATCCGTTTTTTGACCTCTGGTATAGAAACCCCAACCTCTCCCGTTAACATCAAACCATATAGGTTAAGTTCGCCTACGTCTTTCCCTATAATACCCTGAGCTTTGCCAATTAAATATTCGGCAAGAGACACAGTCGTGGCCATAAATTTTGGTTTTGTCAAGTCTGCAAACTTGAGCATGAGGTCCGAACCAGCCCTTGCATCAATATCTATCGGTAAAGCTCCAATATTCCTAATGCCCCAAAGCGACATAGTCGTTGCATATATGCCCAAGGCGAAAATAAAGAGAACTCGGTCTCCTTTCTTTACACCATTGAAGGCAAAACGATGTCCCAAGCCTTTTGCAATTCGTTCAATATCATTTTTTGTAAATGTGTAAGAAAAAGTAGGAGTTCCAGTTGTGCCGGATGTTGTACCTGTCAAATAGATTTCAGTTACCGGAGCACATAAATGCGTACCAAAAGGATGGTTCTCTTTCTCAAGGGATTCGGTTGCATTTTTCCTCTCTTGCTCCTTGTTCATGAATAGGGGCAACACCCTTAAATCATCTAACGTTTTGATGTCTTCTGGTCGAGCCCCTATCTCATCAAATTTCCTTCTATAAAATGACGATGCGCTGTAACAATATTTAAGTTGAGATTTCAGTCTTCCTTCCTGGTACTCTTTAATCTGTTCCAGTGAGAAAGGATTCAAAACATCATTAGAGTAATAATATTCACTATCCATTTTTTTCCGCCTCCTTTATACCCAAATTTCAACTTTCCCATTGCTTTATGTTTGGAATTTCCCACAGGTGGAAAGAAGGTACATATAGACATGACTGATGACTCTTTATGTAACAGTAAAAATTTGGTAGCATTCAAAAGTGTTGGCATGAAGTATGGATACTGAAAAAAATGCGGTTCATTCCTAAGGGCGATGTTTCGAAACCGAGGCCAAAGGAATGAGACCGCGATGAAACAAAAAATACATAGAAACTTCGCTTTGATCTCGCAACTGGCAAAGCGACGTTGAGAAAGATTTTTTTCGAAGGGACCAAACAGCGGTTCATTAACACAGTATATTTTCAAAAAAGCGCTTATTGTCTTCTCGCGACTTTCTCAATATACCACTTGACCATGCATGGGCTCATTAGCCACAATAAATTTGGGTTCCACAACCCCTATTCTCACAAATTCAAAAACCGGATTGTTCTGCTTTAGGGTTAAAGGAACATAAACCATGGTTCAATCAAAGTGCCAACAAATGTATTGGTTCCACCCGATCAGCCAACCTCACAAGCCTGAGTTGACATCATTTATCTTTGGAACCATATTCATTCTGCTTGATCGCCTTTTGATCAGGCAGCCTGCTATGAAAATTGCGAGGCCTGTTATCTCTGTTATCCTGTTAGGGTACATCAATAGGAATCCCGATATTAAGAAGGTGATCCGCCAAACGACCGATAGCTTTCCCACCAGGTATAAATACCCCTCTATGGAGCATGCAAAGATGACGGCGCCTACGGTTGCAGTCGTCACAGTCATTGCTACTTCCCCGGGCGATCCTATCAGAATCATTGTTGGATCCAGCACAAACATAAAGGGCACGACGTATTTCGCTGAGCCGAGCTTCATGGATAAAAATCCAGTGCGCATAGGTTCGGACCCGGCAATGGCAGCGGCTGTAATCGCTGCCAGTGCCACCGGCGGCGTAATATAAGAAAGACACCCCCAATAAAGGACAAACAAATGAGCGGCCATTCCATTAACGCCTATTTCAACCAATGCAGGCACCAACACAATAGCCAAAAATACATAGCAGGCTGTGACCGTCATCCCTATCCCCAGAATAAAGCTCGTAATGGCGCCGAGGACCAGGAGGAGGAACAGGTTGCCGTGGGCAAACAGGACCAGCTCTCTGGAAAAGGAATTGGCAACCCCGGTTCCTGACAGTGAGCCGATGATAAGGCCAATTCCTGCCAGAATAGAGGTAATCTGGGCAAGCAACCGTCCAGAGCCCACCAGGAAGTCTCCGAACTTCCTCCAGGTGTAGCGTGTCTCTTTCCTTATCATGGCGCATCCGAATATGAAAATCATCACATAGAAAGGCGCCCAGGCCTCTACCCGCATGTAAACCAGAATAAAGATGAGGAGGACGAGGGAGCCTATGAAAAACCATCCCTCCTTGAGAACAGTCCACGTCTTTGGGAGTTCGCCCCTCGGGATGCCGCCCAGGCCGATGGATGCGGCGTGGGAATCGACCTGGATCAGCAGGGTCAGATAATAGAGGGAGGCAGGGAAAAATGCCGCCCACATCACCTGCGTGTAGGGAACATTCAGGAAGGAGGCAATCAGGAAACCGGCTGCGCCCATGATCGGGGGCATAATGGTGCCGCCCGTGGATGCACAGGCCTCCACTGCGGCAGCCCATGCGGGACTATACCCTGTCTTTTTCATGGCGGGGATTGTCATGGTCCCTGTGGTAACAACATTGGATATTGCACTCCCGCTCAGGCTCGCCATAAACGCGCTGGAGAGGACCGCCACTTTGGCTGCGCCGCCGCGGCTATGGCCGAGAAGAGAGAGGGCAAACTCCATAAAAAACTTTCCCCCGCCTGATGACACAAGGGCGACGCCGAAGATGATGAAGCCTACCAGCAGGTCGCCAACAACCCTTGTTGGAATGCCAATAATGCTTTCCACGCCCATGGAATGATAACGCACGGTCTCAAGAAAGGTAAAAGTACTCCCCCAAAGGAAACTCGGCATGTAACCCGCATAAAGTGGATAAAAGGAGAAAACAAGGCTGATTAGAGCAAGAATCAGGCCTCCAGCCCTTCGTATTCCCTCGAGGGCGAGTGCCCATAGAAGGGCCCCGGCAAGGGTAGGAAGAGTGGGGGCTTCATACTCCCACCCCTTGGTGAGAATATTGTATGCATTTGCTGCAAGATAGATCGTGGTCGCGATTGTAATGCAGAAAAGAACCCAATCGTACCAGGGGATTCGGCCCTTAGCCCCCTTTTTTCCTGGAAAAATCAAGTAGGTCAGAGAGAGGTAGAATGTAAGTATATAATAATAATAGGCGTTTCCAATTGGCATAAATCCTGCCAGATTAAGGTGAAAAATCTGATTGATGCAAAGCAGGATAGCAAGCCCGGACATGCCCACCGTCACCCAATAGGCAACCCCGTATAGTCTCTCATCTTTGCTCTTTTCCATAAGACCCGAGTCCTCCCCTCCCTATCGATAGATGAGCCAAATCCGGCTTTACTCGGCTATTTCTTTCCCCGATGGCCAAGAGGCCACAGGAACGTGAAGTTCACTCTCGCATTTCTTGTAGGAGCGATGTCTTCGGCCTTGGCGAAACAAACACCGCCGAAAAATCGCTCCTACAAAGCACGCCTCTCAACGCTATTCACCTACCGTAGACCTCCTTATGCCAAGCCAGAATTCCGGAAATTTATCTGCCGCTATCTTCTTGTTTTCGGCGTCCTTTACGGCCGCATCCCATGCGGTCTTGAGCTTTTTGAAATGCGCTATGCGTTCATTATTCCATTGGTCATGCTCAGCGTTCCAAATGCCCTTCTCTTTCAAATAACGAACTGCCCCTTCGTGGAACGGGGCATCTGCAGGCGGCACCCCGGACTCCTTTATGTTCCAAAAAGGCATCACCGCATGGGCCTTTTCATAGATGGGGAGAGATTCATCCATGGCCTTTATCAAGGCATAGACCCAATCCGCATCCGCGTCTGCATAGACTGTAATCATGGGGTAGCGATATGCGGGCAAATAGACGGGTTTGTCGGGAGAAATACCGGCGCCAATTGTCTCAGGATACGGGCTGAGGAACGGGGCAATTTTCAGCATCCGTTTCCATCCCTCTTTGTCCTCCGGAGGAAAGGCCGGCCAGTACAGACCCTTTGGCGAAGTTTCAAGCTCATACATGACCGAAGCAGTTGTCGAAACTATCGAGACATCCGTTTTCCCTTCTATAAGGGCCTTGAGGCAGGCTCCATATGAGGGAAAATCAACCCGTTGCACATCGTCCCAGGTCAGCCCCGCAAATGCTAGGAATGCTTCTCCCTTGATATTTAGGGTTGGAGCCCCGGGGATGAATGAAACCCGTTTTCCCTTCGCATCCGCCGGTTTTTTGATTCCTGAGTCCTTTGTAGTCGCCATGGCAATGGTGGTGGGATGCGCCAGGATCACACGAAGATCCTGAGGCCCCCAATTAGGAGCGGAAAAATCGTACAGCCCTTCATAGGCAAAATAGACCTCATTTGCCAGGAATCCACAGTCGACCTTTTTGCCGGTAAGAGGCATAAGCCGGCCAATCGAGGTCCCAGAAGGAAGGAGCCGGATCTTTGTTCCGAATTTCTTTGAAAAGGCATCCGCGATGGCAGATGCCTGAACATAGCCGGAAGCGCCCACATCATAGCAGCTCCATAACATGGTCTTCGGCAAGGATACTGGCCCTTCTGCGTTGGCCGATGCCGCCAAACCAAAAAACAGAACCGAACATAAAGACACGAAAATCAACATACTATTTTTGGAACGTAATTTTGACATCATCCGTAGCCTCCTTTTTGTCATAAATGAACGAGGTTTCCACATCAACTGCCCCCGGCCATCTTCATAAAACCTCTGTACCTGTGCATCACCCCCCTTCCCTTTGCCCCACGACAGAAATTCCCAGCATACTCTTCACCACCGCTTCTGTTCGGGATTCACTGCGCGTTTGCCAATCCAACACAGCCTGATGGAGGGCCATTGAAACGAGCTGGGCACAAGGCCATTTGTCCTCAGACAACCCAGCGGTTTCACGGGCCAGCTTTTCCCCGTCAATGGAAAGAGCCTCCTGGGCGGTAAGACCCTCCAGCAACTCTATAATCAAAGACCCCATTGCGATCGCCGCCCAGCAGCCATGGGTGGTGAATGAGGCCCTTATGATGCTGCCTTCGCTGATTTGAAGATACATCACGAACTGATCCCCGCAAACTGGGCTTACAACCTCTCCTACTCCGTCGGGTGTGCAGAGCACTCCCATATTGCGAGGCGAGACCATGTGCTTCTTTATCGTGTGGGAAAGCATATGCCGCCTTGGTCAATATTTTCACAAAGCTACAGAAGCCTCAGTGCCTTGTCCAGCAAAGTCTCAAAATCCCTCAAGTCGGTACCGGGAATTTCAACGCCAGGTGCATTGTAAACCCGACCCACCTGATCCATCAGTTTTTCTATTGCAAGGGGCTGGGCCCGCAGGGCATCCTCCATCTGAGTTAGCACTGTCATGGGGCTCGGGTGAAAGTCAGCTAACAAAATCAAATCGTCCACACGCCCCTCATATGCCAGAAGCACCAATCCCATCAGGCCAGCGGGAGCCTTGTGAAAAGCTTCAACCTTTCTGGCAGCGGGATTGGCATTCCTAAAACGAGTCCGCTCGCTGTTGGCAAAAAACCACTCATCTGAGCCAAACTTATCCTGTAATTGGCGCAGATATTGGGATTCCGTTGATGTCAGTTCGCCTTCCCTGATCTCAATTTTCGGCCCGAATACCTTGGTCATGATCTGCTCGGCAAACTCATACATTTCACGGCGCTGAATGGAGCGACCTACCTCTTCTTCTAAACATGTAAAGCGGCTGCCGGCATCTTTCTGTGCCTTGTCTTTGAATTTTTCAGGTCGAGCAATAATCGCCATGGACATGATCTCACGATCCACCGGCGTGACATTTATCAAACTGCGCAGCGTAAGGATGCCCTTTTCCAGACGGGCCGATGTTGCCACCAGCTTCCGTCCATTCACTTCGATGTCGTTCACAGGACGGTAGCGGGACTCCACAGAGAATAGTCCATCAAGCACCTGTGCCATCCTCTCCAAATAGAAGGGAAAGGCCTCGCGTATACTCTTGAAGGGCACCCATGGTTCACTCAAACGCAAATAAAGGCAAAACATGTAAGAGCCCTGGTTGGCGAAAATTGCGCCACCCGGATTTTGTCTTCGTCGCACCGCAATCCCTTTTTCGAGGCAAAAGCCTAGATCAACGGACCTTTCCGGATCCTCCAGCACACCTGTTGTGATGCTGTCTTTGCTGAAGAAATTGATCAGCAAGGTGCTCGGAACCTCTCCTTCTTCCATGGTCTTTTCCACTGCAGGGGATGCGCTGGTAGACAAATCTGCATATGTATAATCAGTCTTAATAAGTCTCAAATGTTCCATCTTGTTCTCCAAAATAATCTATTTACTCTTTGCCTTTTGCGCAAATTCCTTGTAATGCTCCCTCTGAACCACCAAGCGCATGATCTCGTTGGTACCAACGGCAACCATCCCTCCTCTTATGTCCCGAAAATGCCTTTCTATGTCGTGCTTGGTGGTGTAGCCTATGCCCCCCATAACCTGAAGCGACTCATTGGCGATCCAATAGGCGCTTTCAGCTGCAAACCCCTTGGCCATAGCAGCAATCTTGGTTACATCCTGGCCCAGATCCAGCATACGGGCTGCCTTGGTGCGCATGAGCCCGGCAGCCTCAAGACGGGTTGCCATTTCAGCGATCTTAAAACTCACTCCTTCGAATTTGCATATAGGCCGGTGAAAGGCCTCCCGCTCGAGGGTGTAAGCAGTGGATATCTCCAGGCAAGTGCGGGCGGTTCCCAGAAGCCCGCTGGCTACCAGGATTCGCTCACTGTTGAGCATATCCATCAGAATCGCAAAGCCCTGGTTTTCCTGGCCAATGAGATATTCGGCCGGGATATCCACCCCATCAAAAATAAGCTCGGAGACGATGCGCAGGCCTCGCCATCCCAGGGTATCGAACTCTTCCATTGCCACGATATTCGGGGTTCCTTTTTCCACAGCAAATACGCTCATGCCTTTTGTAGGATGGACATCCTGGTTCGTCATGGCAAATACGATGAAAAGATCAGCTACCGCGCCGGAAGCCTGAAAGCGTTTCTCGCCTTTGATAATCCAGCGATTCTCCTTGCGATGGGCCACGCTTTTCATACGGGCGGCATCAGAACCGCCGGTAGGCTCGGTGATGCACTCGGCCGTAATGATATCCGCCTTGAAGATCCCTGGCAGCCACTTCTGTTTCTGCTCCTCGCTGCCATAATTAGCAATAATAAAGGCACAATGGTGGGGAACGCTGCGAGCACACGCCAACGCATAGGACTGCGCTCCGGTCTCTTCATTGGTAATGGCCTCGTGCATCATGTCCAGACCCCCACCACCGTATCTGGATGGAAAGCGGACTCCTATATAGCCGCGTTGTCCCATTTTCTTTAAAAGCTCGAAGGGGTATTCGTTTTGCCTGTCCATTGCAAGGACATGAGAACGCGCTTCCAGCCGCAAGAATTCTTTTACCTCACGGGCGTAGGCCTGCTCCTCTTCAGAAAAGAAAAATGATTCCATTTCCGACCTCCTTCAAAAAAGATACTCGTGCCGTTTGGTCATTGCCACGCCATTCGGGTCTTGAAGATGACTCAAAAGCCTCTTCCTTTTCGTTCATCAATCACTACAGGTCCATCTTCTAATTTTGATATAACCTGAATTTCATTAAAGGCCAAAAGAGTCTCGCTCTTTAGCCTTTTCGATAATCTATCAACAATATTCCCTGAGGGATCATTGCCCTCAACCATCAACCGTAGAAAATCTACTCCCCTGTCCGTATTGACAACCACCCGATACTTGCTTCCCAATTCAGGAAATGCTCTAATAATTCCGTTAATCTGTGACGGCCAGAATTTGACTCCTTTCACCTTGAGCATTTCATCCGTCCTTCCAAAAATGCTCTTCGGGAGTGTCAGCTCTCTTCCGCACTCACATTTCTTTTTTTCGATTGAGGTCAAATCTCCTGTCCGGTATCTCAGGAGAGGCGCTGCCTCTTTCTTCAGGTGTGTCAAAACCAACTCGCCCTTTTCTCCATATGGAACGCCTTTTCCGGTTACAGGATCAATCACCTCGGCATAAACAAAATCGTCGATGATATGAAGCCCTCTCCCGTATCGGCAGCTCCTAGCGATCGGCATACACAAGGCCATGCTGTAGGAATCAATAATGATAATGTCTCTCCCAAAAGCCTGCCTGACCTTCTCAGGGTACCCTTCCACCGAAGTAAAAGGTTCGCCACCCACGAACAGTATTCTGACGCTGGGAATCCCCTTTTGCGCCAGTTTCATGGCAAAGGTGGGATTCGACATTAACACGGACACCTGGTAGTCATTGATTAGTTGAACTGCCCTCTCTGACTCCCCTGGACCCAATGGGATCACCTTGGCCCCATAATACTCCAACTGCCCCTGGTAGAACAACCCCGCAACAAAGAGATGGTATCCGAATGTAACCGCACAAATATCACCCTTTTTAACCCCAGCCGCTTCAAGGGTTGGGGCACAAACACGGTGCATCGTCTCTATATCGCTCTCTGTATGATAGACGGGATACAGGTCCTGCCCTGATGGAGAAAAATTGATGCGGGTTACATCATTGGAGAATAAGGACGACTCGGACGGCCTCTTCTTTAGTTCTTGCAACAGTTCGGTTGCGGTTGTGAAAGGAATCTTCTCAAATTCCTCCAAACTCCTTATGGACGATAGATCGACTCCTGCCTGCTCCATTTTTTGGTTATAAAACGCGCTTTGTTTAAGTCTTCCAAGCTGCGTTACCAGTAAACTCGTCAAATCCCAATCCATTTTAGATACCTCCCTGTTCTCACACTTCACCATTTCATTATCTCTGGAGCGATCGTCACTGAGCTTGTGGCGCCATAAGGCACCCCGATCCGGTGTCAGAGAATCTCTGGCGCACCCATTTATGAACGCGCGCAGTCATAGATCTTCTGGGCCAGGAAATCGGCCGAAACTCCCGCAATTTCATACCCTTTTCGGGCTATTACCTGATCGATTGTTGACCTGAAAAGACCCTTATCTACGGATTGGCCTTTCAAGGCCTTCTCGATTTCGTGGATTGGGGATGTGGGTCTTAAAGGAGAGGCATGGATGGTGCCGGAGATAATCATATCCTGAATGCGGTCGTCTTTTTTCAGCACAATGATCCTCATAAAAGGTCCTCCCGGAACCTTGAATTGAATCATTCTTCTGGTCACATCCGAAGAGATGTTGCCGAACTTTGCTTCAGAGCGCTCCATAAAGAAATCATCATTGGTATATTCAGCCTCCATCTCTCGGTAATACCTTCTTTCTCTTTCTGTCAGATCGCCGCGCTCAAGTTCCACCTCGAAGACCTTTCTGATCTGGTCCAAATAGATGTCCCTTATCTCGGTTAGATCGATATTTCGTCCCACCACCTTTTCCAGGTAGGTGATCCTCTCCTGAATGCTCTTTGCCTCTTTGTCCACGAACTTCTCCGGTGGCGCGGATATGGCGGCAGCAATGAGATCAACATCCGGGGCCTTAACCTGAATCCCTGACCCCATCTGGATCGCCTTTTCTTCATAAACACACGATGACGGGCCGATTTTTCTCCAGAGGCCGTCCTCGCACTTGACTTCTACGTCGTTTAAGGGCCTAAACCGGCATTCGATTCCAAAACGATCCGAGATCCCTTGGGCAATTCCAGTAAGGGTTTTTTGAAACATACCTGGAGCATGTGTGGGTACCTTGGGATTAGTTCGCCTCAGATGAAGAAAGCAGAAGACGTAGCCGGTATCCCCAAAAATAGGCCCCCCGCTGGAGACAACTCGATAAACCGGAATCCCTTTCCTCTTACAAAACGCCAGGTCGATCTCCTTCTCGGGATCATTAAGGAAATTGAGAACGAGGCTGGGCACGGAGAATGTGCAGAAGGTAACCGTCTCGGGCACTTCGTGTTCACTCACCGCCCGCATAAGAACCGGCCTGTAGATCGCGGTTTCCGCATAGCTCAGCCAATCAACTTCCAAGAATCTCCATTTTTCCGTGTGGGTCATCTCCAGTCCCTTTCTTGTATCTCCTTGTTTCGTTTCCCTGGCAACCCTCAAGTGCGTTGTGTCGCTGACGCCCCATCAGGCATAGGATGAAGTCCTTTCCCTCTACTATCTATCGAAGTCATATCCAAGCGTTTATGATGGTTGCCCTTATGGGCTGAATTCAGTAGCTGGTCATTGTTAAAGCCGGTTATCAATAAAGAGGCGCAACAAGGTCGAAGTCCACCGACCCTATCTCGCTCCCGGTGTTGCTTTGCAGGCCCGGATCACTTCTTGGCTATGTATTCCCCATGTTGAACGATTGCCACAACGGTCAGCGGACCATCAATCCGAATATATCGATATGTATGCTTTACCCCCTTGGGAACATAAACCGCGCAAGGGGTTGTCAAGCGATAAGTCTCATCCTCCAACTCGACCTCTATCTCGGCATCCCCTTTCTTTGAAATGTATAGATAGGCCTCACTCTGATCATGGTAATGCTTATAAGATATCGGCTCAGCCTGGTATATTTTATGGTGTATGCCGGCAGCGATAAAAAAATCAGAACCAGGCACCAGCTCACTGTCCATCATAATCTGATATTTACCCGGTACATGTGCTTGAAATTCATCAATAATTTTGGGATTTGCGACGATGCACTTTTCATATTTTTTACTCATAATATTTTTCTCCATCTGGTTTGAAACAAGGTCGATATCTATATCTGTATGGCAGATAGGCTATTTCACAAATACCCTTAGAGACCCAATTCCTTTCCAATTACAAGGCGCTGAATTTCAGAGGTGCCTTCTGTGATGGTATACAGCCTTCCATCGCGCCAATGCCTTTGAATGGCGTATTCCATCATATACCCATACCCCCCATGAATCTGCATAGAATAGGCAAGGATCTTCTGCAATGTCTCTGCTGTGAACAGTTTGACCATGGCAGCCTCTTTCCTGACCTTTTTTCCCTGATCATAGAGCCTCGCCACCCTATAGGTATAGCTTCTCATGATATCGATGCATGTGGCGATTTCCGTCAGCTTAAATTTTGTATTCTGAAAGCTAATGATCGGCTTGCCGAACTGGACCCTCTCCCTGGCATACTGGACCGTCAGGTCATATGCGGCCTGACCAGTCCCCGTACACCGCGCACCATAGGTTATGCGGCCTGAAATAAGGGTGTCAGCTATCTGAACAAATCCTCCCCCTTCCTCCTTTCCAATCATATTTTTTCTCGGAACTGCACAGTCCTCAAAGACCAGTTCACCTGTCTCGGCAGAGCAGTTGCCAACCTTATTGAGCTTTCTTGAAACCGTAAAGCCAGGGGTCCCCTTTTCAACGATAAACAGGTTGATGCCGACTCCCCGTTTTGTCGGGTCGGTGTAGGCAGCCACGATCACATAATCGCATATAGGCCCGTTCGTGATAAACATCTTGGTTCCATTAATAATATAATTGTCCCCCTGGCGCACTGCCTTGGTTTGTATGGACGCAGCGTCCGACCCAACGTTCGGTTCGGTCAGTCCAAAGGCGCCGATCTTTTCACCCTTGATGGCCGGAATCAGGTATTTTTTCTTCTGTTCCTCGGATCCAAACCGGTAGATGGGCTGGGTTGCCAGGCCGCTTTGCGCCATTAATGCAGCTGCAATGCCTGCATTTACCCTGTTAAGCTCCTCTACCATGATACATTCGGTTATTTTGTCTCCGCCTCCGCCGCCCAGTTCCACCGGATACCTTGGACACAGAAACCCCTGTTCCCCCATCTTTTTGAACAGTTGTCTGGGGAATGTACCGGTCTCTTCCGCCTCCTCTACCAGGGGGGCAATTTCCTTCTGTGCGAAGTCCCTGATAGATTCACGAAATATACTGTTCTCTTCTGAAAGTCCGTAATTCATCTCCTTTTCTCCTCCGTTCTTTACTATCGCAATAGTTCATTTTTACAAGAGCACCTTTCTAACGGGGGTCTCTTGATGTTTAATGCGATGTTTGATATAAATGATCATTCACCCGTAAAAACAGGTTTTCGCTTTTCCAGAAAGGCCCTGCGGCCTTCGTCAAAATCACGCGTCGCAAACGCAACGCTCTGAAGATTCGCCTCCAATTCAAGAAATGCCGACAGATTGAGAGGCCACTGGTTGAGAGCGCTCTTGATCATCCCATAGGCCCGCGTAGGTCCTTCAGCCAAGGTCCTTGCCAAATCCATCACTTCCTTTTCAAGCGCCTCGTGGGGTACCACCCGGTTCACCAATCCCATGGCCTCCGCTTCCTGAGCGTCGAAGAGCCTTCCGGTAAACATCAGTTCCTTTGCCTTGGGCAACCCTACTCTAAGCGGCAGAAAATAGAATCCTGCCAGGTCGGGAATCAATCCGATCATGACAAAGGCCTCCCGGAATTTTGCCCTGTCCGATGCAATGACAATATCGCTTGCAAGGGCAATGTGCAGCCCCGCACCGGTGGCGTAACCATTGACCGCAGCAATAATCGGCTTTTCCAATTCTGTCATCAGGCGAATCAGTTTTTGAACGTTCTTGAGCCGATCTCTGGCAGCAGGGGCCGTTACGCCCTCCATTGTCTTGATGTCGCTGCCGGCAATAAACGCCTTCCCTGCCCCTGTCATGATCACCACCTTTACGTCTCTATCATCGCCAACGTCAACAAATGCGTCTTTCAGCTCTTCTCTCATGACAAGATCAAGAAAGTTCATCTGATCGGGAAGATTGAACGTTATTTTTGCGATTTTGTCCTGCTTATCAAGAATAATAGTCCTGTACGCCATCCCATTCCCCTCCGTGTCTACTCCTAATCTCCGCCTTCTCTACCCCTTCTCATTTCCGAAAATGCCCACTGCGCTCAACTGAGGGGGTCCGCCGAAGGTATGAGACAACCCTCGATGTGCGTTCTTGATCTGACGTTCAGGGAGCTGCGCCTTTTCCTGTAGTTGTTTATAGACCTCATAGGTCATGCGGAGCCCGCTCGCACCGACAGGGTGTCCAAAACACTTTAAGCCCCCATCGCTGTTTACGGGAAGACCTCCTTCGAGCTCAAAGAATCCGGATTCGATGTCTTCCCTGGCTCCTCCCCTTGGACTGAATCCAAAATCCTCATAAATGGCCAGCTCTGTTATGCTGAAGCAGTCGTGAACCTCTGCCACATCAATTTCTTCGCGCGGGTTTTTTATCCCCGCCATTTCATAAGCCTTTCTGGACGAATTCTTCAATGCCTCGAAACTGGTCCATCCAAAACCCGGCCTCATGTGAGGAAGTCCAGCGTCCATGGATATGCCAAACCCCTTGATATAGATGGGGTCATCTCTGAACTTTTTCGCATGATCCGACCTCGTCAGAATGGCACAGGCAGAGCCGTCACTGTTCCCACAGCAGTCGAAGAGACCCAGCGGATAAGCGATGATTGGCGCTTTCAAAACAGTTTCAAGGGTTATCTTGTTTTGAAAGTGCGCCTTTGGAGACATGCTGCCGTTCCTGTGGTTTTTTACGGCAATTCGCCCGATAATTTCTTTTCCTTGCTCCATGGAAAACCCGTATCTCTTGAAATAACTCGTGGCGATCAGACCGAACGATCCCGGCGCTGTTCTCCTGGCCTCATAAACCGGACTCATCCCACGGCCCGTACCCAGACCCGGATATCCGGTGTCCTTTAATTTCTCAACGCCTATCGCCATGACAACGTCGTACATGCCGGATGCCACTGCAAGGGCAGCCTCAATCAGCGCGATGTGACCCGCTGTACACCAGTTTTCGTTCCTGATGACAGGGATATTGGAGAGTTTGAGTGCGTCAGCGACAGTGGAACCGGCAATACCATTGACTGATGCATACATCTGTCCCACATAGCACGCCTCAATGTCATCCAGGCCGATACCGGCATCTTCATAGGCCTCATACGCGGATTCTATAGCCAGATCGCCGGCGCCCATATTCCATCTTTCGCCAAATTTTGAGCAACCCATCCCAATAATTGCAACCGAGTCCTTGATGCTACCCATTATGAATCCCTCCTTTTCTCAAAGGACGACATTTCCAAAAATAATTGTGAAAGTCCGCGCCTTCATGAATCCTCCTGAAGGTCAATTCCACAGGCAATCCAACAGCCACCTCTTCGGGATTGCAGTCCGTCATCATCAGGTAAAATCGGGCGCCGTCTTCCATATCGAACACGGTCTGTACGACTACAGGGTCGTCACTTCTTCCGGCAAGTTGATCCCTGGTAAACGTAAATACCTTTCCCTCCTTGTCAGAATACCGGATCTTTTCATAATCGTCTTTCGCATGGCATTTCCCGCATATTCTCTGCACAGGGAACTGACAATTGCCGCATTTGTTACATTTACTCCCATAACATCTCAGTATGCTCTCCTGGTCCCGCCAGTAATTAGATGCAGAAGGCAGAAGACGAAACGGCTCTCCGCTGACTGCCTCGACGATCCCCCTGAAACTCAAGAACTTTTCATAGGAAGACAGGGCCATCCTGCTTTCCAGATTCGCTTTAACCCCACGTATGTCTCTAAATTTAGTGATTTCCTGCGTGACCCTCAGCACGAAGGCATCCGCACCGTCACCATAACTCGCCATCAGGATCGTGTCCCCTGGTCCGGCATCCTCCAAGGCGGCAATGAGAAGCATCAGTGGGTGCGCGGCCCCGCAGTGCCCCAAGCTCCCAAGCAATGGATCCTGCATCTGTTTCTCAGGATCAAATCCCAGCCCTTTCGCAAGACTCGCTGAAGACCGGTGATCCGGGGAAGGGATTACCAGCTTACCTATATCCGAGGATTTCTTGCCCGCACGTTTCAGCAAGCCTGAAACAACCTCTTTCATGGATGCCATATATCCTTCGGTCAGAACAAACCTACCCTCACCGACCCTTACGAAACGGTCGTTGTCATTCCTCCACACGTCAATGATCTCTTTATTAATTGAGAGCGAGCTTTCGACCTCCGCAATAACACCTTCTTTCCCGATGATAAGTGAAGCTGCCCCGTCGCCAAACAGTTGTTCCTGATCAGAGCGTGGATACGCCAACCGACAATCGGCCGCCGTCACCAAAATGGTGCCTGCCGAACCTGCGTTCACCGCATCAAGCGCCGCCCGCAATGCACCTGTTCCAGCCCGCAGGGAGTTGCCAAAATCGGCTGTGGCCACATCATTGCGAAAATCGAGCGCGGTCGCAATCACGCCGGCACACAGCTTTTCCTTGTAAGGCGCATTCGTCGTAGCGAAATAGAGCCCGTCAATCTGATTCCTATCCAGCCGACTCAGGCAATTTGCTCCAGCATCCACAGCCATTGTCAGCGAGTCTTCGTCACTGCTTGCGATGCTCCTCTCCCCTTTTAGCGAACCCCTTCCCCAGGCATTGGCGATCGTGTCGCGGCTCAGCCGGTATACGGGGATATATGCACCGAACGATGTAATCCCTGTCATGTTTAGACCTCCTCTTCCCTTCGATAGTTGCTTATTGCGCTATTCAAAAATGCACCGATCATAGGGTTCCGACTGCATGGTATTCTCCAAACACCTCACGGAGCACATTGCAGATCTCTCCAAGCGTCGCGTACTCCCTTACGGCCTCAACAAATCTGGGCATCAGATTCTCTTCCCCTTTTGCCGCTCTTTTTAATGCATCCAAGGCCTCTTGGACCTTTCTTCCGTCTCTCGATGCCTTCATATCCGCCAGTTTCTGAATCTGTTTCCGGGATATTTCCGGGTCAAACTTGAATAATGGCGAGTCTACCTTTTCGGCGACCTTGTATTCATTCACACCCACAACGATCCTCTTCTTCCCCTCAATTTCTTTCTGAATCGCATAGGCCCTGGCCTCAATCTCCTTTTGTATGAAACCATTTTCAATGGCTGCTATCGCGCCACCCATGTCATCGATTTGGGCCATGAGTTTCTTGATTTCATCCTCCATTTTCCGCGTCAAAACCTCCACGTAATATGAGCCGCCAAGGGGGTCCACCGTGTCTGTAACGCCCGCCTCATGAGCCAGAATCTGTTGCGTCCGAAGGCTTAATCTGACCGATTTTTCAGTGGGAATCGCATGCGCTTCATCAAAGGAGCACGCGGCCAATGACTGGGCCCCGCCCAGGACCGCTGCCAGGGCCTGATACGCTACCCGGATGAGATTGTTTTCCGGCTGCTGCGCTGTAAGACTGACGCCCGATGTCTGTGTGTGAAATCTCAGCATCCAGGACTTCGGATCTTTTGCGCCGTATCGATCGCGCATCAGCTCCGCCCAGACTTTCCTGGCCGCCCGGTATTTTGCAACTTCCTCAAAAATCTTATTGTGCGTATTGAAAATCCAGCTGATCCTCGGCGCAAACGAATCAATATCTAAACCGGCCTTCAGGCCCGCATCTATGTAGGCAATCGCATTCGAAAAACTGAAGGCAATCTCCTGAACTGCCGAACAACCTGCTTCGCGCAAGTGATAGCCTCCCACATTAATGGTGTTCCAGAGAGGAACTGCCTTGCTGCAATATTCAAATATGTCGGTGATAAGTCTGAGACTTGGCCGTGGCGGGAAGATATAGGTCCCTCTCGCCGTATATTCCTTTAGGATGTCATTTTGGATGGTGCCGCGAAGTTTTTCCGAGGCTATCCCCTGCTTTTCAGCTACCACGATGTACATGGCCAGCAGGATTCCGGCCGGGGCATTGATGGTCATGGAGGTGGAGATCTTGTCGAGGGATATCCCTTCGAAGATCACTTCCATGTCCTTGAGTGAATCAACGGCCACTCCCACCTTTCCGACTTCCCCCTCGGCCAGGGGATCGTCAGAATCATAGCCAATCTGGGTAGGCAGATCGAATGCCACGGAAAGACCCGTCTGTCCCTGCTCCAGCAAATATCTATATCGCTTGTTCGTCTCCTCGGCAGTGCCGTAACCGGAATACTGCCTCATCGTCCACGTCCTTCCCAAATACATGGTCGGATGGACCCCACGAACGAAAGGGTACTGGCCTGGAAAGCCTATATCCCGAGTATAGCTTGAATCGGCAAGGTCGTCCGGCGTGTAAAGTGCATCGACCGGGTGGCCCCAATCGGAAAATTGCCTCTCAACAGGTCTTTTCAAAGCCTTTTCAATCCAACTTCTTTTGGCCTGTCGCACTTGATCTATACTGTTGTCATTGCTCATCTCGAATCCAACCTCTCTGTTTGTCTCAATAATCAATTCAGCGGCCCAGATGTCTTTTAAGGCCAGCACGCCTGGGAAAAGAGATTCATCTTTCAAGTGACTAAAAATTGTGATTATGAAAGAGAGCTTTTTATATAATCAACTATCTCTGCAATCGTTGTTCCAGGGCCAAAGACTTCACGAATCCCCTTCTGTTTTAATGAAGGGATGTCTTCCTCAGGTATAATTCCCCCGGCAATCAAGACGATGTGCTCGGACTCCCTTTCTTTCAGAAGATCTGCAACCTTCGGCAAGAGATAATCGTGAGCCCCGGACAAAATGCTCAAGGCAATAATATCAGCATCCTCCTGCAACGCCGCTGTGACAATTTGTAGCGGCGTCTGTCTAAGCCCGGTGTAGATAACCTCCATGCCTGCGTCCCTTAGGCCGTGACAAATGACTTTAACCCCGCGATCATGCCCGTCCAGACCTGGTTTAGCCGCCAGTACCCGTATTCTTCTATTCATTGCAATCTTTCCTTTTAAAGGGGAATATTTCCGTGTTTCTTGGGGAGGGTTAATTCACTCTTATGAATAAGCGTTTTAAGAGCGGCGTTCACATAGCGCCTCGTCGACCTTGGGTCTATCACCGCGTCCACATGCATGCGCTCCGTCGCATCGTAGGGATTTGCAAATTTGTTGCGGTATTCCTCGACCTTTGCCATTTTAGTCGCCTCAGGGTTGTCGGAGTTGAGAATCTCCTTTGCATATACAATCTCCGATGCGCCTTCCGCACCCATGACCGCAACCTCAGCCGTGGGCCATGCCAAGACTAAATCCGCCCCCAGTTCTTTGCTGCACATGGCCTGAAAAGCGCCTCCGTAAGCCTTGCGGATGATAATCGTGATTTTCGGCACTGTGGCCTCGGAATATGCAAAAATCATTTTTGCACCGTGACGTATAATGCCCGAGTGCTCATGTATCACACCAGGCATATACCCGGGAACGTCAACAAGGCTCACCAGGGGAATGTTGAAGCAATCACAGAATCGGACAAATCGCGCCGCCTTATCGGACGCGTTGCAGTCCAGTGTGCCGGCCAGGAACCGGGGCTGGTTTGCAACGATGCCTACCGTACGACTATCAATCCTTCCCAGACCACAAATAATGTTCTTTGCGTAATGGGGCTTAATCTCAAGAAATTCATCCCGGTCAACCAATCTGGATATAATCTGGTGCATATCGAAGGCACCTTTCCGGCTGTCGGGCACGATATGGAGCATCTCCTCATCCAAATGGAGGTGACCCTCAACAGGAGGAAGCCGAGGCGGCGCTGATTCAGAATTGCTCGGCAGGAATGACAGCAGTCGTCGAATGGACTGAATACACTCCTTATCATTTAAATGATAGAAATCGCAGTTTCCGGATATCTTGGAATGGACTTTTGCACCGCCGAGTCTTTCCATATCAATATCTTCACCGGTCACCGCCTTTATGACCTTGGGACCCGTTATGAACATATATGACGTGTTTTCAACCATGACTATAAAATCGGTTATGGCGGGTGAATACACCGCTCCCCCGGCGCAATTCCCCATGATGACAGAGATCTGGGGAATTACCCCGCTGCAGGCCACATTTTTTCTGAATATCCGGCCGTAGGCGGATAAAGATGCAGCCCCTTCCTGGACCCTGGCGCCAGCTGAATCATTGATCCCTACAATAGGCACCCTCGCCTTCAGCGCCATGTCCATGATGTTACAGATTTTTTCTCCGTGTGCGGCCCCCAGGCTCCCTCCCATCACCGTGGCATCCTGGGCAAAGGCAAAAACCTCTCTCCCCTCCACCAGGCCACATCCGGTTACCACGCCATCGCCCGGCAGGACCTTCTCGGCCAACCCAAAATCCCTGCACCGATGCCTTGCCAGCAGACCGACTTCGAAAAAGGTGCCTTTGTCGAAAAGCATATCCAGCCTCTCGCGTGCGGTCATTTTCCCTTTGCCATGTTCCTTCTCTATCGCCCGTTGTCCGCCTCCCGCTCTGGCGGCCTCTTCCCTGCGAAGCATCTCCTTCAATAATTCATCCATCTTCATCTTTAAATATTAAACCCCACTTTTCTGTTAGCGATTGCCACAACGATATATCTTGTGCGCTGACCTTGGTTGCCAACTGCACCTATTCTCCCTTAAAAGACGGTTTTCTCTTTTCGAGAAACGCTTGCATGCCCTCTGTCCGATCTCTGCTGGTAAAAAGAAGACACTCCGCCATTGCCTCATAGGCTAAGCCCGCGGTTAAGCCAACTTCCTGGCCCATAGTAATCGACTTTTTGGCCCACTTTAACGCCAGCGGGCTTTGCCTTGATATCTGCGCTGCTATCTTCATAGTAACTGCTTCCAGTTCACCTGGAGGGCAGATCTTGTTCACTAATCTTATTCTGAATGCCTCGTCTGCATCGATCACAGTCCCTGTGAATATTAGCTCCATAGCCGCACCGACGCCAACCAGTCTGGCAAGCCTCTGCGTTCCCCCTCCGCCTGGAATAATGCCAAGCAGGATCTCGGGTTGTCCAAATTTTGAGTCATCAGAGGCAATGCGCATATCGCACGCCATTGCCAGCTCAAGCCCCCCGCCGAGACAGAGACCTCCAATCATTGCAATGGTGGGCTTTTCAAGTTCGGCAAATTGTGTGTAGAGGCTCTGGCCTAAGGTGCTGAGAAACTCCTCTAACTGGAGCGGGCTGAAGGCTGAGAGCTCGGTTAAATCCGATCCTGCAACAAAGCTCTTCTCGCCTTCCCCGGAAAGAACAAGCACCCTTATTTCAGGGTCTGTCCTTGCATCGTTGAGTGCATGAGCCATCTCAAGACGCGTCTCACGATTCAAGGCGTTCCGCTTTTCCGGTCTATTGATTTTTATCCGGGATATTCCCCCGTTCTTATTATAGATAATATGGTGATAATCCATTCAGTCCCCCTTAAAAGTACTCAGTTCGAAGCGACGCGATGTTTAGATGATTTTGTCTTCGCTGTTTCGCGCGTTAATAGAAACCCAAATCAAGGTAACAGCCCAATTGTCGAAATCCGAAACCGATTCGAATGAAGACTTTCGAAAGATCCTGGCCCAAGTTGTGAACGCCATTATGTTTCGGTCTTTTGGAGGTTTGTGTTTTTGTGATCGTCTCTTATTTCGCGCGTCCAGTTTCAAATTTCTTGACCGACAAACCCGGGTTGTTCGATCAAGCGCTATTTACGCAGTGGTCAGAAAGATTTCATCAACCTTAAGCATATTCTTTCTATTTATGCCCTCAATAACGTGTTGCATTCCCCTTCTTATGTGATCCCGGGTAATCTGAATCGCATCTCCAACATCAGCTCTTCGCAAGGCGTTTAAAAGCTCCCTATGTTCCTTTATCACAGCCTTGATTCTTTCATCCTGCAAATACTCCGCTCGGTATTTGAGATATATTTGCTCAAAAATATCTTTCAATAACCTATAAATGACCTCATTTTTGCTGAATTCACAGATTTTTAAATGAAATTTGCAGTCAACGAGTACGAGTTGTCGCCGACTCCCTTCGTCGATGGCATCCTTGTAGCGCTTGAAACTCTCATTGATGGCATCCAGGCTTTCTGAATCGAGGTTCTCAATAATGGCCGGAATCGAAAATATCTCGAGTGCCTCTCTGGCTTGATAGAGGCTTCTCGTCTCGGCTTCTGTTATTACTCCAACATAATAACCCCTGTTAGGCACATACATGACAAGCTTTGACGATTCGAGCCTTTTGAGGGCCTGAATAACGGGCGTAACGCTCATATTCAGTCTTTCAGCCAAGTCACTATAAATAATCTTCTGCCCAGGGGCCAGCTCGTTCAGATACAGCATCTGCTTAATCTGGGAAAAGGCCTCTTCCAATGCGTTTTTGCGTTTGTCCTTGTCGTTCACGGTCCCAATCCCTTCTTGCGATCCCTACACAGCCCACACATAATTTTTTGGTTGACAATGCTGAACTATCGAAAATGATTCTTTACAGGTTAGTTATTTCATCAACATCACCTTTTGAAAGCCAGCCCTGTTCCTCATTCCATTAGTGAAGATAGAGACTTTATAAGCTGACTACATTTTTAATTTGAATTTTAATTAAATGTCAATACTTTTTTTCAAAGTGCATCCTAAAGGCGATAAATCCTCCGCATGCCGACGTCCCTGAAGGATTCAAGTAAAAGCAGACCCATATTTTCTTAATGCCAATAAGTTAAACTATACTAATAGCTTATATTGTATCTTGAATTGCCTTTATGCCTCCGTTCCCTTCGTGATTTGCTCATTGGGGCGCTGCCATCTAATTGATAAGAAAAAAACGTACGTAAATCTAAAAAGCATCAATTTTTTTCTTGACACACCAAACACTATTTGATTAGATCCTTAATCATATTTGAAATTAGGAATCACCTTCCTATTCCCTATACAAACTGTAGGATGAAAATAGAGACGACCTATGTTGCCTACTAAGAGCAGAGTGCTGCAAACTATCCTACCCCCTGGAGGGAATTCTTTTTCATCTTCCCGTCCTCTTACCAAAAGGCAACTCTCGACAACCCTACATTTTATTTACAAGACTTTTCTTCGCCCTTTTAATGAATTCAGTATAAGTGGGCCTTCAGGAGGCCTAAAATGCGTGGCATTGGGTTATCACAAACAGACTGTTTTTTAATTCCGACTATCAGGAGGCAACATGGACATCAACAACGTTTTTGTGGTTGGCAGTGGAACAATGGGGAGGGGAATCGCGCAGGTGTGTGCGCAAAAAGGCATTTCGGTTACCCTCTGCGACATCTCCCAGGAAATGCTCAATAAGGCGGTCCACGACATAAGCTGGTCTGTTTCAAAGTTTGTCGAAAAGGGGAAAGTCACTGAGGGGATAGATGCTGTTATGGGTAGAATAAACACATCAACAGCATACGACCCGGCTGCTGACGCAGACCTGGTGATCGAGGCTGTTTTTGAAAAACTGGATGTGAAACATGCTGTTTTTGAAAAGCTGGATCGAATCACAAAAGAAACAACCATTCTGGCATCAAACACGTCTGCCATTCCCATCACTCAGATCGCTGCGGTGTTGTCCCGACCGGATAAGTTTGTCGGCCTCCATTTTTTTAACCCGGTGCCAATGCTTGATGCTGTGGAGGTTATCAGGGGAGTTGCAACAAGCGATGAAACGGCCCAATACGGCGTTGACTTTGTGAAGCATCTGGGAAAGGAGCCCATAACGGTAAATCGTGACATCGCGGGATTCATTTTAAACAGAATCAATATGTTGTCAAATATGGAGGCCATGCGGCTCGTGGAGCAGGGAGTAGCAAGCGCAGAGGATATAGACAAGGGGATGCGGTTTGCCTTTGGTCGAAAAATGGGTCCGTTGGAAACCTCGGACCTTGTGGGCCTGGAGGTACAGCTCATGGCCTACACAAATGTCTATGAAGAGGAGAGAGATCTGAGGTTTTATCCCCCTTCCATTCTCAGAAGAAAGGTCCTTGCAGGTCATCTGGGAAGAAAAGCCGGCAAGGGATGGTACGAATACAACGCCGATGGATCGCGGAAAAAATAATGATGGCGGTTAAATCAGTGAGGATATAGCTCCGTTAATTTGACTATCACTCATATCCTATTCCATTTATTCCAATTGCTGTTGGCCTAATAACGAATTGGAGAATATATGAAAATCAAACACATTGACCACATTGGGATAGCCGTTAAAAGCCTTGAAAAGGCGTCCGAATTTTACACAAAATTCCTTGGTTGCGAAACAGGGGGTAAAGAAACCGTACCCGACCAAAAGGCGACTGTTTCTTTTTTTCCATTTAAAGACACGACCATCGAATTGCTGGAGGCCACGGATCCGGATGGTCCCATTGCAAAGTTCATTGACTCGAAAGGCGAGGGTATTCACCATATCGCATTTCGCGTGGAAAATATAGAAGAATGCATCGAGGAGTTGAAGGCCAAAGGGGTTCGTCTCATCGATCAACAACCCAGGATCGGGGCCAGAGGCATTAAGATCGCATTCATCCATCCGAAAGAAAGTCATGGCGTTTTGATGGAACTGTGTGAGCATTAGGGTCTAATGCAGGTCGTCCGCTGCAACCAAAGCGGTTACATCAGGGAATATCCTGCGGAACGGATGATGAGGGATGCAAAGATCACTCAGATCTATGAAGGGACCAATCAGGTGCAGCGGATCATCATCGCCAACCAGCTTTTGAGATAGTCTTGAAAATAGTGGATCTATCTCAGACAGGGCGGAGGGAGATTTGAGTCACATGGTCTCTCTGGAAGAAAAGGAGGTGATGAAACAGGACAAAAGCAGATCTTGAATAGAGTAGGGATGGTTTGACGCTCAGGCTCGAAACCTTATCTGTCAAGGAGAAATGCTATGAAAAAAAGGCAGATAATCAATACCACCAGTGAACTGGTGGTATGAGGTTCCGCCACAAGCGGCGGTCTGACCCTACTCCAAATGCAAGATCTCTTTGTCAATTTTCAAACAGTTACTCCAAACGGGACGCTGTTTGAGAGACAAAGTCGTACATTAGAAACTGGTTGTCTTTTGCCGTGCCGATAAACCTGGACTTTGAGACATCAACGGGGGAAGCTATTCTCGGGTTCGAGTAACTGCTAAGACCTTGTTTCCATCTGCTGGCCACGGATGTCGTTGGCATACGGGTCTTGTTGAAAGAATCTCGGCACTAATCACTGGCATAGCCATTGTTCATACCATGCCTATCCGGTTAGCACAGGTTCATCT
>JAUPKI010000074.1 GCA_030837545.1 Thermodesulfobacteriota bacterium | reverse complement strand
TTGTGCCAGCAGTCCTGCTTTACAACTGGATTTAGAAGGACGTTTGAGGTCTTCAATCGCGTCAGTGTCCTTAACCTTGAATCCCGCTGCAGCGGGAAACCCGGAACCTGTGAACCCTTACCGTTTTTCTTTCAAAAGCGGCATAGCCGCAACCAATCCCGCCAGGCGGGACTCACACAAAGCCTCAGAGCCGCAAAGAGCACCAGATTTCTTGTTTTTTGTGACAGATAACTGGGGAATAAGGGCCTAAGGGTCATCCCAGTTCCGAATGAAAAAGAGGACCTGCACACGCAGGTCCTCTCTCATTCATGCGCTGACCGGCTGAAACATAAGTCGCCCATCACCAATCGTCAATCAAAAGGGATAGGCTTCCAGCTCGATGATCCTTGCAGCGATGGATTGCTTCAACCTTATGGCGTCGATCGGCTGATAACGAGCCAGCTTCTTGATCCCGGCAAACTGGGTTCGAAGCATATCCCCCTCTTCCACATACGCGACGATCTGCTTGGCCCACAATTCTATCTGGGGAACCATTTCGTCCACATAAACCTTGACGGCCTCGATCTGGTATTTAGCCTTTTCCTCACCATTCTTGGAAATGATCTTGAGGGTCCTCAACAGACCACTTTCCATGGCAAAAATCTCAATGATGATCTCGGCAATCTTTGCCAGGACTTCCTGCTCCTTAGCCAGATTCGGCCCGAACTTCTGGGCGGCCACCCCGGCCACCATCAGGGCGATTTTTTTGCTCATCTTGACCATATGTTCCTGGAGCGCCAGGGGCGTATCCGGCAACTGCACCGAGAGGGGCGAATAGGTCATGAGCTCGCCGGCAATGGCCTGGGCCGCAGGAAGGAGGTTCAGCCTTCCCTCAAGGGCCCTCCGCATCATGGTGCCCGGAACCAGCATCCGGTTGATTTCATTGGTCCCCTCCCAGATCCGGTTGATCCTGGAATCCCGGTAATATCTCTCTGCCGGGTATTCGGCACAGAAGCCATAGCCCCCCAAGATCTGTACATACTCATCGACACAGTAATCGAGGGTTTCAGAGCCATAAACCTTGGTAATGGAACATTCAGCAGCATACTCCTCAATCGTCTTGGCGTTCTCTGCACCGCTCTTCTTGGCTTCTGCATCTAACGTTTCAAGTTTATTATCAAACATGCCGGCCAGACGATACATCATGCTGTCGCTCATATACGTCTTGACGGCCATATTGGCCAGCTTGGTCTTGATCATGCCAAACGAGCTGATAGGCACCTTGAACTGGATCCGGCCGTTGGCATACTTCACTGCCTCTGTCACACAGCCCTTGCACCCCCCTACTGCGGAGGCGCCCAATTTCCACCGACCGATGTTGAGGATATTGAAGGCAATCTTGTGACCCTTCCCGACCTCATAGAGGACATTTTCCACCGGCACCTGGGCGTCTTCAAGGATGACCGGCCGTGTAGAGGACCCGTGCATGCCCATCTTCTTCTCTTCCTTGCCGGTGGAAACACCGGGGAAGTCCTTTTCGACAATAAAACCGGTAAACTCCTGACCGTTCACCTTGGCATAGACGATGAAGCTGCTGGCCCATCCTGCGTTGGTGATAAACATCTTCTCCCCGTTCAGGATATAATATTTCCCATCCTCGGAGAGGACCGCCTTTGTCTTGGCGTTCAGGGCGTCGGTGCCTGCCCCGGGTTCAGTGAGGCAATAGGCCCCGCACCATTCGCCGGAGGCCAGTTTGGGCAGATACTTGGCTTTTTGGGCCTCGTTTCCGAAATAGACAATAGGAAGGCTTCCAATGCCGGTGTGGGCCCCGTACACCACGCCGAAAGAAGCGGCCGTACCCATGGCCTCGGCCACGAGGGTGGTGCTCACCTTGTCCAACCCGAGTCCGCCGTACTCTTCGGGGACGTCCGTTCCGAGAAGACCCAACTCCCCTGCCTTCGCCAGGAGAGAAAGGACCAGGTCATGATCCTTTTCTTCCAACTTGTCAACAATGGGTTGGATCTCTTTTTCGATAAAGCCCTTGGCCGTCTCAAGGATCATCTTGTGTTCGTCGGTAAAATCCTCAGGGGTAAATACCTCCTCAGGGGCCGCATCAGTGATCAAAAACTCCCCCCCCGCAAAAATCCTCTTATCTCCCATCTTGTCTCTCCTTTCTCAGATTTCTCACAGAGCCCTCAGGGGACACAGAGATAATCTATAAAGATTAGTGACCCTATCGTTGCGTTCTTTT
The DNA here is from genome assembly GCA_030837545.1 of Thermodesulfobacteriota bacterium. Lineage (GTDB taxonomy): Bacteria > Desulfobacterota > DSM-4660 > Desulfatiglandales > Desulfatiglandaceae > AUK324. Next base: position 13,792 of record JAUPKI010000074.1, on the reverse strand, counting down.
GGGCTTTGCGAGAAATGTTGACTTTTTCCGAATGGATCCATCTTCAATTTTCAATTCTCAATAGTCTTCCACTTCAAGGATAGCCGCAGCCCCCATGCCGAAACCGATGCACATGGAGACCAGTCCCCAGCGCACCTTCCGCGCCTGCATTTCGTAGATCAACTGGGTGGTCAGTTTAGACCCCGTGCACCCCAGCGGGTGTCCCAGGGCAACGGCCCCGCCGTTCACGTTGACGATCTCTTCATTGATCCCGAGTTTCTTGATACAGTAAATGGCCTGCGCCGCAAAGGCCTCATTCAACTCAATCAACTCGATTTGATCGAGACTCATGCCGGAGATTTTGAGCACCTTCGGGATGGCCACGGCCGGTCCCACCCCCATGTACTCCGGTTCACACCCCTCCACGGCATGCCACCTGAACGTGGCCATGGGTTTCAGCCCCAATTCCCTCGCCTTCTCCTTGGACATGAGCACCAGCCCTGCTGCGGCGTCGCTGGTCTGAGATGAATTGCCGGCGGTGACGCTCCCTTTCGGTTTGAAGGCCGGCGGAATCTTGGAGATATTCTCTCTGGTCGTCCCCGGCCGCATCCCTTCGTCTGTGTCGAAAACAAATTCCTCATATTGAAAATGCCCGTTGGGGAGTTGCTTCTGTAGTTTCACCGTCAAGGGAACGATCTGGCTCTTGAACCTTCCCGCCTTGATGGCCGCCTCGGCCTTCTGCTGGCTCCTGGCGCCGAATTCATCCTGCTCGTCCCGGCCGATATGGAACCGTTCGGCCACGTTTTCTGCGGTAAGCCCCATGCCGGTAAAGGCCCCCGGCCTCGTGTCCACCAGGGCCGGGTTGGGATACATCATGCTCCCGCCCATGGGGATCTGGCTCATGCTTTCCACGCCCCCGGCGATCACCACGTCGGCGTACCCGCACATAATTTTCTCAGCCCCGATGGCAATGGACTGGAGTCCGGAAGAACAGAACCGGTTCACGGTCATTCCGGGGATACGGTCGGGCCAATGCATGGACATCACCAGGACCCTCCCCAGATTCAGTCCCTGCACCGCCTCCGGAAAGGTGCATCCGATAATGACATCGTCAATGAGCATGGGATCCAGGTCTCCGGCCCGCTTCAGGAGATCGCCCAAAACAGCGCAACCCATGGCCTCGGGCCGGGTATCTTTTAATATACCTCGAGGGGCCTTTCCGACTGCCGTCCTGCAGGCGGCAACAATTACGGCTTCCTTCATCTTATTATCCTCCCTCCGCATTGAGTCAAACGGTTGAATGGTAGAGTGGTCGAGTTGGCGTTCGTTTCAATTGGACTGCCCAACGAATTTGACCACTCAACGCTATTTTTCAGTTCCTGAGCGGCTTGCCCGTCGTCAGCATATGCTGCATCCTGGCCTGGGTCTTGGGGTCGCCGCAAAGGCTCAGAAAGGCCTCTCTCTCCAGATCCAGAAGGTATTGCTCGGTAACCTTGGTGTCTGCCATGACATTCCCGCCGCACAGGACATATCCCACCTTGGTGGAAACCGTCACATCGTGATCCGTAATAAAACCGGATTCGTGCATGGTCCAGAGGGCCAGCTTGATCATGGCAAACGTGTTTTCACCAGGTACCCGTATCTCATCCATTGGCCTTGGCGGGACATACCCTTCCATATTCATGGCCAGAACCGTCCTCTTTGCATCCTCCATCAGATAATCGCGGTTGACGCTCATTTTATCGCTCGCCCTCAGATAGCCGAGCTTGACCGCCTCCGGTCCGGAAGTGGCCACCTTGGCCATGGCGATGGTCTCAAAGGCCCTGGCAATAAAGGGCATCATCTCGATCTGTTTGGGATAAATACCGCCCCTCGGTACCTCAAAAAGATGGTCTGTATTGCGGATCAGCAACTCCTTGCACCCGCCGCCGGCCGGAATGACCCCGACGCCCACTTCCACAAGGCCCATGTAGGTCTCTGCTGCATACCGTACCCGGTCCGCGGCCAGGCAGACCTCGCAGCCGCCGCCCAGGGCCATCCCCGCAGGTGCGGCGACCACCGGTTTATCCAGATATTTGAGCTTCATCAAGGCATCCTGGAGGGCTTTGACGGACCAGTCTAAATCGTCCCACTCCTCTTCCTGAGCGGCAAAGAGGACCATGGCCAGATTGGCGCCGACCGAAAAATTTTCGCCGTGGTTCGCGATGATCAGGCCATCAAAATCCCTGCTCACAATCTCCGCGGACTTGTGGAGCATGGCGATGATATCCTCGCCGATGGCATTCATCTTGGCATGGAATTCCAGACAGGCCGCGCCGTCGCCCATATCAATGAGGGACGCGCCCGTATTGGCCGCCACCTCCTTTTTCTGCTCCTTGAGAGACGGCAGCAGGATAATGCCCGGTTTGGCCGGGATCTCCCGATAGTCCTTGGCGGGGATATCGTAGTAATAGCGCTTGCCGGCCTCCTGTTTGTAAAACGACGTCTTGCCGGCTGACAACATCTCCTCCACCCAGGCAGGGATCTCATAGCCGGCGTTTTTCATTTTGGAGACGGATTTTTCCACTCCGATGGCATCCCAGATCTCGAACGGCCCCAATTTCCGGGCAAAGCCCCATTTCATGGCATTGTCGATATTGAGGATATCGTCGGCGATCTCCGGGATACGATTGGCCGAATAGATGAGTGCCTCACTTTGGGTCCGAAAGGTGAACTCCCCGGCCTTGTCTTTGGCGTAGAAAAGCGATTTGATTTTTTCGCCGGTCCCGGAAATGTTCTTGGCGGCCTCCAGCGAGGCAAATTTCACCTTCTCCTGAGGCGTATGTTCCAGCGTGGTGTAATCGAGCGACAGGATCACCTTTTTCCCGTCGCTGTCCTTGCTCTTCTTGTAAAAGCCCTGCTTTGTCTTGTCGCCCAACAGCTTTTTCTCAAGCATCTTTGAAATGAAATCCGGGACCTTGAATATCTCCCGCTTTTCATCGTTTGGGGCCCCCTCATAGACATTATCCGCCACATGGAGGAGGGTGTCCAGGCCCACCAGATCGGCCGTCCTGAAGGAGGCGCTCTTGGGATATCCCAAGACGGGTCCGGTCAGCTTGTCCACGGCCTCAACCGTGAGGCCCAGGTCCATCATGGCCTTGATAGCCGAAAACATGCTGAATGTCCCGATGCGGTTGGCCACGAAATTGGGGGTATCTTTGGCGTATACGATCCCCTTGCCCACCACCTTCTCACATGTTTCAGCCAGGATCTCAACCACCTCGGGCAAGGTATCGGGTCCGGCGACGATCTCCAGGAGTTTCATATATCTCGGGGGATTGAAGAAGTGCGTAATGGCGAAATAGTTGTGGAAGGCCTTCGACCGCCCCTTGCACATCTCTTTGGCAGGGATTCCGGAGGTATTCGAGCTGATGAAGGTCCCTGGCGTCAAAACGGTTTCGACCTTTTCAAAGACGCTCTTCTTGATATCGAGCCTCTCCACTACCACCTCGATGATCCAGTCCACTCCCTTCAGACGGTCGAGATCATCCTCTAAGTTGCCGATGGAGATGAGCTTGGCGTTTTCAGGGATATAAAAGGATGCCGGTTTCGACTTCAGTGCGCCGGCGAGCCCGTTCTGGCCGAATTTGTTTCTGAAGGCCTTGCTCTCCTCTGTGAGTCCCTTTTTCTTATCATCACCCGTCAGTTCAGGCGGTACAATGTCGAGAAGCACGGTCTCGATGCCCACATTGGCCAGTTGAGCGGCGATGGTGGCCCCCATCACCCCGGCGCCGATGACTCCGGCCTTTCTTATTTTCTTATCCATGAACACCTCCTTAAGTCAGTTGGATTGGAGCGCCTCCATGTTGGGTCAGGATTCTCCTTTAAGGTGCGTCCGCACCTGCCCGAACAACAAAAGGCGACACTCGTTCGGATGTTACCCCCGGTGCAAGAAAAACTGAGTCCCGGAGGGATTTCGGGTTAGGGTCATGTGGGCGGCATCAGCTTTGGAAGATGGTCCTTTGTCCCCATCTTCTGTTTTCGCTCACATTGCCATCCAGAACCTATGAATGAACTTTCATTCATTTTTTTTGACAATAATATGTGGGTTATATGAAGTCAAGCATTTTTTCAGCGAAAACGAGGCAGATCGTTTCGAATCCCCGTGCGCGTCAAGGCGAAATCATAGCGGACCGGGTCTTCGGGATCGATCTCGCGCAACGCCTGGGTAATCTCCAAGGCCGTCTTCATGCTGGCGCACCGGTTTTTTGTGAAGCCGAGCCGCATTCCGATCCGATGCATGTGGGTATCCAGGGGAATGATCAGTTTGCAGGGGGCCACCCAGTCCCATCCGCCCGGATCCACCCTGTCCTCCCTCACCATCCAGCGCAGGAAGAGATTCAGCTTTTTGCAGGCGCTCCCCTTCTGGGGTCGGGGAAGGAGCGAATTGGAATGGCCCTCGAAGGGCCTGGACAGTTCATCGACAAAGGCGGTTAGACCCGGAAGGATCGTTTCGTCGCAACTGTGGTAATTTTTCATGAAACAGGCGCCCAATGATCCGTATCGCTCGATCACCTGCTTAACCCCCGCAAGGAGGAGCGCCATGTCTTCACCCGAGGTAAATCGGTGTCGGAATTCTGCAAAGATGTCGCCTAAAAATCGGTCCGGCACAGATCGGAGGAAGACCGAAGGGGACGGTCCAAGCTCCTTCAGGACCGATGCGACGCTTTTGAGAATCTGGGCTACCCGGCCATAGGCAAGCGAGGATGCAATAATACCTCCTACCTCACGGTCTTCCAGGGCTGGGTACTGATAAAGGAATTCAAGCGGGTCGGGATGGACCCACCGGCGTGAATTGCAAAGATGGTAAAGCGAATCGAGTTGCCGTTTTACCAAAAGATCTGACATTCCGGCCCGACAGTTTCGAGGAGTTCGGCAAATAACACATTCAGGTTCACCACGCCAACAATTTTCCCGTCCCTGTGAACCAACTGCTGGCGAACGTCCTCTTTGAAAATGACATAAATGGCCTGGTTGATCCGGTCATCTTCCCGTAGGACCGATTTTTGAACGGGTTTCATGATGTCTCGAATCTTCTTGTGAGCCTCCTGCTTTACCAACTCCATGAAACTGCTTTGAAGCCATTTGTAGTGTTCCTGAACCTCGCTCACCTCTTCGGCCACTCGCAGCGCCCGGGACGAGAGCATTCTGTGGTAGGCCTTTGAAACCTCAGGCGCCTTGGCAGGTTCAGGGACCAGCGCTCGGATCAGATCATACATGGATATCCTGCCGACAATCGTGTTGTCATCGTCGGTTACAAAGAGCGTCCTGTGAAGACGACGGCCGCTCTGCCCTGTCTTTAGGTTCTCATAATTCCGTTTCAGGATGCTCAAGACATCGCAAAACTGAGAATCGACATTTACCTTATCGTACTCCTCAATAGGCACCATAATGTCCTTTACCCTTTTTTCTTCGGCCATATGCACAATGCTCCTTGATAGTATAGAGATGGCTCAATACGTCCTTCAATAAACAAGACCCGACTGAAGAATCGTACCGGACGAAATACCGACCCTCTCAATATACGATTCGTCCCGAAATCTCAAGCTTTTTGTGAGCCTCCGGATCAGGCCATGGCGCCCCCGTCCACCGTCATAATCTCCCCGGTCACAAAATCGGCCAGATCCGAGGACAGAAAGAGGACCGTTCCGACGACGTCATCCGGTTCAGCAATGCGTCCCATAGGGATGCCGGCAGCGATCTGCTTCAACAGGGATTCATTGCTCCAGAAAGGCTGACTGAACTGGGTCCTCACCATGCAGGGCGCCACGGCATTGACGGTAATATGGTCCTGGGCCAGCTCCACGGCCAAGACCCGGGTCAGCATGTCCACGCCGGCCTTTGCCACGCAATAAATCCCCATGCCCATGGCCGCCTTTCGTGCAGCGATGGAGCTGATGTTGATGATTTTCCCTCTCCCGACCTTTCGCATGAGCGGGACGGCCCCGCGAGAGGTCAGAAACGTCCCTTTCAGATTGGTCGTGATAATCTTGTCCCACAGCCCATCATCGGCCATGGCCACGGAGGGGGTGAGGATATTCATCCCCACGTTGTTGACAAGGATGTCCAACTTACCAAAGCGGGCTTCAATCGACTGAAACAGGTTGGCCACTTCGTCTGGGAGGCCCACGTTCGCCCTGAAGGCCGCAACCTCCACCCCCTTCTCATGCAAATCCGCGACGGCCTGATCCAGGTTCTCCTGTTTCCGGCCGCAAATAACCACATGTGCCCCTTTCCCGGCCATGGCCATGGCAATCGCCTTTCCGAGCCCCCGGCTCCCGCCGGTCACCAATGCCACTTTGCCGGTCAGATCCAAACCCATCTCATTCATCATGTCCTCCTGTGCTGGTTCCTCGTTGCTGGATACTCGATACTGGTTACTTTCAGCTCTGAACTTTGAGCTTTTTCACTGGCTATTGGTTCTCTCTTTTCAACTTTAGTCACTTTAACTCACTTTAGACACTTCCTCGTTGCTCCCCCTTTTCCCTTGACGGAAGACGCGATATTTCCTATTTTGTGACCTACACTGACAGGATTGAACCCATTAAATTTCCTTGAATTCCCATGACCACAAAACGGCTGCTCATACTCATACCCACGCTCGTCATACTCTTTTTGTTCCAGTCCTATCTGTGGGTCCCCACCTATGAAGAGCAGACCAAGGGAAATCCCGATCGCCTTTATGAGTATATCACACCCTCTCTGGGGGATGCCACCTCTTTAAATCCGATTATCTCCTCCAATGCCACGAGCAGTCAGATTGAGTCACTCGTATTTGAAGGGCTCATCGACAGAGACGACGAGCTCCGATTTAGAGGCCGCGTCGCCCGATCCTGGGAGATCTTCGAAGAGGCCTATTTCTACATGAACCCTGAGGCCTCCCTGCCCGAGGGAGGGGCAGCAGATGCCCAAAGAGTCGTTCACATCCTTTCCACAGCCCGGGAACGGCCTGAGGGACTGACTCCTGAGGTGAGGGCCACATTGGAACGTATTAAGGAGATCGTCCGGATGCCCCCAGAGGCACGGAAGGCAATCAGACGTCTCAAATCCTCGGATGGATCGGAAACAGTACAGGAAATCCGGGTGGATATCCAGGCCCCTCCCCGCATCAAACTGGTCCTTTCGGAGGTGGATCAGGATCTCTTCAAAAACCTTTCAAACCTCCTGGGAGAGGACTATTTCAGGGCCTTTGACCCCCTTCCTTTCGTGACCGCAGAGCCCCCGGTGGACAGAGAGATCCTAACAGAATGGGCCGCCGAACTCCTTCCATCTGTCGAGCACAATCCAGCGATCATCTTTCATCTGAGACCGGACGTACGATTTCATGACGGTCACATCCTGAGCGCCGATGATGTCCGGTTTACCTACCAGGCGATCATGGATCCGGCCAACCTATCCCCCAGGGTCTCGGATTATGAACCGGTGAAAACCGTCGACGTCATCGATCCCCTGACCCTCCGCATCGTCTATCAGCGCCTCTACAGCCCGGCCCTGGGCACATGGGGCATGGGGATTCTCCCTGAGCATCTCCTGAACCGGACGGCCCTCAGGAAAGAGGCGGAGGCCCTCGGCAGGGATCCGGAGAAGTTCACCATGCGCCAGAGCCGGTTTGACCGCCGCCCCGTAGGCAGCGGTCCCTTCATCTTCGAGGACTGGGAGTCCGATCAGTTCATCTCACTCAAACGATTCGAGGGTTACTGGGAAGGTCCGCCCCATTACCACCGATATGTCATGCGCATCATCCCCGACCTCCTGACCCAAGAGATGGAGTTTTACTCAGGGACCCTGGACAACTACACGGTACAGCCTCATCAGGTGGAACGGTTGGAAAGGGATCCCAGGTTCCAGTGCTTTTCCGGGACATCGTTTGGCTATACCTATATCGGGTACAACCTGCGGCGGCCCCCGTTCGACGATGTGCGGGTTCGCAGGGCCCTCGGCATGGCCCTGAACGTGGGCCAGATCATCGAGTTTGTTCTCTATAACCAGGGAGAACGGATCACCGGTCCGTTTGTGATACAGACCGATTATTACGATCGCCACATACCCCCCCTGCCCTACGACCCCCAGGGGGCGCTGAGACTGCTTGGGGAGGCCGGCTGGCAGCGCAATGAAAAGGGCTGGCTCGAAAAGGACGGCAAAAAGCTCGAATTCACCCTCATCACCAACAGCGGCAACGACATTCGAAAGGCCGTTCTGGCCATTGCCCAGGATGCCTGGAAGCAGATCGGCATCGATGTCCGCACCGATGTCCTGGAATGGTCGGTATTCATCCAGGAACGGGTCAACAAACATGATTTCGACGCCCTGGTCTTAGGCTGGGTCATGGGGATCGAGCCGGACCTTTATCAGATATGGCACTCGAGTCAGACGCACCCCCATCAGCTCAATTTTGTGGGTTTCAAGAACCCGGAAGCGGATGATCTCATCGTAAAAATCCGGCAGGAGTACGATCATGAAAAACAGGTGGCCTATTGCCATCAACTCCACGAGCTGATCGCGCAGGAGCAGCCCTATACCTTTCTCTACGTAGGCAAATGGACAGCCGTCTTGGACAAACGGATCCTCATCAAGGACCTGGACCAGGACGGCGTCATGCAGTACAGGAAGATCACGCCCACCAAGACCGGCGATTATACCTTCCACTTCAATAAGTGGATCAAGGTGTCCGATATGCCGCAGCTTTCAACTGAGGAATAACAGGGAGAGTTCTGAAATGGTCTCATTCATTGGCCGAAGCATGGTGCAGAAGACAGTGACCCTTTTTTTTGTCTCCATCGTCTCCTTTCTCATCATCCATCTGGCCCCCGGGGAACCGAGTCAGGTAGACCCATTGAATCCCAAGTTCACGCCCGAGATGGTGGAACGTTTCAGAAAGGAATTCCATCTGGATAAACCCCTCTACGTCCAGTACATCTATTTCTACAGAGACCTCTTTACCGGGAAAATCGTCTCATGGAAGGACAACCAGTCTGTTCTGATAAAAATCTGGGAGCGCTTCCTGAACAGCCTTCCCCTCTTTATTGTGGGGACCATCCTGACATGGACCCTTTCCTTTCCGGTTGGCATCCGGTCGGCCATCTTCAGGGGAGGGCTCTATGACCGAAGCGCCACCTTTTTGTCGTACCTGCTTATCTCCATTCCCGGCTTCTTTTTTGCCTACATCCTCATCATTCTGGTCGTCACGACTCTGCATGTGCCGGTTATCGGCATGGAGACCTTCGGATTGGGGGCATCCTCGTGGGGGAACATGCTGATGGACCGAATCTGGCATCTGCTGATCCCCTCTGTCCTGGGGGCCACGGGCGGCATAGCGGTCCTGTCCCGGTATGTGCGAAGTCAGATGCTCGAGGTGGAGGGCCAGGACTATGTGAGGACCGCCAGGGCCAAGGGACTCCCGCCGGACCAGGTCCATTACAAGCACGCCCTGAGAAACGCCCTCCTCCCGTTTGTGACCATGTTCGGCCTGATCCTGCCGGGCCTTATCGGCGGGTCGGTCATCATTGAGTCGATCTTTTCCTGGCCCGGCATGGGGAGAATGGCCTATGAGGCCATACTGGCCAGGGATTACCCGATCATCCTGACCGTCAACTTTATTTCGGCAGTCCTGGTCCTGGCCGGCACCTTTATCTCGGACATCCTCTACCTGGTCGTTGATCCGAGGATCAGGCTTTGAAGAGAGTGTGGGGTACGGAGTGGGGAACTAGAAGTTAAAATCGGATTTTTTTAGATTCTTTAGGCACTCCAAACTCATAACTCCAAACTTATAAAAACCAGTATCCAGTATCCAGAAACCAGTATCCAATGACCCATAACCAGTACACATTGGAATCCCCTTCAGCCCCGAGGCGGACACGCCTGCGGGAGCTGTGGCAACTTTTCAGGGAGAACAAACTTGCGATCCTGGGCCTGATCATCTTTGTCCTTTTCTTCATGACCGCGGTCAGCGGGGTGATCCTCACATCCGGCCAGAGACCCGTTTTTGACCCGGCCATGGTCCGCCTTCAGGAAAAACTCCTTCCCCCCCTCACAAGGCCCCATCTTGAGTCATTGCACCCGACAGAGGTCCCCACCCTGGGGATCTATCTCTTCGGGACAGATGACCTGGGGAGGGATGTCTTCGCACGGATGCTCCAGGGGGCATGGGTCTCCCTGACCGTGGGTTTTGTGGCCGTAGGCATCTCGGTCCTGGTGGGCATATTTATGGGCGGAATCGCGGGGTATTTTGGGCAGGAGTACATCTGCCTGGATCATATCTTGATCGCCTTCATTCTCTCCGCCGGGGGGACCCTCCTGTCTATCGGCTCGATCGGTTCTGGGTCGGCATGTCTCGGGGTGGGCCTTCTCTGTATCGTGTACCGCCTTTTTTCAAAAATCCTGGGCGAAAAATTGCAATCCCCCGGACTCCTCCATAAAAAGGCCATATCCATTGATACAATTATCATGCGGGCCGTTGATATCATGCTCTGCTTCCCGAGCTTTTTTCTCATTCTCACGGTGGTCGCCCTGGTCCCTGCCAGCATGTACAATATCATGATCGTCATCGGCCTTACGAGCTGGATGGGGACCACCCGCTTTGTCCGGGCCGAGTTCCTATCCTTGAGGGAACAGGATTTTGTGACCGCGGCAAAGGCCCTGGGCGTAGGCAATTTCCGGATCATCTTCCGCCACATGATGCCCAATGCGGTGGCCCCGGTCCTGGTATCCGCCACCATCGGCATTGCCACGGCCATCCTGACCGAGGCAGGGCTCAGTTTCCTGGGCTTCGGGGTCCCCCCCCCGCACGCCACCTGGGGAAACATCCTGTCGGACGGCAAGCGATTCATCTTTGATGCGCCCTGGCTCACCTTCATTCCGGGCATCGGCATCCTGATCGTGGTCCTCTGTTTTAACCTCTTCGGCGAGGGACTGCGCGACGCCATGAACCCCAAGCTGAGGGAAAGAGGGTAGGCGCTTATCATGCTGCTTTCCGTTCAGGATCTGAAGGTCTATTTCCGGGGGAGGGACACGGTGGCCCGGGCCGTAGACGGGATCAGCTTTGATATCCGCCACGGAGAGACGGTCTGTCTCGTGGGAGAATCGGGCTGCGGCAAGACGGTTTCGGCCCTGACGATCCTGGACCTCATTCCGAGACCGCCAGGGGAAGTCATGGCCGGAAAGGTCCTATTCAAGGGGACCGACCTATTGAAGCTGGATGACGTCGGCATGCAAAAGATACGGGGGAACCACATTGCCATGGTCTTCCAAGAGCCACTCACATCCCTCAATCCGGTCTTTACCATTGGGAACCAGATCGCGGAGGCGATCCTGGTCCACGAGGAGGTGGGTTCTGAAGAACTGCGCAAAAGATGCATCCAGCTCCTCAAAGATATCGGCATCCCCTCGCCCGAACAGCGGCTGAAAGACTACCCGCACCAGATGAGCGGGGGCCAGCGCCAGCGGGTGATGATCGCCATGGCCCTGGCCTGCAATCCGGAGCTGATTATCGCCGACGAGCCGACCACGGCCCTGGATGTGACGGTCCAGGCCCAGATTCTGAATCTGATGCAATCGATTCAGCAGACCTCTGCCATGTCCGTTCTCTACATCACTCACGATCTCGGGGTCGTGGCCAATATTGCCGACCGCGTCTATGTCATGTATGCGGGGATCATCGCGGAGCAGGGGGATACCGCACAGATATTCAACAACCCGCGGCATCCTTATACCCAAGGGTTGCTGGCCTCCCTCCCATCACGGTCCAGGCGGGGCGAACGGCTGCACAGCATCCCCGGCAAAGTCCCTGACCCCGCGTACAAACCCCCTGGATGTCCGTTTCATCCCAGGTGTCCTCTTGCAATCGAGAGCTGCAAGATACAGTTCCCCGATATGGTTGAACATGGCGAGGGACACCTGAGCCGATGCCCGGTCACGGGGGATTGACGGTTGACGATTGTCGATTGATGATTGGCTGGAGGAAAAACTATCGAACCGTTAGTCACACGCCACGAGCACCAAGGCACCAATAGCATTGCCCTTCGCGCAGAAGGCCTGAAAAAGTACTTTCCGGTCCGCAGGGGATTTTTTCAGCGCATTGCAGGGTGGGTCAAGGCCGTTGACGGGATCAATCTTGAGATTGAGAAAGGGAAGACCCTGGGCCTTGTGGGCGAAAGCGGTTGCGGCAAATCGACCGTTGCCAGGCTTATTCTGAGGCTCTTGGAACCTGATGGAGGGAGGCTCATCTATTATGGGCGCGATATCACCCATCTCTCCCACAGCGACATGAGCGTCCTGAGAAAGGAGATGCAGATCGTCTTCCAGGACCCTTATGGCTCCCTGAATCCTCGGATGACCATCGGCCAGACCATTGAAGAAGGCCTTCGAAAAATGGGGCTGCCAAGGCGCCACCGGAGAGAGAGGAGGGATGAACTCCTCGAAATGGTAGGGCTATCCGCCGGCAGCGCGGACCGGTATCCCCACGAGTTCAGCGGGGGCCAGCGTCAACGGGTCGGCATTGCCCGGGCCTTGAGCGTGGAGCCGTCCCTGGTCATCTGCGACGAGCCAGTGTCGGCACTGGATGTATCGATACAGGCCCAGATCATCAACCTCCTGAGAGACCTCCAGGACCGGCTCGGGCTTAGCTATCTTTTTATCTCACACGACCTGAACGTGGTGGGGTATCTGAGCGACAGGGTGGCCGTCATGTACCTGGGTCAAATCATGGAGTACGCAGAGACCGAAGCGCTTTTCGAAGACCCGCTGCACCCCTACTCACTGGCCCTCCTCTCGGCCGTGCCGAGGGCCGAGCCAGGGGCGAGGCAAGCCTTGAGAGCCTTGGGAGGAGACGTCCCGAGTCCGTTGGATCCGCCGCCTGGCTGTAAATTCCAGGCCAGGTGCCCGCACGTGGAGGCGCGCTGCCGAAAGGAAGAGATAGAATTCTACCCTGTTGGAAAAGATCATCTCGTACGCTGTTGGAAGGTAGCGGAAAGTTAGTGCTTTGAGGAAGTTAGGGACTGAGGAATTGAGGGACTTATTTTTTAGATTGTCGCAAAAAACAACTGACTCTGTGTGGCTCTGTGACTCTGTGTGAGATATTTTTTGGGTTGCGGCTGTGCCGCTTTTGAAGGGAATGCGAGATTTCCCTTGACTTTTCACCACGGATGCGCAATGTTTACTATTCACTGGGGGATCGTATAGCGGCAATACGACGGGTTCTGGCCCCGTTAACCGAGGTTCGAATCCTCGTCCCCCAGCCACTGGTCCCATCGTCTAGCGGTCCAGGATATCGCCCTCTCACGGCGAAGACACGGGTTCGAGTCCCGTTGGGACTACCAGAGATGACCCAGGGGGTTGGCCGAAATTGGCTGACCCCTTTTTCGTTGTCAGATTGGAAACACCGCAGCCTACATCCCCACGACCAGCGTCAACATCGGGCCTTTCGCCCATTTACAAGGATGTCGAGCCATGGAAGACCTTTTTGAATTGATGACCACAAAAGAGATAAGTGACAGCAAGGTCTCCGTCCGGCTGGGCATACGCCTGAAGGTGGCCGGGCAAGAGGCCGTATGCCCCGTCATCAGGCCGTGTGAAGCTTACGAGGCATTTGAGCAGGAGTCTCAGGCCCTGATCGACAGGATTGAACAGATGAAGCAGAAGGCCCGGACCCTTTTCAAAGCCCCATCGTCTGCAAAAGGGCTTCAGATAGATCCCGACATGCCGGCAGAAGAGATCTGGAGTGTCCTTTCAACCATGGCGGATGAAGCCATGTGGGCCGCCGCCTTCAATGAACTCAGTG
>JAUPKI010000073.1 GCA_030837545.1 Thermodesulfobacteriota bacterium | reverse complement strand
TTTTTGCGAAGTCAGTCCCGCTTTCCAGCGGGATTTAAAAGACGTTTGGGACTTTAATTTCGCCCTGTCCTTAACCTTGAATCCCGCTGCAGCGGGAAACCCGGAACCCGTGAACCCTTACCAAAATGGATTGACCTCAGCCCTTCAAGAGTGTCTAATAGAATGCAACCCGATTATGGTAATCAGCGAGGAGGATCCTATGAAAGTTCTATCCCTGAATGGAACGTATCGTCCAAAGCAGACCACCACCCGCCTGGCCCAGCGTGCGCTGGACGGCGCCGCTTCACTGGGGGCCGACACCGAAATGGTGATGCTTCGGGACAAAAATATCCAATTTTGCACCAACTGCCTGACGTGCTACAAGGACCTGGAATCCGAAATAGCCCCCTGCACTATCGACGATGACGTGGGAGAGATCCTGCAAAAGGTTCGTGAGGCGGACGGCATCATTCTGGCGTCTCCTGTCCACTGCGGGTTTGTTACAGGATTGATGACCGCTTTTATAGAGCGCATCGTCTTTAGGCTGTGCCGTCCCACAGGCGAAATTATGGGGCTCAAGGGCTGTCCTGAACCCCGGTTGACCGGGAAGGCGAGGGCGGTGGCTACCATCGTCAGCGCAGGCGGGATACCGCCCGAGTTGAGGGCGTATTGCGATTTGGGGACCCCCTGGTTGAAGGATGCCGCCATGTTCTTTAATGGCGAGTGCGTCGGCGATATGTATGCCGGGGCGGTGTTTGCCAAAGAACTCAAAGACAAAGAATGGTCGAGATCATTTCTGTTCAGAGAACTCACAGAAGGGCAGTTACAGGAAGCCTTCGATCTGGGCGTCAAGATGGTTCAGGCCATACAGAACCAAACCGTGCGTCCTTTCAGTTTGCAACAACTTATGGGGGCTGACACCCCAACATAGATCGTTTCGCCGGCAGGGAAGCGGGTTTCTTAGAGGAGATTCCCCCCCCTTGAATATTTTCCGCATGTCATATAGTATCCATACGAGATGGCGTGTGTGGATCCATCGCCGTATTCATTAGAATCCTATCAGTGTGGATGGCCTATGTTTCAGGGACGTGTTGCAGGCCGCTTTTGGAGATGGCTTTCGAAGCCGGCCATAATGGGCATGTTGGCGCTTCTGTTGTTTTCCTCTCGCGGGGCAGAGGCAAAGGATGTTACCCTCCCTTTGACCCTGGACTATCCCCTGTTGACGGCGCTGGTGATCCAATCTTTTTTTCCAGGACCGGATCATACGGCCGTGCTCCTGGACGAAGAGAACGGGTGCAGGCGAGTCGTTCTCTCGAACCCGGTCTTTCGAGAGTCGTCCGGGAATCTCTTCTTTGAGATCAGGGTCTTTGTCCGCCTGGGCGTCACGGTTTTCGATAGGTGTCTGTCGCCGGTGGAATGGGAAGGCTACCTGGTCATGCAGCAGGAGCCTGTGATCAGCGATCAATGGGGTCTTTCTTTTCTCACGCGCACCTCTTCGGTGTACGACAGGGAAAGAAGACCCGCCAAGATAGCGGGTCTCATATGGGATTTCGCAAATCCCCCCATCCTCGACTTCCTAAGGAAGATCACGCTGGATCTCGCGGCGCCCGTCGGTGATATCCGGTCGTTTCTTCTCCCCCTTTTCCCGCCCGACGACGCAGAACGGGCCGATCGCTTTCTGAAGAGCATGCGGCCGGGAATTCCAGGGGTGACCCCTTCGGCCGTCAGGGTCCCTATTTTGGCAGAGGTGAAGGAGGTGAGGGAGGAAAAGGGGGAGAGGGAGACCGTCACACCTGAGGAAAAGGAGCGCCTCATCGAGAGTTGGGAGGCGTGGGACGCCTTCCTTGTTCAGATCATCACGGCCGTTGCCCAAAAGCCGCTGACCGCCCATGAGCGGGGACTCTTCCTCGATACGTTGTTGGAGATGCGGTATCGGTTTGTTCAGGATCTGGACAAGGAAAATTCTGACGGGGACAAGGTGCGCGAAGAGTTTGTCAAGGCCTGGAACCGGATTTCCCCTGTTTTCAGGGCACATCTCACCGAAGGGAGTACCAAGTCTCTCCTCGGGTATCTTGCCTTTCTGGCCGGCTCGGACGCCCTGGTGGCCCTGGATGAGCTTGGGCCCAGCGTGGGCATCGAAATCAGCCGGGACGGTCTGATTCGCCTTGCCCGGTTCCTCATGCAGGAGAAACCCGTGTCCCTTGCCTATTCGTATGTCCTGGATGAGACCTTGCGGGAGACCCTGGGCCTGGGACCCCCGCCGATCCCTTCCTTCCGTCTTGAGGAGGCGCCTGACCCGGAGGAACTCCGATTACCCGAGGAAGGTTTGGAACCGGAGGGCCTCTGGGTTCGACGCAAGGCCCTCCAGTGGGAGAGATGGCTTAACCTGTTTCGAGGAGGGAGCGCTCCCATGGCCTGGGCCGCAGACGGGGCGAAACAGAAATGGAGCGAAGACATCAAGTCATGGCTGGTTCCCCGCCAGAAGGATCTGTTCCCTTACATGGCGCGCGTTCGGGCCCTCCTCCGATCATCCCTGGAGCAGGTTTTGGCCAAGGGCGGACTCCACCAGATCCACCACGATGACTTTAGAACACTCGTGATGGCTGCGGCATGGCAGGAGAGCTGTTTTCGCCAGTTTGTGGTGAAAAAGAGGACCGTCACCTATCTCAGGTCCTATAACGGGACCTCTGTGGGCATCATGCAGATCAATGAGCGAGTCTGGCGGGGACTCTACTCAGAAAACAGCCTGAGGTGGGACATTCGCTACAATGCCACGGCAGGATGTGAGATAATGCATCTCTATCTCACAAGATACGCGCTCAAGCGGATAAAGATCCCTGAACGGGGCGACAGGTCTCGTCCCGACAATGTCCTCGCCCAGGCCGTCTATGCCATGTACAATGCAGGGCCAGCGGTTCTGGACGCCTTCCTGAAGCGATCTCAAAGGGGGTCCTTCACACATCTGGAGAAGCTCTTCAATGAAAAGCTCGACTGGGTGAAACAGGAGGACTGGGAAAAGATCGTTCTATGCTATTGATATATCAGGGCAGGATGGTCCATCCGGAAACTTGTGCAGCAAGTTGTGCAATCTTTCCTCCGGGGTCACATGGTCAAAGCAAACCGCATTGGCTTCTTGGTGCGTTATGCATTCACGGACCGCTTTTTCATGCAGTCCTACCGTGCTTATAAAATAGCCACGTATCCAGAACGTTACCAATACGTTTGGTTTTGCTTAAATCTTAGCTCAACTGTTTTTGCTGGCACAAATCATGAGTTATTGCACCAAGACAATGCCAAGATTTTGCGAACGGCTTTTTTCCCTATCCTTAAGGCACCAAACTATGTGCGTTTCAGTTTATATGCGATTCAACTGGCAATCTTTCATCCCTCCTTCTTGAGCTACCCAAAAAGCAGGGACCCTCAAGAAGGAGGGATATCTCGCCCTGCACCTCACAGCGCTTCAAAATACGCATCCGAGAGCCCTTCCAGCAGAAGAAAGGAGGTCACCTTCACCAGGAATACCTCCGTGTCTTCGTGGGTCATAAAATCCTTCAGATAGGGGTGGGCCGCCGTCAGCCTGGCCTCGACGGACAGCCGCTTTTCCCTCTCATCAATGAGCCGGAATTCTCCAGTCACCGTGAGTGCCTTTACCTCGGGACGCATGCGGCCGGGATGCTCCCCCCGCGTGTCAATGAGGAGGCTGACATGGGGATTGTTCATGAGATTCCTGTATTTACTGGTGGTACGAGGGGTCACCATGTAGATCTCCGCGCACGCCTCATCCGCAGCATAGACCATGAGGGAGCAGTGAGGATGTCCGTCAGATACCGTGGCCAGGACGCAGGTATCCTGATCCCGCACCAGCGATTTCATCTTCTCCAGCAGCTCTGTCGCCATTTGATTTTTTCTCCCATTCGTTCAACTTGCCGGTCTATATCAACACCTATTCAATAAACAGAGGAGATGAGACAAACCGGATCATCTGGTATTTTTCATATCCTCAAGGATCCGGCGCCTATTCGGGCAGGACAGAAAGCCCATTCCCCCTGGCCGCTTCTGCGAGCCTCTCGTCGTAACAGGCGAAAAAGAAAGCCTCCGGCGCCTTCTCCCAAACCAACAGGGCCGATGCAAGGTGGATGAGATCGAACCCCCGAAGGGGATAGACAGAGACGAGATCTTCAATGGTTTGATTCAGGGCCTCTGTCACATGGACCCGAATAAGGCTTTTCCAATCCTCCCTGAAGGACAGCATCAGTGTCCCGAATACCTCTTCAGAAAGACCCTCTGTTTCCCGTCTTTTCCTGTCAAACGCCGACAATGCCTCGGCGTAGGCTACAGAGGATGTGGCGATCTCTTCCGCCTGACGCCACCACCCAATGACATCCATGGACCCGTCTTCAGACAAATATTTCTTCACCAGGGCACTGGTGTCCATATAGAGAATCATCGGCGATCCTCAATAACCATTTCCGAGACCGATTTGCCCCCAAGCTGGACAGGATGAGGGATATTTCTGTCGATCTCCCGGGTGGGAAGGCTCAGCAGCCCCTCTTGCACGAGCGGATGAAGGGCCATTTTTATCGACTGCCTTTGTGAATGCTCACAGATGATGCGGGCAATCGCCTTACCCCGATCCGTGATGATCACCTCTTCTCCCTCCCTTACCATGGACAGGTAACGACTTAACTGGTTTTTCAAGTCCTTGATTCCGGTTCTCACCATAACATCCTCCACTCGGTAGCTTCTTTTTGTTCATAGTGGCTACTTCCAGCTTTTTTGTCAATCATTTTTTAAGAGATAGAGGCTTGTCTGTTGTCTGGCTGACCTGAGCACGACAGAACGGCAAGACACATCCAATGCCGTTAAAGGCAAATTAGAGGCGCCTGTGGCGGGCAGTTGCTGGGAATAATGGGCGACACTCCATTCGCTGTGAAAAACAGCAATGGATGGCAGTGTAGGGATAGAGGGCATAAGCATGTTTCAACAGGGGGCTTAGCCTGTTGGCGATGATAGACAATTTCTGATATCACACCCACACGTGCTCTGAACATAGTTGGGACATCATTTCCGGCCGAGATGGTTTGACAAGTCTGCCTGGTGGTTGCGATGATACCGCGTCGTCATGTGACTACGTGGCTCATATGTCAACCTAACAAATCCATGTGATATCAAGTAGTAAGGTCACGCCGAAAGTTATTAAAAGAAGCATCTTTGTCATGACACACCTTGGGCCTCAATTGGTCTTCCCGAGAGATGATATCACAACCGTTAGGCTGCGAGAGATTGTTCCGGATATCCATCCTGGCCAGGAAGGCGTTCTTGCCGTTAGAAGGAAACCTCAGGCGCTTGGGCCGCCAGTGGGTACGTGGCTATATGTCAACCTGTCGCTCACCTGACTTATCAAAATGTACTACCAACCCACACTATCCAAAAAAATCGTTCAGATAACGAGGTTGGCAGATGAATCTTTGGCTCCAGGACACCC
>JAUPKI010000072.1 GCA_030837545.1 Thermodesulfobacteriota bacterium | reverse complement strand
GGTGAGATCGGAGATGCTGAAACAGATGGAGGGAGCGGGTCCTGAATCGGGCGCCAAGAGCAACCCAATAAACCCAATAAACTCAATAAACCAATAAACCCACTACATGTGCTTTGACTCCACAGACGTGAGCGACGCGGACATCCGGCGCGAGAAGGAAAAGGCCCGGCGGCTGAGAAAAACAAACTGGTGGAACAGCCGAATCGACAAGGGGGTTTGCCATTACTGTGGGCGCCATGTGGGCCGCGAGAACCTGACCATGGATCATGTGGTCCCCCTGGCCAGGGGGGGGCGGAGCAGCAAGGGAAATCTTGTGCCCGCCTGCAAGGAGTGCAACAACCGGAAAAAGTACCTGCTGCCGGTGGAGTGGGAGGAATACCTGAAAGCGCTGGACGCCGTTCAGGAATGATGTCCATCCCCTCTGGTTCTGCTTACCTCAATCTCGCTCCCGATTATTTCTGACGGGTCGCGTCCTGTGCGATCAGCGGCCCGGCCTGAGTTGACCGCGATCTCGAGATATCCGGAGCTGTCGAACAGGGCCAGTGCCTCTCCCTTTACTGTTTCCCCATAGGTTTTTTGTATCCCTTCCATGCGCAGATCCCCGATACGCACAACCGGCGTGCCGCCCCCTGAGAATTCCTCGATGTCTCGGCGCCGGATATTGGTGATCAGGTTTCC
Source organism: Thermodesulfobacteriota bacterium (assembly GCA_030837545.1). GTDB lineage: Bacteria > Desulfobacterota > DSM-4660 > Desulfatiglandales > Desulfatiglandaceae > AUK324. Next base: position 10,054 of record JAUPKI010000072.1, on the reverse strand, counting down.
GAAGTGATCCACTCGGACGATCCGGCCGTGAAGCGATCCCCCTCTTGTGTAGGGCACAGGCAGTGTTATCTGGACCGGATCGTGGATGAGCGGCCCCATGTCGAGCGGGTCAATGCCTTGCGAGAGATGCCCTGCAACGGGGGCAAAGATATCCCTTCCATGAAAGGTGCCGCTGACATGCGGGAGGAAGTATCGGGTCTTCGAAAGAAGGATGACCCTGGTTTCCTGATGGGCGTCAATGATCGGCCAGAAGATGCCGTTGTCCGGGCCAACAAACAGATGAGATCGGGTGACCGCGACGATGGCCCGCCTGTCGGTGCCCACCCCCGGGTCCACCACCGCCACGTGGACCGTTCCAGCCGGGAAGTAGGGAAAGGCCTGCTGCAAGATCCGGGCAGCCTGGCTGACGGCCCCCGGCGTGATATGATGGGTGATGTCGATGATGCGAGAGGCCGGGTTGACGCAAAAAATGGTCCCTTTCATCATGGCCACGTACGGGTCTTCCAGGCCGAAATCCGTGAGCAGGGTCACGATCCCTGACCGCATCACGCCCATCCCTCTACCAACCTGGGAAGGATCTCACCGGCCTTTCCAAGGATGACAATATCCATGAGGTCTGAATTGGGCGTTTTTTCGAGATTGATTTCCGCCAGCATCGCCCCCCCTGACTTGGCCGTAAAGGCCAGCGATGCGGCCGGCTGGACCACGCTGGATGTCCCGACCACCAGCATGATCCGGCATTGTTGAGCGGCCTCTATGGCCTGACGAAGGATTCGGGGATCGAGGGACTCGCCGAACCAGACCACGGCCGGCCGCAGCAATCCGCCGCAGGCGGCGCATGTGGGCCGGCGTCCCATGTCAGGCGCCCGGTCCATGGTCTCTTTGCCGCACCGAGTACACCGCGCCCGCCATATGTTTCCATGAATTTCCAGAACATGCCGGCTCCCTGCCAGGAGGTGGAGCCCGTCGACGTTCTGGGTGATCAGGGTGAAATCGGGGATGAGACGCTCCAGCGCAGTTAGGGCCGTGTGGGCCGGGTTGCAGGCCTTCTGGGCGATCAACCCCCGCCGCCAGTTGTAGAATTCCCACACGAGTTCAGGATCTTTCGCAAAGGCCTCTGGTGTGGCCAGTTCCGTGGCCTGGTAATTTTTCCATAGACCATCGGCCCCCCGGAAGGTCGGGACCCCGCTTTCCGCGGAAACGCCCGCCCCTGTCAGGACGGCAACCCTTTCGGCATTCTTGAGTGCCTCTTTCAGACTATTGATCGACGTTTCCATACATGGTAGAGTAGCCAAAAGACGGTTTGAAGTCAAGGGTTCTGAAATGGGAGCGGCTTTCCAGCCGCGAAAGTGAAACATGAAGGCTGGAAGAAAACTCATTCTGATGATCTGCCTCGTTCTCCTGCTCTCTGTTGCCTCCGTGGCCGGTGCAGTATTCTATTATTACGCCAACCCCTCCTCAGCCAAGCACCTATTGGAGACATCTCTTTCCCGAGCGACCGGCGCTTCGATCGCCATCCGAAGTCTTTCCTGCGGCCTCCGTCCCTTACATATCGCGGCAAATGGGATCACCGTCGAACCGGGGAAAGATATGCACGGTGTTTACCTCGAAGTTCCCGACCTTTATGCAGCGTTTTCCCTCGACGGTTCTTTTGGCCGCAAGTCCCTTACTGTCAAACGCCTCGAGGCCAAAGGCCTTTCATGTCGTATTTCTCAAGATACGTCTGCGTCCGGCATGGCGCAAAGGCCGCAGACGCCATCTTTTTTCAGCTCCATGTTGAAGAGGGCATTTGCGTTCTTCGTCTTCAGGGACCTCAAGCTTGAGGGTGCAACCCTTACAGACGGCGCCGCGGTTGTCCAATTCAACGACCAGACGCTTCGCGTCAATGGTCTCCAGGGTCGACTGAATGCCGACCATCGGGTCGAGATCTCATACGGCGCCCGATTGGAATGGCCTTCAAGGCGGATGCATCTTCTGGCGCCCCTGGTTGAGATGAAGACAGATGGGGCTATATCCCTGGTAAACACGCAAATCGGGTTCTCCATCTCCCTTGATGATGTCCTGTTCGAAAGCCCTTTTGCAGACCTCGAAAATCTACAGGGAGGCGCACGCCTCGTATACCGGCCGGATAGGAGCGAAGTGACTTTTGAAGATATGAATCTCACCCTTCAGGAGGCGGATATCAACAAAGGTGGGCAAAAGGATCCGGTCCGTTTGGAACTGCATGTCACCGCAGACGGCGCCTTCAGTCTGAAAGATCATCAACTGACGGTCCGATCCCTCCATTTTACGATGGGCGACCGCCTGCAATTTGAAGGGGAACTGGATGCGGCGGTTGGGACCCGGAAGAAGATAGACCTGAAGGTGGCGAACTGCCTCCTAACGCCTCAGGATCTGTTCCCACTGCTTCCTGCCGGATTAAGAAAGGGGACAGATCCTCTAAAACTGGGAGGTCCGATTCATCTCACCGGAAGGATCAGAGGTGTTGAGGAAGAGACCGAGTGGGCTTGGAATGCGGATCTCGAGGCCCGTTTGAAGCAGAATCAGATCTCTTTCACGACCGGACATGTCAGTATGAGCGGTGCGCTGACAGGGAACATCGGAGCCCGTGGGCGGGTCCCCGACATGGAGATATCAACCGACCTGAAGGCGCAGAGCGTCATATTTCGAGGAAACGGGATAGAGGTGGAGCCCTCTGAGGCGGCCATCTCCTTTTCAGGGAGATATCCTGTCCTTGATTTGAAGGATCTATCCGCCCGGATACCGTTTGTAACCGCCCGATTCCGAAACAGGGCGATTCGAGTGAATGATATTCATCTGGAGGCCGGCAAGGGCCGGGTGAATGCAGCAACCCGGACAGGGTCCCTGCCGGAGATCCGGTTTGATTCTTCCCTGTTGAAAAACATCATGGCGTCCCTCAAAGCTGTAGATGGAAAGCTCAAGATTGCCGAGATCCAGGGAAAAGAGACCGGGATAGCTGGGTTCGCCATGGGCCTTGATCTCCTGCCTCCAGGCTGGAAACTGGCCGGACGGGATGCTGTTCAGGTCCAGGTCCAATTTGATGGGAATCAGGGGATGGCGGTCACCTCGGAATGGGCCTTTCAGGATTTGGGCTTTCAAAGCCCGGATGGGACTTTTGTGGGAGAGAACCTATCCCTGAAGGCAACTATCAACGGAAATACAGACCCTTCGAGCCATGTCATCACTGCGGATATTGCTATGGATGCGGATGGGGGCGAGGTCCTTTACGACAGGTTTTATGTAGACCTGAAAAGGTATCCCCTCTCTTCCCTTTGTACGGGAACGTACAATACGCAGGCCGGGATACTACAACTCTCCAATCTCAAGCTTGGATTGAAGGATATCCTGACTTGTGAATTGAACGGCCGTCTTTTTGAAAGAGAACCTGCCTGGCAGTTGGATCTCACGGCGCATATCCCCGAGATCCCCTTGAAACCTCTGTTCGGCCTCTTTGTTGTAGAACCGTTTCAGGCGGAAAAGCCGCTCCTCCGTGCTATTCAAGTGGGAGGGATGGTCTCCGCAAATGTGAACCTGACAGGGACCCTGTCCTCCTGGACGGCCAAGGGATCTGTCCGGTGGAACCATGGCGTTGTCTCGTCTGAAGACAGGGGGATGTCCCTGAAAGGGATCGGCCTTGCTCTTCCCCTCTGGGTCCGGAGCCACGACGCGGATGGCGCCGTGAAGGTGTTGAATGGGAGACTGTCCATAGACTCTGTGAGCCTTCCTTTCATCCCTGAGCAGGCCCTGGCCTTTCCGCTGGAGGCAGGCCCGAACCGGTTGTCGGTGGTATCACCGACCGTGGTGAAGATCCCAGGCGGCAATGTCCGGTTGGGGCCGATTCTGATCAGGGGGCTGCCCGGGTCCATGCCATCGGTCAGCACGGACCTTGCCATGAATAGAGGAGACATGGGACCGCTCCTGGCCCCGGTCTGGCCCAGGCCGATAGAGGGGACCCTCACCGGGACCCTGAATCCCATACGTGTTGAAGGGGGGAGACTCACCAGCAGCGGGGCCTTAACCGCGAGGATGTTCGACGGCGAGGTCACCTTTTCCGATCCCGGGGTGTCCGGACTTTTTACCCGAACACCGGTCTTCAAACTAAATGCCCGGTGGAAGGACCTGAACCTATCTGAACTTACGGCAGACACCGCCTTCGGAAAGATCGAAGGAGTGTTGAACGGGCATGCAAAAGACCTGGAGATCGCCCAGGGCCAGGTCCAGAAATTTGACCTGCTGGTGGAGACCGTTTGGAAGGAAGGGACGCCCCAGCGGATCAGCGTGAAGGCCGTTGACAATATCGCCCGGATCGGCGGGGGCCAGAGTCCCTTCGTGGGCATGGCCGGGATGTTCGCCTCTGTCTTCAAGGAGTTCCCTTATGAAAAGATCGGCGTGCACGCCACCCTGGAAAACGATGTCTTCAGGATCAACGGCACCATCCGGGAAGGTGATACAGAGTATCTCATAAAAAGGGGTTTATTATCGGGCGTGAACGTGGTAAACCAGAATCCGGACAATCAGGTCAGCTTCAAGGATATGGTCAAGCGGATCAAACGGGTCAGCACATCCAAAGGCGGGCCGGTTATCAAGTAGGCCGGGGATAGGGGGATAGGACTGACGAATTTAGGAATTGAGGTTCTATGTCTCCAACTTGCGGAGAAGTCAGTGCGCCTTACTGTTTAACAGCCTGTAAAAAAAGATAACCCTTTGTGCCTGTCTTTGTGTGAAATATTTTGGGTTGCGGCTCTGCCGCGTCAGGCATTTCTACTCTGGAACCGATTTTTAAGGAGGGAAATTATGAAAACCTATCGAAAGGCTTTGTGGATGACGGCATCGCTCTTCTTATCGTTGATCGTTGCCTGCGTGACCATCAACATATACTTTCCTGCCGAAAAGGTGGAGTCGGTTGCAGGAGAAATCGTGGATGAGATCAGAGGCCAGACGCCGGGCGGGAAGGAAAGCTTGAAAAAGGACCGAGGCTTTCTCCAGGGGGCGACTCTCCTGGCTGGTCTGTGCCCCCGCGCGTGGGCCGAGGAACCTCTGACCGTCTCCAACCCCACCATCCGGGGCCTGAAGGACAGGATGAAGGCCCGGTATGCCCAGATGCGGCCCTTTTACGCCAACGGGATGCTCAAAGAGGAGAACAACGGCTATGTATCCATAGGGAATGCCTCGGCACTGGGACTCAAGGAGAAGCGGGACCTCAACAGCCTTGTCAGCGCTGAAAACAGCGACAGGCAACAACTCTATACAGAGGTCGCCAAGGCCCTGAAGATCGACCCGAGCCAGGTGAACCGCGTGGCCGAGATCTTTGCCAAGGAATGGCAGAAGCCGGTTCGGTAACCAGGTTGGCCCGGACGTCAGGGCCGTCAATCTCAGATTTCCAAACTTCGGGAAGGAGGCAATCATCTTTTTCATCAGCGACTTCCTCGGTATCGATGCTGAAACGTTTCGGACAGCTCTCATAGATCTCGCCAGTGAACTGGTACCCGCAGGAGAGGCATTTCATCTTTTTCTTATCGCTTCCTGCGATATTGTCCTGGGCATCGTCGCTGAGGAAGAAGTAGGCTCTGGCCGGATTGGTGATGTCCAGAGGATCGGGGCCGCATAGAGGGTCTTCCCTGGGCATGGCATTATCTGTGCCTTCTTCTTTGTGGGCGTTATGCCCCAGGCTACACAAAATATGCCAGCGCTTAATACCTTATTCCCCAGTTTTCTGTCACAAAAAACAAGAAATCTGGTGCTCTTTGTGGCGCTGTGACTTTGTGTGAGAATGTGAGAAATTGTAAGGGTTCACAGGTTCCCGGTTTCCCGCTGCAGCGGGATTCAGGGTTAGGGACAAGGGCCGTATGACAAACCCAAATTGCAGGCAATGGCCCCCACGGCTTTACCACAATGCTTACGTTTGGTTTCGTATTTTCAGATCTAACGTGTTGAATCCGGGCGTCTCTTATGCATGTACGCCTTCCAAATGGGTTTAGGGGACCAACAAGGAACCTTGAACCTCTGAACCTTTGAACGGTTACGCGGATAGACAGGCGGAGAAAAGGAGAGCTTAAGATGTGGGAAGCGGAAAAGTGCAATTTGTGCGGCGAGTGTCTGGTCCGATGCCAGTATGTGGATTTGGATCAAGAGAAGGCCATTTCGCAAATTCAGGAACTGATGGCCGGAAAACCGGCCGAGATCCTCAAGGCATGCGTCACCTGCTGCGCCTGCAATGAATACTGCCCTACGGGCGCCAATCCATTTGATCTGATCAATAGACTCCAGGAGGTGCATCAGTCCCTCCCCATACCTGAAAAGATGCGGAAGTTCATGGATGCCGGGGCCACCATGCCCACTACGCTGATTCGAGGCGACGAACACAAGCCCGCCCTGTCGCTTTGCGTCATGGACCCCGCCCTCCCTCCCGATGCCGTAGGGGGACGGATGTTTGAGGGCATGACCGTTGCCAAGGGGGGCGACTATTTCTGCTATTTAGGCTATGTGCATATCGGCATGGACAGCCCCCTTGAAGCACATGCTCAGGAATTCATCGATCGTCTGGCCGCCATCGGGTCCCGGGAGATCGTGTTCCTTCACGCGGACTGCCATGCCGTGCTGAACAAAATGCCTGAATACGGCATTGACGTTCCTTTCAAGGCTACGCATCTCATCGAGTACATGAGAGACTATGTCGCGGCCCATCCCGATCAGGTGTCTCCTCTGAATCGAAAGATTGCCTACCAGCGGCCCTGCGCCTCCAGGTACTCTCCCGAGATCGAGCCGGTCCTGGATGATCTGTTTCGGCGCATCGGTGTGGAACGGGTGGAAAGGACATATGACCGAGAATCCGCCCTGTGCTGCGGGGGGCTGTTCTCCCGTATTTACCCGGATCGGATCAAGCCCCTCATGTCGGCCAATCTGAACGATGCCGCGGAGCGCCAGGCAGAGGCTATGGTCTTTCTCTGCCCCCTCTGCATGATGACCCTCGGAAAAGCGGCCAGTGAACACGGCCTGAAACCGATGTTTATCACCCAGCTCGTACGGATGGCCCTTGGCGAACTGCCGTTCCCGGCGTGAGAACTGGGGGATGGGAGCAGGGAGCGGGGAGCAGGGAGCAGGGAGCAAGGGGCAGGGAGCGAAGCGTAGATCCCGCGGCGCGCGGGATGGGCTAATAGCTCATGGCTCATAGTGGATGCTTGACTCCATTCCCTATGCGCTCTGCCCCCTCTCCCTGCTCCCTGCTCCCCGCCCCCTGCCCCTATCTGAAGGTGCCATACCTCAGGATGACGTAAACGGCCTTGAGGCCGTCTTTCCATCCGATCTTCTTCCCTTCCCCATACGACCGCCCATGATAGGAGATCCCAACCTCATAGATGCGGCAGTTCGCCTTAGCCACCTTGGCCGTGATCTCCGGCTCGATGCCGAACCGGTTCTGTTGAATGGTGAGCCCCTTGATGACATCCGTCCTGAAGACTTTGTAGCAGGTCTCCATGTCGGTAAGATTCAGGTTGGTGAACATGTTGGAGAGGAGGGTGAGGATTCGGTTCCCCGCATAATGCCAGAAGAGGTGGACCCGATGGGGATCGCCGCCCATGAAACGGGACCCGAAGACCACATCAGCCCTCCCCTCGACAATGGGGGCTATGAGCTTTGGATATTCTGTGGGGTCATATTCCAGATCAGCGTCCTGAATAATGACGATATCGCCGGTCACGCAATCGAGCCCCGACCGTATGGCCGCCCCCTTCCCCATATTCTTCGAGTGATAGATGACCCTGTCCACGGTCGTCTCGATCCGGGTTCTGATGAGATCGGTGGTTCCGTCCGTGGAACAGTCATCCACGAGGATGATCTCCTTCTCGTCCACCGGGGAGCTTATCACGCGCGAGATCAACTCGGGAAGATGCTCCTTTTCATTGTAGCACGGGATAACGATCGATAGTTTCATGGCTGGGTCTCTTCAAAAGAGTGATGCGGGAGGCAGATCCACATCCGTGGACGAATCAACGACCATCGTATGATTCAGATCCGGTAAGGTTTCAGATACAGGCTCTCTTGTCAACAATTAAAACGGTCCGCCCTGTCTCCTTTTCGGGATGATTGCCGGTTATGGCCCTAAAACCCTCTGGCCTGGCTTTTGATCTTGACGATTGTCCCTTTTCGTTCAATAATGGAAATCCATTTTTTGCATGAGGTCGGGTCCCGGTCAGGGCCGGCTGCAATGGAGGATGACATCACCGTTTGGAGGGATCTTCATGACGCAAGCGACGAAAATGGATCCGGACGTTTTATCCATGGTCTTTGATACCATCGACAAACTCGAGAGAGAGAAACTCCCCTTAGAGAGAAAACTGGAGATGGACCGGGCAGGCGAGTTCCCGTCCGAGTTGATCCGGTTCATGCTGGGGCCTGATATCGCCCTTCACCTGATCTTTATTCCAGCGGCGTACGGGGGCCTGGGGGCAGGCGCCACGGAGATCGCCCGGGTATCTGAACGGATGGCCAAGATGGACCTGGCCATTGCCACCTCGTTTCTGGCCATATGCCTGGGAATGGACCCGATCCGCGTAGGCGGAACGGACGCGCAGAAGGAGAAATATATCACACGGATTGCAGAAGAGGGTCTGATTGTGGCCTACGGCGTCACCGAACCGGAGGCCGGTTCCAATGTCCAGTCACTCAAGACCCGGGCCGACCGGGTCCTGGACGATCAGGGCCGGGTAAAAGGATACCGACTCAACGGCCAGAAGCAGTTTATTACCAACGGGGGCGTGGCCCAGCTTTACACGATCCTTGCGGATACGCCGGAAGGGCCTTCGTTCTTTATCGTCGAGGCCGGGGCCGAAGGCCTGGTCCCTGGAAAACATGAGGATAAGCACGGCATCAGGGCCTCGGACACCTGCGCCCTGACCCTGGAAGACCTCTATGTTCCTGTAGAGGATCTGGTAGGCGGCATGGAGGGCCAGGGCCTGAAACAGGCCAACCAGGTCTTCGGATATACCCGGCTCATGGTGGCCACATTCGGCCTGGGCGGCGGCATGGCATCCCTCGAAAGGGCTGTTCGGTATTCCAAGGAACGGGTTCAGTTTGGCACCACTCTGGCCTCCAAGCAAGGGTACACCCACCGACTCCTGGTCCCCCATGCGGTCCAGTTGGAGGCGGCCCGTGCATATATCGAGGAGGTGGCCCGCAGGCTGGATACGGATGAAGAAGACCTCCAGGTGGAGGGCTCCATAGCCAAATATTTCGCCACCGAGGCGGGCGATGCCATGGCTAACGATGGGATCCAGGCCTTTGGCGGGTACGGCTACATGCGGGAGTATGAGGTAGAGAAGATCAAGCGGGACGTCAAGATCCTCCCCATCTATGAAGGCACCAGCGAGATCCAGCGCAACATTATCTCCATGTTCCGCCTCAGGAGCACGGTGCGCTCCAAGGGCGGTTTTTACCGGGACATGGCAGGACGGCTGAGCGGACTGTCGCAAGAGACCGGGGGGCCCATGTTGGCCAGGGCCATGGACGCCATGAATGAGGTCATCCTTTCTGCCAGGAAAGAGAAGCTCACGAAATCCCAGCATGTGATGTTCCTGCTGGCCGATATGATGGTCTGGACCGAAATCGGAAACGCCCTCTGCCACAAGGCCGCAGTCTATGAAGGGGGGCAGACCCGCACCCCATCGTTCATGAAGGCCGCGGCGAGGATCTTTGCAAGGGAGGCGGTGGAGAAAGTCTATATCAACAGTCTGCGAATCACCCAGGGCTGCGAACCCAAAATGGATGGGATGGCAGGAACTCTCGAGTCCATCCATCTGGCGACAGCCCTGTGGGGGAACCTTGAGGACATGGATGCGCTGGCTGCAGAACTGGTGGCGTGAAGGCCTGGATGCTGGTTTCACCAAGTTTGAAGTTGCGAGTTTAAAGTGCCTAAAGTTGATGCATTCGTAAAAAGTCGTCACCCTGTTGAAAAACGGGGTCCAGACGTTTCATAAGTGCTTGAGAATACTGTATTCCGGCTTTCGCCGGAATGACAGAAAGAGAGCATTTTCGACTT
>JAUPKI010000071.1 GCA_030837545.1 Thermodesulfobacteriota bacterium | reverse complement strand
TCGGCCTCCATGATGTTGGGTCGTAAGGGTTCACGGGTTCAACGTTCAAGGTTCAAAGTTAAGGACAGGGACTCAACTAAAGCCCCGAACGTCTTCCAAATCCCGCTTTAAAGCGGGACTGACTTCGCAAAAATGGCTTCTTATAGACCATCAATCTCCAAATGGGAGACAATGAATCTGGGCGCCTCTCATGTGAATACGTCCAAGAAATCTGATCCGGCGACAAGATTGCAACCTTGAATCCCGCGCAACGCGGGAAACCTTTGAACCCGTGAACGGTTGCCGATTTTGTAAGCCGCTTCATCTCAATTTTTCTACTTTTTCAGGAGGCGGGGCGGCAACCGAGTCGTTCTGGCATCCGAGCAAATCGGCGTATGAGGAAGTAAGGCAAGGGCAATGACGGACAAGGGTGACGAAAGCAGGCGCAGCGTGGTTCTTGAGGCCGCGGTGGAAAATACCAACGAGGCATTTGTCACGATCAACAGCCACCACGAAGTCATCTTCTTCAACAAGGCTGCGGAACGGATCTTCGGTTATGATCGGGGGGAGGTAATGGGGCACGATCTCAACAGGATCATGACCCCCACATGCAGCCGGAATCACCGGGAGGCCGTCGCGAGATATGTCAGCACCAGGATACCCCGCCGGATCGGGCACGATACGGAGATCCTGGCAACGCGAAAAAATGGTGAAACATTCCCCGCCAGCATCTCCTTTTCGGTTTCCGGGGCAGACGGCGAGACCTACTTCACCGGCATCGTTCGGGACCTCACCGAGATCAAGGCCCTTCAGGATCGCATCATCCAGTCCGAACGTCTCGCGGCCCTGGGTCAGTTCGTGGCCGAAATCAGCCACGAGATCAAGAATCCCCTCATGATGATCGGCGGGTTTGCCCGACAGCTCGCCAACGAGATCGGCGACGACAAGGCCCGCTCCAAATTGAACATCATAGTGACGGAGGTGGCCCGCCTTGAAGGCCTTTTAAACGAATTCAGGGACCTCTATTCGCCCAAGAACCTCGACATGCAGGATTTGGACATCAACGCCCTGGTGAAAGAGGTCTACGATCTGATACGCGACGATTGCAGCATGAAGCATATTCAGGTGGAATTCAGCCCCGGGCCCGGCGACATAATGGTGCGAGGAGACAGGGGCAAACTGAAACAGGTGCTCCTGAACCTGACCAAGAACGCCACGGAGGCCATGGAGACAGGCGGACAGCTTTCCCTTGAGACCCGTCGCAAAGAGAAGCGGGTGGATGTCATTGTTGCCGATAACGGGTGCGGCATTGCAGAAGAACATCGCGACAAAATCTTCTCTCCCTTTTTTACCAGAAAGAAAAAGGGGACAGGGTTGGGCCTGAGCGTGTCCAAGGGGATTGTGGACCAGCACCCCCATGCTTCCCTGACCTTTGAGAGCCAGGAGGGCAAAGGGACGGTCTTCACATTGAGCATGCCCCTTTACCTCCGGTAAAAAGCAGGTAAAAACGTGAGAGCGTAAGAAGGTTAGAATAGGAGGACGTGAACCGTGAGCGAAGAAGAAGCCAGAAGAAGGACCCAGGAGACGGCCAAGAGGCTTTTTGGCAAGGGCATAAAAATGGATCCCCCCTACCTGATGTGGAAAGAATTTGACAGGGATCTGGCCAATGATTTTTCGAAATTCATCACAGGAAACCTCTATTCCCGGACGGTCCTGACGTTGCCGGAAAGACAGATGGCGGCCTGCGCCATGCTGGCGGCCATTCGAGCGGGCGATGAATTGAGGCTTCACGTCAATGCGGCCCTCAACGTGGGGTGCGACCCCAGAAAACTGGCGGAGGTATTTTTCCAGGTCGCCACCTATGCGGGGATGCCCGCGGTCAGCGAGGCCCTCGCTGTTTACCGGGACGTCCTCAAGGAGAGGGGAGAGTGGCCCGTATCACCCCCGACATCCCCGGATTCGTAGCATTTGTCATCGAGAGGTTGAAGGCCGCCGGTCACGAGGCCTATGTGGTCGGCGGGGCAGTGCGCGACGCCCTTTTGAAACGACCCATCATGGACTGGGATGTGGCCACATCTGCGCCGGCAGATCGGATCAAGGCCATTTTCCATGACCAAAGGCAGTTTACCCTCAGGCATGATACCGTCACCCTGGTCCATTCAGGCGCCCATTTTGAGGTCACGCCCTTCAGGGGGGTAGAAAACGACCTTGCGAGCGATCTCTCACGCCGGGATTTCACCATCAATGCCATGGCCCTTGATCCGGATGGATCGCAGGTGATCGACCCCTTCCACGGGGAGTCCGACATCCAACAGAGGGTCCTTCGCGCCATTGGGAATCCCGAGGACCGGTTTCGGGAAGATCCCCTGCGCCTCCTGCGGTGCGTGAGGCTGGCAGCGGAACTCCGTTTCCGGATCGACAGCGACACCGTCAAAGGCCTTGGTGCAACAGCCTTCCTTCTGCCATCTGTCGCCCCGGAGCGCATCAGGGATGAACTGATGAAGATCCTCATGACCCAGAGGCCTTCGAGGTCCTTCTATCTCATGGTCAGGACAGGCATTCTGAAGGCCTTTCTGCCCGAGCTTCTCGAAGGATATCTCAAAAGACAAAATCACCACCACCGTCACACCATATTCAGACACATCGTTCTGACCATCGACCATGTCAGGCCGGACCCCGTCCTGCGGCTGACGGCCCTTCTTCATGACATTGCCAAGCCCCGCACCAGGGTCCAGATCAGGGGAACGTGGCGTTTCTATGGCCATGAGGAAGAGGGCGCCATCTTGGCTGGTGATATCCTCAGCAGGCTTCGGTTTAACAGTGAGGCGATCCAAAGGGTCGCTCACCTCATACGCTACCATATGATCGGGTATGACTCCGAATGGACCGACGCGGCGATCCGTCGCCTGATCCAGCGTGCAGGGATCGAGTATATCCACGATCTTTTGCAATTCCGCCGGGCCGACCTCCTGGCCCACGGGCTTACGGACCAGGACCTGGCCCTGACCAATGAACTGGAGGCCCGGGTGTCGGATCAGATCCGGCGGGCTGCCCCGACCCGGAGGGAAGACCTTGCCGTGGACGGAGACACAGTCATGGAAATCACGGGCCTCCCATCCGGTCCGGAGGTGGGAAGGATACTGAGGGACCTGAATGAGAAGGTCCTGGATCATCCGGAGCTGAACAACAGGGACGATCTGACGGCCCTGATCAGATTGATGCAAACTTCTGCTTGACCATCCATGCGTCATTCTCTATAGTCCATTCATTAAAAACATCACGTTGCCCAAATGGAGGAATATGGACTCGCATTTCAAATCGATCGAGATCAGAATGAATCTGGCCTTCCTGATATCCGTTCTCCTGGTTTTTACCGGTTGTGTCACGGATTCGTCCCAGCTAAGACCTGCCCCGTCGTCGCCGGGGGCCTCGCCGACGGCAGAAACCCTGACCCCTGAAGCATCGGTCGCACAGGCCCCATCAACCTCACCCCCATTCAGGACCGACGACAAGGGAGAAACAGCAGCCGTCCAGACAGAGAACCGTTTGATGTCTTATCCTGGTGCGAACGGCACAGAACAGCCGATGCAGCTTCAAGAGGAGAGAGAGCCCTTTTTTACGTCCCTTCCCAAGACGAAAAAATCCGCCCAGGAACTGCTTGACACGGCCCTGGAGTTCTGCAACGCAAGCAATGATTTCTGGGAAAGGGGCGACCTGGATAATGCGGTGGGCGCCCTTGATGAGGCCTATTCACTGATATTGCAGATAGATACTCGCCGCCAGCCCCCCGAGATTCTTCAGCAGATGGACGATCTCCGATACACTATATCTCAGCGGGTCTTGCAGGTCTATTCATCCCGTTTTACGGTTGTCAATGGGTATCACAAGGCCATTCCCCTGGACATGAACGCGGAAGTAAAAAGTGCCCTCCAGATGTTTAAGGGGGGGCAAAGAGACTTCTTCATCAATGCCTACCGTCGATCGGGCAAATACCGCCCGGCCATTGTAAAGGCGCTTAAGGAGGCCGGCCTTCCCGAGGAGCTTTCCTGGCTGCCGCTGATCGAGAGCGGATTCAAGGTGACTGCGCTGTCGAGGGCCAGGGCCCTCGGGATGTGGCAGTTCATCGCATCGACCGGCTACAAGTACGGGTTAAAGAGAGGCCAGTGGGTGGATGAACGGATGGACCCCGAAAGATCGACGGAGGCCGCCATTGCCTATCTCAAGGAGATGCATCAGATCTTTGGAGACTGGATGACCGTCCTTGCGGGCTACAACTGCGGCGAAGGTCGGGTTTTGAGGGTCATCAATACCCAGAAGATAAACTACTTAGACCATTTCTGGGACCTCTACAAG
>JAUPKI010000070.1 GCA_030837545.1 Thermodesulfobacteriota bacterium | reverse complement strand
TAAACCAAGATGCCAAGGCGCAAAGGTTCGCGAGTAGATTTATGGAGTTTATGGGGACGGACCTCTTAGCGTAAGGCTGGAGGAACGTTGTGCGGATAAATCCGCACCTACAAGGGTAAACGTGATGTCTGCGTCCCGCGCGGGAAGGCAGAAAGGACGGCGCGCGAGATACGAATGAGACTATGATTCACCGACTGTTGAGGTCAGGTGCTGTTTCTTGAATTTCTTGAGGTCCAACACATCAAAGGTATAGGCACGGCCGGCCCTGCAGGCGGTTAAACGGCCACTCTTGACCCATCTCCTCAGGGTTACCGCTGAGATGCCGAGATATTCTGAAGCCTGATTTAGATCAAATGGTTTTCTTGCGATGGCGTCTTGCCACTGTTTCAGGTCCAGAATTTCAGGGGAATCGGGAGGAGAGCCCGTGATTCCATAGTGGATCAGGTGATAAGCCAGTTTTTCCTTTTCTTCCTCCGGGAGAAGGTAGATGGACTGGATCACTTTTTCTGCTGTCTGCATATTTACCTCCTGGCCTCTTTCATATATTTCTTGAGGTCCCTGTAGAAATTCTCATGAGGGCCTGCCTGATACAGCACAAGAGAGTCGTTTTCAACTCGGTAGGCCATCAAAGTCAGTTGCCGGCCCATGCTGAATTTGTACACATGAATGCCCTCCAGGTCGCCTTTCTTGCATTCACGTATTTCCGTATTCGCCAATACATCTTCCACCGCATCCAGAACCACCTGCTGAAGGTGCCGTGGAAGCTTCTTCACATATTTCTTGAATGGCGGCATCTGAAAGATGTCCATGTTATGTTGTTATCATAACTTATCATATCTTGTCAATGGGCTGTTTAGATCAGGGGGGTATCCTTTCCTCTGAAGCTCGAGGAAGAAGGAGGGGACCCCGCATCTCATCACATGCCGGCACGACCACGCTGAGCCAGCGACCTAAAGCGTTCGGGGATTACCGACGCTTCAGAATCCGAAAATCAAGCCGTGACACCGGCGCCGGGGGGCAATAGGTCTACGCGAAAACGCCGAGACGCAAAGGGCTTTGAGTCAGACTTCGTTCCCAGAATTGATGGGGCACTCTCAAGCTGATAAGCGGGTAGCTGATCGGAGGTCAAGATAACATCAAAGGATTACCCAATCACCAAAATGCTCAACAAGGGTAACTGGATTCCTGCCTTCGCAGGAATGACGGAGAACCCGAAGTTCTGACTTTTTAGGAATGCATCAAGGTTGGGGACAAGGACAGAGATGATACATTGTCACGCCGGTGAACACCGAGATGGGCCAATATGGGCTGGTGAAGATTGACGCCGAAGTAATTGCAGTACGGGCCGCATTTTGAGAGGAGCATGAAGGTGATCTTGTCTCTTACGTCCCCCTTTTCTTCTTCCAGGGCGTCGAAATTGCCGCCGCCCTTCGAGATGATCATATCCGCTGCCCTGATCCGTTCTCTCACTTCCTGTGAACACCGATGGAGGACCGTTCCTGGACAGGGGCCGTCGATCCCGTTCTCGATAACCGTTGCCATCTCCTGGATTCCCACTGACTGCGCCTCGTTGACGGTTGCATCATTGAGCGTGGGCACGCTCCTGACGACGAAGACCATGTCCATATCGTGCCGCTCCCTGATGGTTTCCATGAGGAGCCGGTCAAAGACGATTTCGCCGGCATTGTCTCCCAGATAGACCAGGGAGCTGCATGCATTGAGCCGTCGCCTGAACGTGTGGTAAGCGGTTTCCGAAATGGGGTCCTTCAGCCTCTCTGTGATGGAATTTTCAATATCCGTCGGCCGGTCGCCCATCATGAGATCAATGGTGTTCCCAAGAATGGCCAGTTTTACGGCCGTATGGAGCGGGTCCAGGGCCTCGTTCAAGATCTTTTTCAGGAACGGAACGATCTCCATGATCCGTCTGTTCTGAAGGGCCTTGACCTCACGAAAAGGATCCTCCTTTCCGGTCGCATCCACCATCAGACGCATCACACCCTCCAGGACCTCGGGGCTGGTGATATTCCACGACCGCCCCCGCAATGAGGGAATGTCCAATATCTTGCCATACAATTCTCTTGCAGCGCCATCTTCGATCCCCAGCTTCCGGATGGCGGTGATCGACATGGTCAATATGCAGGGAATGCATTCCGGTTGAATCTGCATCGTCCTTCGCTCAAAAATTCCAGATGATCGTCCTCAGGAGGCCGGGGCGCGATCTCCTGCCCATCTTCCCGAATGAGGTGTCTGACACACCTACCCTCCTGTGCCTCCCAGGCCGACCAGGCTTATGAGAACCATGACACGGGTGTCGCCGTCCTCCTTTGCAGCGCCTAATTTCAGGCCCCAGCACTGGCTCTGGTACCCTGCCCAGCCGGCGGTCGAGATGGTCTGCCTTGCCTCCATATCCCTTTGAAAAGAAGCCCCAACCGAGAAACCATGGACGAGGTTTACATTGGCCCGGAAGTTGATATTGGTCTGTCCGTCCTG
>JAUPKI010000069.1 GCA_030837545.1 Thermodesulfobacteriota bacterium | reverse complement strand
TTTTCGAACTCTGCGTCAGAGAGGGTCATGATCCGATGATGAAGGTGCCGGAAGTGTATCAACAGGTCCAGGGCGAAGGGGGTCAACCGGGATCCCCCTCCTCTGCCTCCTCCCGTGTTCCGGACTAACAAGGGACGGTTAAGCCGCTCTTCCGTTGCCTTGATTCGGCCCCAAATTCCCCGGTAGCTCATCTTCAGTTCTTTGGCGGCTTCCTGGATGGAGCCCAGACGGTCGATGGCATCGAGGATTTTCAATCTACCCAGGCCGAATACCACATGCCCTGCTTGATCCTCTATCCATATTTTGGATCGGATATGAAATGGAAAGTCTCCTTGCATAGCTTTTTTTTAGCATATCGCCTGAAACCCTGCAACTGGAAAAGGCAGATTTTAGCCGTCTCTATTTATGTCGAGCTTGACATATAATAACCAGTATGATATGTGACTCAAAATGCAAGGATACGCAACAGAAAAAAGCAAAAAATAGGTAAATAAATGCGTGATAATTTCCTGGAAAGCAGGATGGGTGAAGGACAACGCCTGCATTATTATGCCTAATATAGCATAATATTATGCCTTCATCGAGGCGTATCCCATGTCGAAGGAAGAGGCTATTCCATGGACTATAGATTTGTAAAGACCACTTGCCCCTTTTGTGGGTGCGGCTGTCAGATGTTCCTGGAGGTGATGGACGGGAAGCTCATAGGAACTCTTCCTGTCAAGAACGCCAAGATGAATCAGGGAAAACTGTGCATCAAGGGGTGGAGTGCCCACGAATTCGTGCAAAGCCCCGATCGGCTGACCCAGCCTCTTGTTCGAAAAAACGGAAGGCTTGAGGAAGCCTCTTGGGAAGAGGCCCTGGACACGGTTGCCTCCCGTTTGTCGTCCATCCGGGACGCGCATGGTGGAAACAGCCTGGCATTTCTCAGTTCGGCGCGCTGCACCAATGAAGAAAACTATCTTCTGCAAAAACTCTGCCGGGCGGGGTTTGGCACCAACAATGTGGATCACTGCGCGCGACTCTGACATGCCCCCACGGTGGCAGGTCTTGCCGCGGCCTTTGGAAGTGGGGCCATGACCAATTCCATCCCCGAGATCGAGGATGCCGATTGCGTATTTGTGATCGGTTCCAACACCACGGAGGCACACCCTCTTGTTGCCTATCGCGTATTCCGCGCCCTCAGAAAGGGGGCAAAGCTGATCGTCGTGGACCCCCGCAAAACGCAGTTGGCCCAGCTTGCACACATCCACGTCAGGATCAGGTTCGGGACGGACGTAGCCTTTTTGAATGGAATGATACACGCGATCGTCAAAAACAATTGGCAAAACCGTGAATTCATAGAAGCGCGTACCGAGGGGTTCGAAGACCTGGAAAAGATGACCCAGAAATATTCGCCGGAAGAGGCCTCTGAAATCTGTGGGGTGCCGACAGACGCCATCAGAGAAGTCGCCCGTCTCTACGCCACCTCTAAGACGTCCACTATCCTGTATACCCTCGGGATCACGGAACATTCCCACGGCGTGGACAATGTCAAATCGCTGGCCAACCTGGCCATGCTTACGGGTCATATCGGAAAGCCGTCCAGCGGCGTCAATCCGCTTCGCGGCCAGAATAATGTTCAGGGGGCCTGCGATATGGGTGCGCTGCCCAATGTCTATCCGGGTTATCAGATTGTGACCAACCCCGACATTATGGCCAAGTTTGAGAAGGCGTGGGGCATTAGCCTGTCACAGGATGTGGGAAGAACCATTCCCGACATGATGGACGGGCTCATCGATGGCTCCATCAAAGGGATGTACATCTTCGGAGAGAATTCCGTTGAGAGCGACCCCAATATTCACCATGTGCGTCGCGCCTTGACCTCGGCTGAATTTCTGGTGGTCCAGGAGATCTTCCTCACCCAGACGGCCCAGTTGGCCCATGTAGTGCTGCCGGGCGCTTCCTGGGGAGAGGTGGAAGGGACCTTCAGCAATACTGAGCGGAAAGTCCAGCGGGTGAGAAAGGCCGTGGAACCGCCAGGGCAGGCCAGACCCAACTGGGTGATCCTCTCCGAGATTGGAAGGCGTATGGGTCTGAAAATGGATTACTCTTCCGCGGAAGACGTATTCGAGGAGATCCGAAGTCTTACTCCCAGCTTTGCGGGCATCACTTACGATCGCCTGCACGACGAGGAAATCCAGTGGCCCTGCCCGTCTGTAGATCATCCCGGGACCCAATTCCTGCACAAGGGACAATTCACCCGGGGGAGAGGTTTGTTCCATGCCATTGCCTATCGGCCGTCCGAAGAATTGCCGGACGCGGAGTTCCCGTTTATTCTGACCACCGGCAGGCGGTATGCCCACTACCATACCCGCACCATGACCGTTAGATGCCCGTCTCTTGAACGGGAATTTCCAGGACCCATGGCCCAGATCCATGTTCGGGATGCCGAGAAACTGGGGCTGAATGACGGCGATTCAATAAAGGTCGCGTCACGCCGGGGAGAGATCGTCACACCGGTCAAAATCGGAGACACCGTGCCGGAAGGGGCGATCTTCATGGATTTCCATTTCCAGGAGGCCAACCCCAACTGGCTCCTCGGCACCTCGCTGGACCCGGTATCCAAGACCCCGGACTACAAGGTTTGCCCGGTCAGGCTCGAAAAACACCCCACGGATGGATTGTGAGAAGAGGTCATCATGTTATCTGAAAGAAACCCCAGAAACAAGAACGGCTCGCCGGCCTCGGGAAAGGGGAAGGTCAGGCTGGAAATCCTTGGCGAAGAGATCGTCGAGAAGACTGTGAAACCCAGCGGAAACAGCGGCCGGGTCTATCTGCCGATGATCTGGGTGGGATCCCGCGTGAAGATTATAAGGTTGAATTGAGCCCAATATGGGGCGTAAGACATCACGATGTGGTCATCTGGTTCCAGTGGCGCCAGGCCAGGGGAATGAAGCCCTTTTGCTGGGCGATGAGGTCCAGATGAAGAAGCTCAAAGGGGATAAGATCGCTTGGGGGCTTCTCGATCAATTCAGAGATATCGAGGCAGGTCAGGGATTTGTTGCACTTGTGGCAGACATACAGTCTCTCATGGGGCGTTTCATTTGCGGCCAGATACTCCATTGACTCGGCGTCTTCGTTGCCGCAATAGGGGCAATGGATCCTGCGCAGCCGCCACTCGTGGCTGCACATGGGGCAGTGAAGCCACCGTTGACCCCCGTGGGCCATCAGAAATTCCTGCTCTGTGTCGCCTTTCTTGAGATAGCTCGAATCCGGATAGGCCCCACAGATCGGGCAGTATCCCTTTTCCCAGGCAATCTCCTCCACATGCCGGGTCAGGTTATACGCCAGCCACTGAAGATAGGGCTTGAGCGCCTGTTCCAGGACAAACCGAAGCGTCTCCGGTTCGAGGCCCATGTCCTCGGCCAGTTCTGAGATGGCCTCTTCCTCATTCCGGACCAGCGTTTCCAGCCAGACTGCCGGGGCTTCGGAATCCTCGTCGGCATGGGCAAGCAATCTGGCAACATCCTCCTTAAGAGGTGGAAAGGCTGTCCCGAGGGCCGTCAGCATTTTCTTGTTCCCGGCCTTCAAATCAGGAAGCATCTTCTTGAGGTCCACGTCGGCCAGCAACGGGACGCCTGCCGACAGCCGCATCGGATCCGGTGATGTCATCTGTGGGCCCGGCAAGGTCTCCAGTTCGTTCTTCAGCTCGGCCCCGGCGATGAGGATTCCCTTGAAGGGATCCAGGATCTCTTTCAGGGAAGGCTTCCGCTCCTCAAGTCGCTGAATCTGGTCCTTGAGGGACGAGACGATATTTTTGGCAGGTGTTTCGCTTTCCATGGATTTCCTCTGCACGTCCGGGTGTTGGGATGGAAAAGCCGCTCCGATCGGTCGAAGCGGCTTTTCCATGACCTTTAGGGGGCTGCCATTCTGCCGCCCTGCATTCGTTTAACCATTGACAGTCTGATAATACTTTTTGGGGGCGTCGGTCAAGAGATAGATGACGTTGACGTCCTCCGGGTCCTGCAACTGGGCATTGGGGCATTTCTTCTTGAGTTCAGCCAGTCGCTGATTGGCCAGCTCGAGCATCTTGCTCCGCTCGCCAAAATTCATGGCCCCGGTGCAGCAGGTCTTCACACACATGGGGAGCATGTTGTTCCGCACCCGGTCGATGCACATATCGCACTTGGTCAGGATGCCCTTTACCTTGTCCAGCCTCGGGATGTTGTACGGGCAGTTGGTAATCACGTCCTTCATCTGCGCAGGGGTAAGTTTTTGGGTCTTTTCCGTAAAAATCACGGCGCCGGTGGCGTCGTCCCTGATGATGGCCCCCTCCACGTGGCTGTCCGCCGCCTCTTTGCAGGGCGGCGCTTCGCAGTGTCTGCACTGTTCCGGCAGGAAATACCAGACCACGCGGCCGTTTTCCTTGTATTCGGCAAATCGCACCAGCTTGTAATTCAGAGGGTTCAGGTCCGGGGGATTCTGATGGGTTCCCCGTTGCCGAGTCTCGTTGGACTTAAAATCGTGCCATTCCTTGCAGGCTATCTGGCAACCCCGGCAGGCGGTGCATCGGGTGGTATCGATAAAAAATGTCATGGACATATGTCGTCTCCTTTTTCAGGACCGTCGGGGCGGAGGGCCGCCCCCGGTCGAGAATGGGTT
>JAUPKI010000010.1 GCA_030837545.1 Thermodesulfobacteriota bacterium | reverse complement strand
CAGCCCTGAAATTTGCAGCCCACAGGACGACATTTGTGCCAGCAGTCCTGCTTTACAACTGGATTTAGAAGGACGTTTGAGGTCTTCAATTGCGTCAGTGTCCTTAACCTTGAATCCCGCTTACAGCGGGAAACCCGGAACCTGTGAACCCTTACGACATACGAAACATTTGACGCTCCCGCAAAAGTCCCCTATAGTACCGCTTCAGGAGAAATTTCCGATACAGGAAAAACCCACTAAGAAACTGTGCTGTTCAGACCTCAGGGAGTGTGTCGAATCATGACGACAGACAAACATTCTTTATTCAGACAGATACCCGGCGTAGACCAGTTACTGATCCATCCGGCCGTCGAAAGTGCGTTAACATCCTATCCCAAGGCACTCGTACTGAAGGCCATTCATCAGGTACTCGATTCGATTCGGACGGACATTAAGGAGGGAAGAATCTCGGAAACAGCCGCCGGACTCGATGGCGAATCGGTCTCATCCCGTGTGATGGAAACGCTGGCAATCTTATCCAGGCCAAGCCTTCGAAACGTCATCAATGCTACCGGGGTGGTGGTCCATACCAACCTCGGCCGTTCGATCCTTCCTGAAAGAGTGATCGAGAAATTCCGCTCCATTGCCGGGAATTACAGCAATCTGGAGTATGATCTGGCCCAGGGAAGGCGGGGGAGCCGCTACGTCCATGTCGAGGGGATACTCAGGGAGTTGACAGGGGCAGAGGCCGCCATGGTGGTCAACAACAACGCGGGGGCTGTGCTCATCGCCCTTGAGACCCTGGCCAAAGGCCGCGAGGTGGTGGTCTCCCGAGGTCAGTTGGTCGAGATCGGGGGTTCATTCCGCATCCCGGACGTCATGCGCAAGAGCGGGGCCAGGATGGTGGAGGTGGGGACCACCAATAAGACCCACCTCAGGGACTATGAAGAGGTCATCGGCCCTGACACGGCCCTCCTGCTCAAGGTGCATACCAGTAATTTTCAGGTTGTAGGATTTACATCGGAAGTGCCCCTGGCTGACCTGGTAAAGTTGGGAGAACGGCATGGGACGCCGGTCATGGAAGATCTTGGCAGCGGATGCCTCATCGATTTCTCGACCTACGGACTGAGCAAGGAACCTACCGTTCAGGAGGCACTGTCACAGGGGGCCGGGCTGGTCACCTTCAGCGGCGATAAGTTGTTGGGTGGTCCCCAGGCCGGGATTATCCTGGGGAAGAGGGAGCTGGTCGAGGCGATCCGCAAAAACCCGTTGAATCGGGCCCTTCGGATCGATAAATTGACCCTCCTCGCCCTTGAGGAGACCCTTAGACTGTACCGAGACCCGCATGCTGTCATGGAGGAAATTCCGACCCTTCGGATGATCTGTCAGGGCTATGCCTCCTTAGCCGCAAAGGCCGAACGGCTTTACGCCCTCGTCAGATCGTTTGCGAGCGACCGTTTTTCCATAGAGCTGACGGATGGGGCCTCCAAAGTGGGAGGAGGCGCCCTGCCCCTCCAGGAATTGAAGAGCAGGCTCCTCTGCTTAGTTCCGGGGACCCTTTCCGCTCAGGAGATGGAGGGTTGGCTCAGGTCATACGTCCCTCCTGTGATTGCAAGACTTGAGAGAGACAGGGTGATGCTCGATGTGAGGACGATTCAGGAAACCGAATTCGAGCGGGTTGCGCAGGCCATTCGAGATCTCGGTGATGCACGCCTGCCGGGAAAGGGGGTTTAACTTGCTACAAAACATTGAAGAAATCGTGAAAAGCTGCATTGAAACCGGTGAACGATTTATCCGCAAAAATGCATCGGCGATCGCTGGCGTGGCTGAAAAGATCGCCTCGGCCTTCCTGAGGGACCGCAAGCTCCTCATCTGCGGCAATGGAGGAAGCGCGGCTGATGCCCAGCATATGGCAGCGGAGTTCGTGAACCGGTTCCAGCTCGAAAGGCCCCCGCTCCCTGCACTGGCTTTGACAACAGACACCTCAGTGATTACCAGTATCGGGAATGATTATTCATTTCAGGAGGTCTTTTCCAAACAGGTGAAGGCCCTCGGCCTCAAGGGAGATGTCCTGTTGGCCATCAGCACCAGCGGAAGATCCAAAAACGTTGTTCTGGCAGTAGAGGCAGCCAAAAAACAGGGGATATATACGGTGGGACTCCTGGGACAGGACGGGGGAAAACTGGCGGGGATAGTCGATGCGGCGCTCATTGTAGAAAGCGATGTGACTGCCCGTATCCAGGAGGCCCATCTCTTGGCAGAGCACATCATCTGTCACCTGGTGGATTACATCCTTTTTCAGAAACACCTCGAGACTGAGTGAAAAGCAGCGTCATCCTGCAAAACAGGACAAATCGCCCCCTCAACAGAATCTGACATGAGCGAACCAAGACCGATATCCCTAAAAGGGGTAACCTCTTACCCCTTGAAAGAGAGGCAAAGCAAGGTCAGCGTCGATGATTTTGGTCGCCCCTGGATTGCCGGGGATTCGATGTCCCACTGGTTAGGCTCGCTGCCCGGCATCCTGGCCGTGACCGATCTTATGGAAATTCGGGACCGGATCATCCGGGCCGTCGCCTTGAAGAAACCCGTGATTCTTGCCATGGGCGCCCATGCCGTCAAGGTGGGGCTCAACCCGATTATTATTGATCTGTTGGAACGTCGGATTATCACCGGCCTGGCCATGAACGGGGCCTGCATTATCCACGATGCCGAGGTGGCCATGGTCGGAAAGACCTCAGAGGATGTGGCCGAGGCCATCGGGGACGGCCGGTTCGGCATGGCCGAGGAGACAGGGAGAATACTGAATAAGGCAATCAGTGAAGGCGCGGAGAAAGGGCTCGGACTTGGCGAAGCCGTCGGGGCCATGCTGGTCAGGGAAGCTTTCCCCTATCACCCGTACAGCCTTCTGGCAAAGGCCTATGACCTCGACATACCGGTTACCGTGCATGTCGCGATCGGAACCGACATTATCCATCTTCATCCGAGCGCGGATGGGGCCGCCATCGGAAAGACCTCCCATCGCGATTTCCGGATATTCGCCCGTCTCATTTCAGAACTCGAAGGGGGCGTATTCATCAACCTTGGGTCTGCGGTCATTATGCCCGAGGTTTTTTTGAAGGCCCTGACCCTGGTCCGGAATCTGGGTTATGAGGTCAACGAAATAACCACCGTCAATATGGACTTTATTCGACACTACCGACCCATGACCAATGTCGTCCATCGACCCACCCTCGAGGGCGGGAAAGGCTACAGCCTGGTGGGACATCATGAGATCATGTTCCCCCTTCTGGCGGCAGCGGTCATTGAGGGCCTGGAGAAGCCACATCAGAAAGGAAAGAGCTAATGCCTATTTATGAATATAAATGTTCCAATTGCAATGAGGAATTCGAGACCATCGTTCTGGGGAGCGACCCGCATGTGACCTGTCCCCGCTGCAACGGAAAGGATGTCAAGCGTCTCATGTCTCCCTGTGGATTCAAGAGCAGCGGCAGTTTTACGCCCGCGTCGGGATCATCCGGCTGCGCAGGCTGCTCCAGCTCTAACTGCAGCACTTGCCATTAAGTTTTTTGCTTCAAGGCCCTGAAAGAGCCGTGCCTAAAGTGAGCTAAAGTGCCTAAAGTTGAGAACCAGCAACCAGCATCCAATTTCATATGAGCACAAACCCAATAAACCCAAAGAACCCAACAAACTCAAGTAGCTCAAATAACCTGAAGTTCCACACGGAGTTGCCTTGTTCCGCATCGGCTTTGGCTATGACGTACACCGCCTTATTGAAGGCCGACCCCTGATATTGGGGGGCGTTGAAATACCGCATTCGGTCGGTCTGGATGGGCATTCGGATGCAGATGTCCTGATCCATGCGGTGATCGATGCTATCCTCGGCGCGCTGAGCGCAGGCGATATCGGACAGCATTTCCCGGACACCGACCCTGCCTACAAGGGGGTTTCCAGCCTTCTGCTGCTCAAAACGGCTTCCGATCTGATGCACGACAAGGGGTTTCAACTGAACAACCTGGACGCTACCATTGTGACCCAGGAACCCAAACTTGCGCCGCATCTCAACGACATGCGAGAGAATTTCGCCGAGATCCTGTCTGGCCCCATCGATCGGATCAACATCAAGGCGACCACCAGCGAACATCTCGGATTCTGCGGCAAGGGGGAAGGGATGGAGGCATTTGCCGTGGTGAGTCTTACCCAAAGGAGTGGATAAGTGTCGCTCAAGCTATACAACACGGCAACCCGAACCCAAGAGGAGTTTATCCCGCTTGAAGAGGGGAAGGCGGGGATCTATGTGTGCGGAGTGACGGTGTATGATCTCTGCCATATCGGTCATGCCCGGTCGACCATCGTCTTTGATGTCCTGGTGAGGCATCTTCGGGCAAAGGGCTATGACGTGACCTATGTGCGCAATTTCACCGATGTGGACGACAAGATTATCGAACGCGCAAGACTCACCGGCAAGGAAACCGGGACCCTGGCCCAGGAATTTATAGAAGCCTTTTACGAAGATATGGGCAAGTTAGGCGTGCTGAAGGCCGACGTGGAGCCGCGGGCCACCGACCATATCGACGGCATGATCGACATGATTGCCGCCCTCCTGAATCGGGGATATGCCTATACGGAGGGGACGGATGTCTATTTTTCCGTGGAGTCCTATAAAGGCTACGGCGAACTCTCCGGCAGAAAGCTCGAAGACATGAAGGCAGGGTGCCGCATCGCCGTGGATGAACATAAGCGGCACCCCATGGACTTCGTCCTGTGGAAGGCCGCCAAACCGGGGGAGCCCCAATGGCCCAGTCCCTGGGGACCGGGGAGGCCCGGATGGCACCTGGAGTGCTCGGTCATGAGCAATCGCTACCTGGGTCCCACCTTCGACATTCATGGAGGCGGCAGGGACCTCCTCTTTCCCCATCACGAGAATGAACGGGCCCAGTCCATCTGTGCCAACGGCGGCGGGTTCGCCCGTTTCTGGGTCCACAACGGATTTGTCACGGTCGAGTCTGAAAAGATGTCCAAATCCCTGGGGAATTTTTTGACGATCCGCGATGCGCTCAAGGAATACCATCCCGAGGTGCTGCGGCTGTTCCTCCTCTCGAAACATTACCGGGGACCCCTGGACTTTTCCAGGGACGATGTCTTAGGCCTCCAGGCAGGGCTGGTTCGCATCTACCGCACCCTTCAGCGGCTGGAAGAGGTGTCCGGTCTCCCTTCTGCAGGCCTTGGCGCGCCTTCCCCTGCCCCGTTCATGGAGCGCTTTATGGAGATGATGGACGATGACCTCAATACGGGCGGGGCTCTCGGGCTCATCTTCGAAAAGGTGAGGGAGATGAATCGGGTCATGGACGCATCGGATGGGGCCATGGATGAAAACACCCGGATCTCCCTCGACAGCGACCGCATTCAGCTCCTGGACGCCGGCCGCATCCTCGGCCTGTTCCAGGAAACGCCGTCAGACTTCTTTGCCCGATTGACCGACGCCTCCCCCCAAATCGATCCCCAGGAGATCGAGGCCCTCATCGAAAAACGGAGGCTTGCCCGGTTACAGAAGGACTGGGCCGCAGCCGATGTCATCCGCGACCGTCTCAAGGAGATGGGGGTTGTCCTGGAAGACGGGCCCAAGGGGACAACCTGGAGACTCGATGTTTGAGATCGAGACCGGTCTGGCGCCCTGCGGGGATCAGCCTCAGGCCATTGAGGCGTTGTCAGAGGGCGTCAAAAAGGGATTGCGGCATCAGGTCCTCCTGGGGGTCACCGGGTCGGGGAAGACCTTTACCATGGCCCATGTGATTGCGGCGTCCCAGAAACCCGCCCTCGTTATTGCCCCCAACAAGACCCTGGCCGGCCAGCTCTACGGCGAACTGAAGCGCCTCTTCCCCCGCAACGCCGTGGAATACTTTGTCAGCTACTACGACTACTACCAGCCCGAGGCCTATATCCCCCAGACCGATACCTATATCCAGAAGGACTCCCACATCAACGAGCAGATCGACAAGATGCGCCACGCGGCCACCCGGTCCCTCTTGGATCGGGACGATGTCATCATTGTAGCGAGCGTGTCGTGCATCTACGGGCTCGGTTCGCCCGAGGCCTATTACGATATGCTCCTTTATCTCGAGACCGATACCGTCATGCCGCGGGAGGATGCGGTCAGGAAGCTGGTGGACATCCACTATGAGCGGGGCGACATGGACTTCTACAGGGGCCGATTCCGCGCCAGGGGGGACGTCCTGGACATCTATCCGGTTCATGAAGAAGATCGGGCTGTGAGGATCAACTTCTTCGGAGACGTGGTGGAATCGATCCAGGAGATCGATCCCTTGACCGGTAAGACCCTGAATCATCTCAACCGCGTCGCCATCTATCCGGCCACCCATTATGTCACCACCGTTGAGATTCGGGAGCGGGCCATTCGGGAGATCAAGAAGGAATTGAGTGAACAAGTGCCCTATTTCCGAGACCAGGATATGCTGTTAGAGGCCCAGCGGATCGAGGAACGGACCCGGTTTGACCTGGAGATGATGGCGGAGATCGGCTACTGCCACGGGATCGAGAACTATTCCCGGCACCTTACTGGAAGGGGTCCCGGCGAGCCCCCCCCTACCCTTCTGGATTACTTTCCTAAGGATTTTCTCTTGTTCATCGACGAAAGTCATATCACGGTCCCGCAGCTCATCGGGATGTATCGGGGCGACCGATCCAGAAAGGAGACCCTCGTCCGCTACGGGTTCCGCCTCCCCTCGGCCCTCGACAACCGGCCCCTCAGATTCGAAGAATTCGAGTCCCGGGTCCGCCAGGCCGTCTACGTCTCGGCCACCCCCGGGCCCTACGAACTCCAGAAAAGTGAGCTGACCGCGGAACAGATCATCCGGCCTACCGGGCTCATCGATCCGGAGATCGAAATCAGACCCGCGGCCAATCAGGTGGATGATCTCCTGGGCCGAATCCGGGAGACCGTGGACAGGGGCGAACGGATCCTGGTGACCACTCTGACCAAGCGGATGGCCGAGGACCTCACTGAATACTATGCGGATCTGAATGTCCGGGTCCAGTACATGCATTCGGATATCAAAACCATCGAGCGGATGGGGATCATTCGGGACCTTCGATTGGGGGTCTTTGACGTCCTGATCGGCATCAATCTGTTGCGGGAGGGCCTCGACCTCCCCGAGGTCTCTCTAGTGGCCGTTCTGGATGCGGACAAGGAGGGGTTTCTCAGGTCCGAGCGATCCCTCATACAGACCTGCGGCCGGGCAGCCCGGAATATCAACGGAAGGGTCCTTCTTTATGCGGATCGGGTGACTGGCTCCATGGAACGAGCCATCCAGGAAAGCGGTCGCCGTCGCGAGATTCAACTGGAATACAACCGGGTGAACCATATCACCCCGGCATCCATCCAAAAGAACATTGACGACATCCTGTCTTCTCCCTACGAGGCCGACTATGTCACCGTGCCTGGCATAGGAGAAGAGGAGGCCTCGTACCTGACACCCGATTCTCTCAACAAAATGATCGAAGACCTCAGGGAAAAGATGTTCGACGCAGCGTCAAAGCTGGAGTTCGAAGAAGCAGCCCGCTATAGAGACCGCATAACTGCCCTGGAACAGCGGGGGATGGAGGTGCTGGGCCAGTGAATTCCCGGAAATCCGAAATCCGAAATCCGAAATCCGAAATTCCCACGCTCATTCCCGGTTTTCACGGGGTCAGGGAGACATTGGTCCAGGGGGGCAACGCCGTCCGGGAGATCTGGATTAGCTCCGGAAAAAGGTCTGGGAGGGCCGATGAGATCCTCCGAATGGCAAAGGAACGGCATATTCCCGTCTCTTTCAAGGAGCCGGCAGAGCTTTCCCGACGCCTACCGGGTGTGGTCCATCAGGGGATCGTGGCAGTGGTAGAGGCATTCACCCATGCTAATTTGGACCGCATTACGGAAGGAGCGCTTCAAAGCGGGGGCTACGGGCTCCTTCTGGTGGCCGACCATATTACCGACCAGGGAAATCTGGGGGCGATTATCCGGACAGCGGCCTTCTTTGGGACCCACGGCGTCATCATTCCAGAAGACCGTTCGGCCCGCGTGGACTCTGCCATGCTCAAGCGCTCGGCCGGGGCCTACGCCCATATACGGGTCGCCAAGGTCGTCAACATCGGCAGGACCCTGGATCTTTTGGCTAAGCAAGGCTTCTGGATCATCGGCACATCCGGCGAGGCATCCACCTCTATCTACCGATTCGATTGGAGGCGGCACGTGGCCCTGGTCCTGGGCAACGAGCAGAAGGGCCTCAGCAGACCGGCCCGGAAATCGTGTCACGAGATCGTCAGCATCCCGTCCCATGGGGCCATCGAATCCCTCAACGTTTCCGTAGCTGCCGGCGCCGTCCTGTCCGAAATCATCCGCCAGAGGACCTCTTAAGACCACACCCGAGATACCCAGTCTGAGGTGACCACTCAGGGTCACGGATCTGAAGGAAATCTGCAACGAAGCGGGCCACGACCAGGATGGGCAGTCCGACCGTACAAGAAGTTTCTCGGTCAATTCCGGATCTTCTGTTTCCTGTTGAGCGAGAATTATTTTTCTTTCCAGAGAGGAGTTCGCTTCTCCATAAAGGCGCTGATCCCTTCTTTGGCATCTTCCGTGGAGCAGAGACGGGCAAAGGCCTCGCTCATGTACTCAAAGGCCTTATAGTAATCCAGATCTGCTGCGGCATAAAAGGCCTTCTTGGCGATCTGAAGCGCCACCGGGCTCTTCTGGGCCAGAAGGGCAGCCCAGTTCCGGGTGTCCTTGTCCAGATCGGCTTCAGGGACAACCTTGTTGACAAGCCCCATGCTGAGAGCCTCCTGGGCGCTGATCAGATTCCCGTAGAAAAGCAATTCCAGGGCACGCTTTCTACCGACGGACCGGCTCACCGGGATGACCGGTCCAATGCAGTTGAGGCCCACATTGATGGCGGTCAGGCCCAATCGGGTATTTTCGCCCGCAACCGCCAGGTCGGCAGCCGCCACCAGACCCGCGCCATTGGCCGCAGCCACCCCGTGCACCTGGGCGATGACCGGCTTGCTCATGCGGCTGATGGTCACCAGGGGGGTCTCCATACAATCGATCCAGTCCCGATATTCCAGGGTGCT
>JAUPKI010000068.1 GCA_030837545.1 Thermodesulfobacteriota bacterium | reverse complement strand
GTCAAGGACAAATGTTGCATTGCACAAATATCGCTTTCGATTTCATGTAGTCTGCTCCTTCATCTAAAAGACAGGTTAACATATTGAAATGTTTTATATGTTCATGAATTGACATTGAGCAGATGGAATGAGGCAGGTTTAAAACTTTGTTTTTTTTTGCATTATGTTCTAAATCCAATTATAATTAAGAGGAAAGAATGGGCGGAAAAGTGCTCATCAAGAAATACGCCAACAGGCGGCTATATGATATGGAAAAAAGCATACACGTAACCCTCAGGGAAGTGGCAGATTTGATCAAGCAGGGTCGACAGGTGGAGGTCATTGATGCCGAAACTAAGGAGGATGTCACAGCATTTATCCTGACCCAGATTATGTTAGAAAACGCCAAGAACAGAAAAACCCTCTTACCTGTTCCTCTTTTGCACTTGATCATTCAATACGGGGAAAACGTGCTTGAGGAATTCTTTGATAAATATCTTCAGCAGACGATTAGAAACTATCTGACATATAAGAAGACCGTGGATCAACAGTTTGGAAAATGGCTTGATATGGGTATAGATCTCTCCGAAATGACACAAAAAACCATGACCGGCCTCACCCCTTTCCAGTCATTTTTCGATCAATTTCCTTCTTCGGGAGGTAAGAAGGAAGAAAAAAAGTAAGGATATAATAGCGCCTATCTTCTTCCCCTATCACTGTGGGAGAGAATAAATTCCACAATCCTGCTGTAATATCCCTTCAAGACTTTGTTAGAGCGAAAGAGGCCCATGTGGCCCCCATCACAGATGAGAGTCAGTTTGTCCCTGGATGGCACCGAATCGATCAGTTCCATGTGACCAGTGGCCTGAAGCGGAGGCGTGATTTCATCCTTTTTTCCGCCAAGCGCCCAGATGGGAACGGAACCCGGGTAATCTTTGATGCCGATGGTTTTACCGTCTATGGAAAAGGTTCCCCGGACCAATTCATTTTTTACAAAGATCTTTTTATATGTGTCTCGTATGAACCCTATTGGAGAATGATGCACATAATTGTACCACTGATAGAAGGCCTTTTGACGTCCGGCGCCCTCTTCGTTCCCATGTCTCAGGTCAGCCAAAAGGTTCCTGAAGTTTCTGAAATGCTGATCCATTCCCAAAAAATAGAACCCAAGAACCTGAAGCCGGCCATCATAGCTCTCTCTGCCTGCTCCTGTATGCTCATCGGATATGGTATGGCCCAACAAGGCAGTTAGCCGCTCAATATAATCTTCGCCCACCATGCGAGCAAAATCGGTCAGATATCCCCTTTCCCCGTCCGTGTGCATAGGTGCTCCAGCAGAGCCGAATGTCTTTCCTAAGTGGGGATTCAGGATAAGGGTGCTCATAAGGAGGGGGCCTGGCTGGCAGATAGCTATCAAGTGGGGGGGATAGCCTGTCAGTCCTTTCAGATTCTCCAAGACCTTCCCGTACTGTTTAACCTGCCCGTCAAAACCCTCATAATGCCTCTTCCCATCGACGCAGAGAGGGATGTCCTCAGCGCACTTCTGCTCCACAATGGCCATACGGGTCAGTCCCTGATCTCTCATGTAGAGGGCCACCCGTTCGGCGATATTGGAATGATGGCCCGCCCGTGGTGCAAAGACCACCCCATAGTTCTGGATCTCATGTTTCACATCCGCCGAGATGTCAATCAGCCTGACACTTGGTAAATCAAGGATAACCTTGGTGTCATCATATTCAACCGACCAGTCTTGAGGCGGAAGACTCTCTGTGAAAAGCTTGAGAAACTCCAACTCTCCCAGCCTCTCCCGATGAAAACGCCCCAAGTATTCCAATAGATTTCTTTCAGCTAAAGACAATAGGCCATCGGATCCTTCCTGGCAGATAAGGAAGAGCTGATGGCAGGTCTCTTGATTCATATGGGCAGTCATTGGGAGGAGATATTTCATTAATTGGCAACCAAAATGGTGTGAGTTCTTTATCAGGTCAAAACCTAAGGAACTAAAGCGGGTTGCAGTCTCGCTGAGGTCTGCACTCGTTTGAATTGGGATTTTCATCCCCTCAATAACGTTAAGCGCATGGGGAAACAGGGTCATAAAAGAAGCTGGCATGGACTATTCTCCTTTCCTGAAAAACTGAGTTTGTCTTTTGCATCCCACCCTACCACATGACTTGTTCAATTAAAAGCAATATGTTGAAGATTTAAAGACTATTGTCTACTATATTTGGGGTAATTTACTCATCCTTACCACCTCTCAACAGAAAGCAATCTGCAATGGAGACCATGAAAAAGACTTGACCAAAAACCTGTAATGATCCTAAAATCTAAAATCCTCCCCACAAAAGGACCAAAGGAGACAGATAAACCATGATCCGGGCAAAATTATGGTTTCGATGTGCGGCCATGCACGATCCGGTGACGCCGGTGGTTGTAAAACCTGCCGTGATCGGTTGGGAGGCCAAGAGAAGGGACGTGGAGCTGACCATCGAGCGGGCCTTTAACGGGGATGAACTGGTCCTTCGAATGAAGGGATGGGTGACCGTCGATGTGAAAAAGGTCATAGAGATCGTCAAGAAATACGGGTTTCTCAAGGTCCTGGATGAACGGGACCTGGTGGTGGAGATAGAGACGGAAAAGTCGTTTGAGGCCTTGACCGGGGAACTGACAGAGGCCTTCGGCGATCAGTTAGATCTGGAAAAGATATGACGGAGACAGAACCCGAACCGGTGGAGGTCCCCATTGACGGGGTCCTGGATCTGCATACCTTTAGCCCTGAAGATGTCTCCTCCCTTGTGGAAGAATACATTCGGGTCTGCCAGGAGAAGGGGATATATGATGTCAGGATCATTCATGGCAAGGGAAAAGGGGTCCTGCGCCGGATTGTCCACGGCCGGCTTGAGAGCGACCCCCGTGTCCTGGAGTTCGGGCTGGATGCCGGGTCCTCGGGCTGGGGGGCGACCCTGGTGCGGCTGAGGGCAGGTTCTGAATGAATCGGTTTGCCCTATAATGGGTTGTTCTTCTGAGAATTAAGCCCATTTTATTTGCATCCACGCGCACTCTGTAGCGACATGCGCGGGCAGCATCTGCGAAAATAGGCACCCGCAGATTCGATATCCCTATGCGTATAGAAGCCTTAATTTGCCGCCGTTTCTTCAAGAGCCTTCTCCTTTTTCTATTGTTTTCACTTATTGCAGCCTCTCCCGGCGCTGGTCAAGTAGACACGGCCATGGACAATGGGATCCCGGAAGGTGGGATCATTGCAAACCCCCAGACGGCCTATACCTTTTTGGGATGGGATCAACTGGGGAGCGGCCTGGGCCTGAAAGATGAATGGGGGGTCCGTCTGGGCGGATTTATGATTCTCGAGCCCAACTGGATCGCCTCGGGCGGGGGCGAGCCAAACTCGGCGCATGCCAGTCTGGCCATGGGGATCCATACCTCAGTTGATCTGCACAAGGCCATTGGGATCCCCGGAGGGACGCTCGGGGTGGAATTCCTCGGGTTTACAGGGGATCCAATCACTAACGCTGCCGGTTGCGTCCAGATGTTCAGCAACATGGATGGCGCCCCTCCCCGAAGCCGCATCGAGATGATGCAGGCATGGTGGCATCAGCGTATATTTGACGACAAGCTCATCTTCCACATCGGTAAGATGAATGCGGCTGGCCACTTTGGCACGGTAACGAAACCCGTGTTTGTCACCGAAGGACATCTTCAGGATAGCGGCAGCGACATCAGCAGCCTGATCTGGGTGCCCGTGGGCCTCAATCCCACGGTGCTTTCCATATTTCCTGCCTATTATAATACCGCCTATGGGGCCACGGTCCACTTTGCCCCCACCCGTGATTTTTATGCCTCCTACGGCCTCTTTGACGGCAATTTTGCCCGGGGCGTCCAGACCGGCCTCAGGTGGGGACCCCAGTTCAACGAGTACAAGCTTCACATCGGGGAACTGGGATATTCCTGGCGCGTGGGGAAAAATGGCAAGCCGGGGAGGCTCGGGGCGGGGGTATGGGGCCAGACCGGAGACCTGTACACACCCGCCCTCACAATCGATCATGGTGAAACGGGCTATTACATGTTTGCCAACCAGCGGCTCTGGTATCGAAGGCCGGGCATCAACAATTCCGGGCTCATCGGCTACTTTCAATACGGGCACACGGGCGCCGATTCGGTGATGGTCAACGAATATGTAGGGGCCGGGCTCAGCGGGGTCGGCCTGGTGCCGGGACGGCCTTACGATACTATCAGTATGGGGATGGCGTGGTCCAGGCTGAATGACCTCCCTGGCGCAGGCGCCTTCTTCTACCCCGATGTCCAGTCCGATTCAAAAGACCTGAGGGGAAACGAATTGATGCTCCAGGCCGCGTACCTGACGACCTTTGTCTTCAAGACGTCCAGCAATTTCTGGACTCTCACATCGGAGCTGGTCTACACCTGTATCCCCACTCCGGGGCAACGTCCGGACCTCGATGCAGCCCACGTATTCACGGCACGATTTATCGTATTGTTCTGACTTGCATTGCCCCTGCTCCGCATCAACGAGCCGGGGGAGGAGAAGCCTTTAACAAAATCCTTAGGGACAGATTTTCCCTGAAAGTATTGAGAAATAGCATGCGTTGAGTACATCTCAACGATCACCCCAATGGGATCAACAAGGCAATGGAGAGGGTATGAAAATGTACGATTTACTGAACAGCCCTGTCGCCATAGGGCGACTGACATTGAAAAACCGCGTCGCCATGACGGCCATGGGGACCAACCTTGCGGCCCCTGGAGGGGGCGTAAGCGATGACATCATCGCCTTCTACGAGGAGAGGGCAAGGGGCGGCATAGGCCTCATCATCACGGAGATCACGCGGGTCATGGATGGCCATGGGATGGGGATGCCCAATCAGCTTGCCCTTCGCAAATTTTCGGATGCCGTCGGGATGGAAAGGCTGGCGAATGTGATCCACAAATATGACGCGAAGATCTTCGTCCAGCTTCAGCATCCGGGAAGGGAGGCACACCAGGCGATGATCGGCGAACCCTGCGTGGGTCCATCCGAGGTCATGTGCAGGGTCATCGGAGAAATGCCGAGGGCGCTTACGACCGGGGAATGTGAGGAGATCGTGGAGCGGTTCGTGTACGGCGCCCTGTTTGCCCAGATGGCCGGCGTTGACGGGGTCGAACTCCACTGCGCCCATGGATACCTGTTGGGCGAGTTCCTCTCTCCCCATACCAACAAGCGAACCGACAAATACGGGGGCAGTTTCGAAAACCGGATGCGCATCGTCGTGGAGATCATGGAGGGTATTCGCAGACACTGCGGACCGGCCTTTCCCATATGCGTGCGCATCAGCGCAGAAGAATTCCTCGATGACGGGGTCGCCCTGGCGGACGGGGCCGAGATCGCCAGGGCGCTTGAAAGGGCCGGCGCGGACTGCATCGATGTCAGCTGCGGCATATACGAAAGCCCTGTGCCGGCATGCGTGGAGCCGGGAACCTATGAACAGGGATGGAAGAAATACATGCCGGCCGAGATCAAGAAGAATGTGAAAATCCCGGTGATCGGCGTGTGCAACATCAAGGAGCCCCATGTGGCCGAGGCGCTCCTGAAGGAGGGCGCCTTCGATATTGCGGGCGTTGCCAGGGGCCACCTGGCAGACCCCGAGTGGTGCGGCAAGGCCTTTTCAGGGCGTGCCCACGAGATACGGACGTGCATCGGATGTCTGGCCTGCTTCGGCGAACTGGACCGGCTGCATCACATCAAGTG
>JAUPKI010000009.1 GCA_030837545.1 Thermodesulfobacteriota bacterium | reverse complement strand
GGGCCTACGGAGAGGAGAGGGTCAATGCCTGGATCCAAGGATTTGAGGCATCGAAAAAAAGCCCGAACCGCGACTTCTACAGGGAAGAGGTGGTTTAGGAATATTAATTGAGGAATTGAGGGATTCAGGGATTGCGGATGATTAGGATGGTTGGATGATTGGATGATTCAATGCTGGGATGCTCGTTTTGAGCTGAAAACCTTGCGCCTAACGCCTTGCGCCTTGCGCCTTCTGTATGGGGAAATCAGAGAATGCCGGACAGGATGCCCGATGCATTGGGGCCTTCAAACGACAGCCTCTTGATTTGGCCGATGCCCGCCTTTGCCATCATGTCTCGAATCTGGCCTTCTGTGTAGGAACGGCCCTTGTCGGTATTCACCAGCATGTTGAGGGAAAAAATGGCCGGGAACAGCGGTCCGTCGGATGTATCATTCAGGATAAAGTCGTGGATCATCACCACCCCGCCCGGGGCGAGGGCCGAAACCGCCCTATGGATGATCTCCTGACACTCATCAGGCCCATCGCCGTGTAGAATATGCGACAGCCATGCCGCGTCATAAGAGCCGGGAATGTCATCCTGGAGATAATTGCAGGGAATAAACGCTATACGGTCCGACAGACCGAAACGGGAGATGGTTTTTTCTGCAAACGGCCTGGAGGTAGGGAGATCCGCCACCGTCGCCCTAAGAGCGGGATTGGCCATACAGAAATGGATGGCATAGGTGCCGGGACCGCCTCCCAGATCAAGGAGGTGACGTCTTCCTTGCAGATCGATGACCCCTGCCAGCCGGGGGGCAATCCCCATGGCCATGTTGAACATTCCCATGAGGAAGCTTTCCCGCTCTTCATCTTCTAAATGGCCCTTCTGACGGGTGGGCCTTCCGGATAGGACCGCCTGATCCAAGCGTGCCCATCCGTTCACCAGGTGATGGTGATGCATCACCATGTAGCCGATATATTGAGGAGATTCCTTAACCAGATAGGTCTTGCTGAAGGGGCTGTTGACATATCGGTCCCCGGTCTTGACCATAAGCTTCATGGCTGAAAGGGCGTTCAGGAGAACGGCCGCCCCTCTCACATCAGCCCCGAGACGTCCGGCTACTTCTTCCGCGGTCATATAGCCGGCTTCGATAGTTGAAAACACACCCAGTTTGACGCCTGCATGCAGGGTACAAGCCTGCCAGTAGCTTCCCGAGACCCCCAGAAGTCTTCCGACATCCCAGTCGTTTATCTGCGTCATCCCTGATCCACCTTGTCCCTGATGCAGGCCACCAGCGTCTCAATCTCTTTCTCTTCTAACTTCTTCAAAAAATCAAGCTCTGCATCTGTTTCCAGGACTTTTTGAAGAATCTTTATCAGCTCATCCTTTTTCATGACACGGCATCTCTTTTAATTCAGTAGGCTTCAGCACGGTTACATCCCTAAAAACAAACACCCCCCCGTCTAACAGCGGCGTCTCTTATAGCCCAGGAAAAACGCTCCGTCAATCAAAAGCGCTCCAAATACCGTACCTGAACCCTTTTCCATGAGGCTCAAATCGTGACCAGCTCGTATCCTCGTGTCCCAAGCCCTATTCGCTCCGCATGATCAAGCTGTACGGTCCAATCGATCTTGGGGTACACGCCCCTGAACTTGTCCTCACCCGGCCCGGTGCACCCTGTGAGACATGACCCTGCGCTCCCGATCTGCTGATTCACCAGATCCACCGAGGCCTGATCAATCGCGACGGGGTCTCTGGATGCGAGGATGCCGATATCAGGGACCAGGGGGGCGTCATTATGCCCGTAACAATCGCAGGCAGGAGAAATATTGGTCAAGAAATTCAAAAACATGGACTTTTTTTTCTTTCCCTTCAATACGGCCCATGTGTATTCCGCCATCTTTTTCTGAAACAGGGGGATATCAGCGTTCCACTGCACATCAATGGCGCCGTTCGGGCATATCAGGATGCACTCCCCGCAGCCCACGCATTGTTCAGGGTCAATGTGCGCCTTCTCTTCTCTCAGGGATATGGCCTGATGCGCGCAGTGGTCCACACACTCCCCGCAGCCCACGCATTTCTTCGGTTTGACCTTGGGGGAGAGGTCGGAGTGCTGCTCCAGCTTCCCTTTCCTGGCGGCGCATCCCATCCCCATATTCTTAATGGTTCCCCCGAAACCGGACAGCTCATGCCCTTTGAAATGGGCCACGCTGATCAAGACATCGGCCTCAACGATCTCCTTCCCGATGTAGGCGGTCTTGATAACCTCTTTCTCAATCCTGATCTTTGAAAAGGAGGCGCCCCGAAGGCCGTCAGCAATGATGAGGGGCGCGTTGACCACCGAATAGGCGAATCCGTTCTCCATGGCGGTGATCAGGTGGGAGATGCTGTTTCCCCGTGTGCCGGCATACAGGGTGTTTGCGTCTGTCAGAAAGGGGGCCCCCCCCAACTCCTTTACCGCATCCACAATCGGCCGGACCAAAATGGGACGGATGAATGCAGCATTCCCCTTTTCGCCGAAGTGGAGCTTGATCGCAACCAGGTTCCTGACCGAGACGATCTCCTTCAGCCCGGCGGTCTCTATAAGCCGCTTCAATTTGGTTGGAAGATTTTCCTTCATAGAGGTCCTGAGATTGCAAAAATAGACATTACTGAAAGCCATTCTGAATACTCCTCTCTCCTCAAATGGGAAGACGCCCCTGGCCGCCGCACTGGGGGTGTTGGCCGGGTTAAATTGTCTGACCATCGCCGATTTTTCATTGACAAACCTACGGTACTGGATTATTTCTCTAAACTCAAGTGTTTCTTGAGTCTCCATCCGGTGTGCTCAACATCCGGCGGCCGTTTTCAGGTCCTGGCCGTTTCGCAGACAAAAACCGCAGAAAAGACGATGGCATGGACAGAAGAATTCTCTTAGTCTTGGCAGCTTGGTTATTCGGCATCGGCTTGCTGCTCTTGCCCCCCAATAAGGGGTTTGCAGAGGAACCCAAAAAGATTTTATGCATCGAAGCCTACGACATGCTCAATACGGTCCCCGACACCTACCTGATTGATGTCAGGACGCGGGAAGAGTATCAGCTTGTGGGTCACCCTATCAATGCATATCTGTTTCCCTTCATGTTCATGAGTTCAGAACCGAGGAAAAACGGCGACGCCTATGAATATCCCATTAACATCAAGAATAAGGATTTTATTAAGGAAATCAGTCAAGTCTTTAAGAAGACAGATAATCTCGTTCTGCTCTCCCGAAGCGGCCTGCGGAGCGAACTTGCGGCAAAGGAACTGCTGAGCGTCGGCTTCAAGAAGATCTATGATGTGGAAAACGGTTTCGAGGGACCAGAATTTCCCTTCTTTTCAGACAGCAACAAGCAGAAATTCTATCGGCAGCTTGCAAAACGGAATAAGATCTATGGGTTTAACCATAGACGGCATTATGGATGGCAATGGTGGGGGCTCCCGTGGACGTACGAGATAGACCCCAAGTTTGTCTACCCCCCTGACCTGAACCCACCCAAGAAAAAATAGGGAGGACGATCATGAGTTCTGAAGAGCTGATAAAGCTGATGAAACAGGTGGAAGAAAAAGGAATCGGCTGGGACACGGTGGAGCAGAAGATCAAGGTATCTCATCAGGTCCTGAATCTGTATTCCAACTCCGGACCGGTGCCGGTGACCATTATCAACAACCTGAATAAACTGATAGAATCCGCCGGGTAACCGTTTCAGAACACAAAAACCTCCCATCGGGGCGAAACCTCAGCTTCGGTTTTGTCTCTTTTGCGATGGATGGGTCTGTCGGAAGAGGATCCTTATGTCTGATGGGTGTCGCCCCTATCCGGCAAAAGGGTCGTTGTCATCATGGCCTAATCCGCCGAGTTGAAGGCTGGGAGCGTTGCGGGATCAGGGCGGGATGTCTGACCCCGCTAATATCTGAGCGGGTCATGTTATCAA
Organism: Thermodesulfobacteriota bacterium; assembly: GCA_030837545.1. GTDB lineage: Bacteria > Desulfobacterota > DSM-4660 > Desulfatiglandales > Desulfatiglandaceae > AUK324. The sequence goes on along the minus strand of JAUPKI010000009.1, from coordinate 13,034 downwards.
TTTTTGGGTCTCGGTTTATTCGGAACCGGTTGACCCTGCGGTGTTGAAAGGAGACAAAAAATGGCCGATCTCTTGCATGTATCGGATGCAAATTTTGAGAAGGAAATTGTTCAGGCAGACATTCCGGCTATGGTTGATTTCTGGGCGGAATGGTGCGGCCCGTGTAAAATGGTCGGACCCACTGTTGAGGCACTGGCAAAGGAATATGCAGGCAAGATAAAGATTGCCAAGATGGATGTGGATACAAACCGTGAGACCCCTGCAAAATTCGGTATCCGCAGTATCCCGACGCTTATCCTTTTTAAGGACGGCAAGGTCGCTCAAACCATTGTTGGGGCGCTTCCCAAGGGCGACATTGAAGAGGCCTTGAAAAAATTGCTGTAGGCGATTCAAATCCAGACCCCGATCCTGGCGGAGCAAGGCCGGCGGGATTTTTGTTTAGCCTGTTTTTTTAAAATACGCTATGGAAGACTTAATCATCATCGGCGGGGGTCCGGCGGGTCTAACCGCTGGACTTTACGCTGCAAGGTCACGCCTGAAAACCCTGTTGCTGGAAAAGCTGAGCCCCGGGGGCCAGGTGCTTCTCACCGATTCAGTGGAAAATTATCCCGGCTTTCCCGAGGGGATTTCCGGTTTTGAGTTAATGGACCGGATGAGACGGCAGGCCGAAAATTTCGGGCTCGATATCCAGAGCCGGGAGGTTATTCAACTCCATCTCACTCCTGACAAAAAAGAGGTGGTCACGGCCAATGGCCTTCTGGAGAGCCGAAGTCTGATCCTGACCATGGGTGCAACGCCGCGGAAGCTGGGGATCGACGGGGAAGACCGCCTCACCGGTAAGGGCGTTTCCTATTGCGCCACGTGCGACGGGCCCTTTTACAGGGACCGCGAGGTGGCAGTCATCGGCGGCGGAGATACGGCCGTAGAGGAGGCCTTGTACCTGACCCGGTTTGCCACCCGGGTTCATATCGTGCATAGACGAAACGAACTGCGGGCAACCAAGCTGCTTCAGGAAAGGGCATTCGCCCAAGAAAGGATCGCATTCGTATGGGATACCGTCCCCACCCGCATCGTCGGTGAGACAGGGGTAGCCACGATAGAGTTGAAACATGTCAAAACAGGTCACCTGTCCCAGCTTCGTGTGGACGGCGTTTTCGTCTTTGTCGGCTACGATCCCAACAATAAACTGGTTAAGAGCCTGTTGGAACTGGACAGCTACGGCTTTGTCTTAACCAACAATGACCTTGAAACCTCTGTGCCGGGGGTATTTGCCGCCGGCGATATCCGATCCAAACTCCTTCGTCAGATATCCACCGCTGTGGGGGAAGGCGCGACTGCCGCCTTTGCCGCAGAACGATACCTTGAAAACAGGACATGATGCCGCCTGCCAGACCTCTTAGATGGATACCGCAATTGCTTGCCGGGATCTGCATTCTCCTCCTGTTGAACGGGTGCGCCGTCTGGCACAGCATCTTTGGGGATGAGGAAAACCTGACCCCTGCCGAACTCATGACCCAGGGGATGGAGGAATTCAACGACGGCGACTTCGAGGCCGCAGCAGAGATTTTTCAAAAGATAAAAGACCGGTATCCTTACAGTAAATTCGCCACCCGGGCCGAACTCAAGATGGCCGACGCCCAGTACGAAAAGGGCCTTTTTGATGAGGCCTACGACAGTTATACGGAGTTTGAAAAACTCCACCCCAAGAATCCTGATGTTCCCTATGTCATGTTCCAGAAAGGGATGTGCAATTTTAGGCGGGTGAGTACGATTGACAGAGATCAGTCCTATACGCGCGAGGCAAAGGAGGTCTTCGAGCGCCTCATCAAGATGTACCGCAAGAGCCCCTATGCTGAAAGGGCGCGCAGAAAGGTGAGGGAGTGTTACATCAAGTTGGCCGAGCATGAAGTGTATGTGGGTGATTATTACTTCAAGATGGGAAAATATCGGCCCGCCTTGGATCGGTATCTCTACCTGATCGAACACTATCCCGATGTAGGGCAGTACTATTCAGCCCTTGAAAAAGTCAAGATCTGCAAAGAAAAAATAGCCGAGCAAAAAGACGAAGACATGTCATGGTGGGGACGATTAAAAAGTTCCATTTTCGATTAACCCCTTAAAGGCGTCCAGTGCCTCATTGAGTTTTTCCGGTTGATCCCCTCCACCCTGGGCCATGTCGGGCCGACCGCCGCCTTTTCCCCCCACAATGCCCGATACCTGCCGGATCATCTCGCCGGCATGAAATGTTGCTGTTAAGTCCCGGGTCACCCAACAGATCAGCATCGCCTTGTCCTCTGTCTTTGCACCCAACAGGACAATGCCTGAGCCGAGCCTGTCCTTCACCCGATCCGCCCATTCCCGAAGTTCTTTCGGAGAAGCGGCCTCCACCTCCCGGGCAATGACCCGAACGCCTCTGATCTCTTGAATCCCTGCCAGGACATCGTCCGACCGTTTGGTGAGAAGTCTGCCCGTGAGGGTCTCCACCGCCCGCTCCTTCTCTTTCAGGGTCTTCAGCAACCGTTCGATCCTATCGCCCACCTGGTCCGGCGTCGTCTTGACCAGCAAGGCCGCGGTCCTCAGCCCGCGGTCCCTCTGCAGGGTATACTCAAAGGCCGCTTCGCCGGTCAGGGCCTCAATCCGGCGCATATTGGCGGCCACCGCCCCTTCGCTGACAATTCGAAACAGACCGATATTCCCGGTCCGTTCCGTATGCGTTCCCCCGCACAACTCCATGCTGACCCCGTTCCCGATGGTAACCAACCTGACCGTATCGCCATATTTCTCTTCAAAAATAGCCATGGCCCCGGTCTTCATGGCCTCATCCTTTGACATCACCTGTGTCCGGAGAGGGAGATTGTCACGTACATGTCGGTTGACCAGGCGCTCGATCTCATCCAGCTTGTCCTGAGATACCTGGGTAAAATGACTGAAGTCGAATCGAAGCCTGTCTGCTGAGACCAGAGACCCTGCCTGCTTCACGTGATCGCCCAATACCTCCCTCAGGGCCGCATGAAGGAGGTGGGTGGCTGTATGGTTATCGGCTGTGGCCCTTCGTCTGTCGCCGTCCACCGCTGCCGTGACCGTGTCTCCGAGAGCCATCTCGCCCGTCTCGAGACGGCCCTTGTGGACGAAGAGATCGGTCCCGGACTTGAAGGTGTGCATCACCCGAAATTTTGCCGTCGGGGTCCGAATCCAGCCGGAATCTCCGACCTGCCCACCCGACTCCCCGTAGAACGGCGTCTGATCCAGCACCACCGCGGCCTCTTCCCCGGCCGTGATCGATTGGACCTCTTTCCCGCCCGCCACCAGGGCGATGACCACCGGTTTGGATTCGAGGACATCGTATCCAACAAAACGGCTGGCAAGACCGCGCGCTAAAAGTCCTCGAAAGACCTCGGGGATCTCAGCCTCTCCGCTTCCCTTCCACGATTCCTGTGAAAGGGTTCTCTGCCTGGACATGGACCGGTGATAGCCGTCCCTGTCCACGGTTAGGCGTTCGTCGCGCGCCACGTCCTCCACGATATCAAGAGAGAGCCCGTAGGTGTCATACAGCTTAAAGGCCACCTCGCCGGGGATAGTGTCGCATCCCTTTGCCTTTAATTCCTCTATCTCTTCATTCAGCACCCGCATGCTGTAATTGAGGGTGTCCTCAAACCGTCTTTCCTCGTTCTCCACCACCCCCTCAATCAAGCTCTTTCCGCGTATCAACTCACCGTAATCCTGGCCCATGACATCGATGACCTTGCCGCAGACGGATCGGAGAAACGCCCCCTTCAGGTCCAAAGCCTGTCCGAAACGGAGAGCCCTGCGGATAATCCGCCTCAGGACATATCCCCGCCCTTCGTTGGAGGGGATGATCCCGTCGCCGATCAGAAAGGCGACGGCCCGTGCATGATCGGCGATCACACGGAAGGCCACGTCCTGTTTTTCATGGCCCCCATATGACTTCTGTGATAACTCCTGGATGCGACCGATAATATCCCTGAATAGATCCGTATCATAATTGGAGGTCGCCCCCTGAACCACCGCAGTAATCCGCTCCAGCCCCATCCCTGTGTCGATATTGGGCCTGGGAAGGGGCGTCAGATTGCCGTCCAAATCCCGATCAAACTGGGTAAAGACCAGGTTCCAGATCTCCAGATAGCGGTTGCAGTCGCAGCCGGGGGCGCAAGCGGGTCGCCCACATCCTGCGGCCAGGCCCTGATCGATATGGATCTCTGAACAGGGACCGCAGGGACCGGTATCCCCCATGGCCCAGAAATTATCCTTTTCCCCCAGCCTCACGATCCTCTCTGCCGGGATCCCGATCTTTTCCTCCCATATTCGGTATGCCTCATTATCATCCTGATACACAGAGACATGAAGCCGTTCGGCCGGAAGCCGGTATCCTTCGGTCAGCAGTTCCCATCCCCATTCAATGGCCTCTTCCTTGAAGTAGTCGCCAAAGGAAAAATTCCCGAGCATTTCGAAAAAGGTATGATGTCTCGGGGTGTAGCCCACGTTTTCGAGATCGTTGTGCTTTCCCCCTGCACGCATGCACTTCTGGGATGTGGCCGCCCGAGTGTATCCCAGATTGTCCTCACCCAAAAAGGCCCCCTTGAACTGAACCATCCCCGCGTTGGTGAACAATAGCGTGGGATCATCTCTTGGGACCAGCGGGGAGCTGTCAACGATCCGATGATCATGGGCCTTGAAGTAGTCCAAGAATGCGTTTCTGATTTGCCTGAAGTCCATCCAGTCACCTTATACAATTAAGGAATTGCGAATTTCCCAATCCCTAAATTCCTGAATCCCTCAATCCCTCTTTCTCCTCCGCCACCTTCTTGAGCCCGGTACGTTCCCGGATCAGGTCCGCAATCTTGTCCCTGATATCCCTGTTTTCCGCCAGAAATCGCTTGACATTCTGCCGCCCCTGTCCAATCCGGTCTTCCCCGAAGGTATACCAGGCCCCGCTCTTTTCAATGATGCCCAGGGAAGCGCCCATATCCAGGATATCCCCATCCTTCGAGATGCCCTCTCCGTAGATGATATCGAACTCAGCCTCCTTGAAGGGGGGCGCCACCTTATTCTTTACCACCTTGACCCGGGTCCGATTCCCGATCACCTGCTCGCCCTCCTTAATGGCCCCGATGCGGCGAATGTCGAGACGCTGGCTCGAATAAAACTTGAGTGCATTCCCTCCGGTTGTGGTTTCGGGGTTGCCGAACATGACGCCGATCTTCATCCGGATCTGGTTGATAAAGATGACGCAGGTCCTGGACTTACTGATGGTGGCGGTCAGTTTCCTGAGGGCCTGCGACATGAGCCGGGCCTGCAGGCCCACATGGTGATCCCCCATCTCTCCCTCGATCTCGGCCTTCGGTACCAGGGCCGCAACAGAGTCGATGATCAGGACATCGATCCCTCCGCTCCTGACGAGGATCTCCGTAATATCCAATGCCTGCTCGCCGGTATCCGGCTGAGATACCAGGAGGCTGTCCACGTCAACCCCTAAATTTCTCGCATAGGTCACGTCAAGGGCGTGTTCCGCATCGATAAAGGCCACCATCCCTCCCTTTGCCTGGGCCTCGGCAGCGATGTGAAGGGCCAGGGTCGTCTTGCCGGAAGACTCGGGACCATAGATCTCCACCACCCTTCCCCGGGGAACGCCGCCGACCCCAAGGGCCAGGTCAAGGGCAAGGGACCCTGTGGAGATGGAGGGTATATCCAAAAAACTCTCATCTCCCAGCTTCATAATAGAACCCCGGCCAAACTGTTTCTCTATCTGGGAAATGGCCTGTTCAATTGCCCGATCTCTTTCCATGGGACCCCCCCTTTGATTGTTGATTGAAGATTGTCGATTTATATCAGCCCGATAGAGGCCATCGACCCAGCCTGGCATACACAGACCCGCCGGGCTTTAGATCGCTTTTGAACAACACAACCTCTCTGAGCAGACACTCGGGACCGTTCAGGTCCTTATACTTCGACAAGAGGTCATCCAGACGGGGATCGCCTGTTGCGCCCTTTCGGAACCTCCCCAGGGTCAGGTGGGGTCTAAACGGCCGCCTCTCCTCCTGGATTTCGAATGGCGCCAGGCCTTTTTGCAGATCGTCTCTGAAAGACGACATGCGGTCCACCTCGCCCCCCAACCCGATCCAGATCACCCTCGGGTTCCGCCTGCTCCCAAACCGTCCGATCCCGTTCACATGGATATGGAAAGGGGCATATTGATCACACACGCCCCCGGCGACCTCCCTGATATCCCCGATCCGCGCCTCTTCCACATTCCCCATGAACACGACCGTGAGATGGATATTGGCCACGCCGACCCATCGGATGTTCAGCGATGCGGCCCGTCCATCCTCGGATACGGCAGAGAGCGTCTCTCGAATCTCTGAAGGGAGTTCAAACGCCAGGAAGGAACGGATCGCCATTCAGATGCCTTCTCACCCAATCCAGGGCCATCGTTGAGGCATTGAGCTTCACCTGTTTTCGCCGGCCCCAGAAGCGGTATCTCCTCGAAACCGTCTCCCCGGCGCTGCAAAGTCCGATGTACACGGTTCCCACCGGCTTCTCTTCACTGCCGCCGTCAGGCCCGGCAATCCCTGTGACGGCAAGGCCCAGATCGCTCTTCATCTGGTCTCTGATCCCCCGGGCCATTTCCTCTGCGGTCCGGGCGCTCACGGCGCCGTGAGTCTCAAGGGTCTTTGGGTTCACGTGGAGGATATCGGCCTTGGATTGATTGCTGTAGGAAACCACCCCGCCCTGAAAATAGATGGAACTCCCTGCCACATTGGTCAACCGATGCCCGATCAATCCCCCTGTACACGACTCTGCAACAGAGAGGGTCTTCTTTTTCTCGCCGAGGAGCCGCCCCACCACCTCTTCCATCTCCTGATCGCCTGCGGCAAAGGCATAAGGACCCACCAGGGATATGATGTCGCGTGCCACCTTGTCCAGGGCTGCTGTAACGGCGGTTTCGTCCGGCCCGCGAAGGCTCATGGTAATGTGGTTTTCCGGATATTTGGGATAAAACCCGAAGACCACATCCCCTGTCCTCCCTTTTAGGGCTGCAAAGATATCGGCGATGCGCGGTTCATCGAGTCCGTACAGTTTCAAAAGCCGCTGCCGCGTCACCGGCGGCCTTTCATACAGACTGAGAAGCTCGGGAACGACAAAGGCATCCATGATATACCGCATCTCGTCAGGGACGCCCGGCAGGAAGTAGAAATGAATATCCTTTTCCACAAGGGAAAATCCGCAGGCAGCGCCCTTGGGATGAATCATCTTGGCGCCCTCAGGCATGAAGGCCATTTTTTCGAGGGGGGGCGACATAGGGATCCCCTTGGCCTTCACGTACTCCTTAATCTTCCGAAGCATCTGATGATCGAGGCAGAGCCGCCGGTCCAATGCCTCTGCCGCAATCCTGCAGGTCATATCGTCCTCAGTGGAACCCAGCCCCCCGGTGACAATCACAAACCGGGATGATGCCGAGGCCCTTTTCAGGGCATCCGCAGCCATTTTTGCATCATCTCCCACCGAGGTAATTCGAATGACGCTCAGGCCCGACGCCGTCAGCCTCCCCGCGGCATACCACGAGTTGAGATCAGCCGTCCTCCCTGAAGTCAGCTCATTGCCGATGGTTATGATTTCACCTTGCATGGAAACGCTTCAAGTTTGAGCTTGAATCCTCATTCACCCTGCAAACAACCATATGCCTCTCAAAAACAGGTGGGCATAAACACCTGCCAGGAGATCATCCGTGACAATCCCAAACCCGCCGTTGAGCCGTTCCGCCTGTCGGACCGGCCAGGGCTTCAGGACATCGAAAAACCGGAAAAGGAAGAATCCCAGAGCAATGTTCATCCACGATGGGGGGAGCAGGAACAGGGTTACCAGAAACCCGGCCACCTCGTCGATGACCACCTCGGAAGGATCTTCTTTCCCCAACAGTTCCTGTGTCCGGTGCGAGGACCAGATGGCAATCACAGTGATGCCAACCAACGCGGCAACAGACCACCCCACCCCAAGACAGCCGATCAGAACCAGAGGGATGGCGGCCAGGGTCCCGAATGTCCCGGACGCCCTCGGCATCAGTCCCGTGCCGAACCATGTAGCCAGGATGAGCGCCGCCTTACCGTTATATCCGGCCCGTCTGAAGGCATCCGCAACCGGCACATTATCAGATGGAGCGCACGACATCAAGTGGGTTGTAAGGCCTCCGTATTCAGACCTGCGATCCATCCATAGACCTCCCGCAGGGGAATATGGTGTTTTAAGGCAATTTCCCTACACGCCTCATACTCGGGGGTCAGAAGCGGCGGACCCTCTCCTTGCATCACCACCTTGACCCTGATCCTCCCCCATGGGCTGTCCACTTCCTTGAAAGATCGCTGGCGCACCCTCCGCTGACTGTAGCGGAATCGGGTCCCGAGCGTGGTCGTCTCCGCCATCACCATCGCCATCAGCAACTCCCCCTGCTCAGGGCGCCCGATGACCTGGATCTCCACCCCCGGCCGCCCCTTCTTCATTTGTACCGGAAAAAAGGCCACGTCAAGGGCCCCCGCATCAAAGAGCCTCTCCATGAGAAATCCCAGCCATTCGGAGTTTGAGTCGTCCACGTTGGTCTCAATCACGATGACCGTGTCGCACGCATCTCCTGACGCTTCCTTACCGATCAGGACTCGAAGGAGATTGGGCCTATCGGGGAGATCTCTGCTCCCCACCCCATATCCGATCGCGTCAATGGTCATCGGGGGCATCGGCCCGAATGATGCGGCCAACCCCCGGATCAGGGCCGCTCCTGTGGGCGTCACCATTTCATGCCGGGTCCCGGCATCCAGCAGAGGGACCCCTTTTAAAAGGGCGAGCGTGGCCGGGGCCGGCACCGGGATGGTTCCATGGGCGCTCTGTGTAAAACCGGACCCCAAAGGGAGGGGAGAGGCAAAGATCTTCCCGACATTGAGGGATTCAAGGGCATATAGGGTCCCGACAATGTCGATGATGGAATCCACGGCCCCTACCTCATGGAAATGGACATCCTCGGGAGACCGGTTGTGGATCTCTCCTTCCACCTGGGCAAGCGATTCAAATATCTCGATGCTTTTTCCCCGGACCGTTTGGGGCAGGTCCGCTCCCTGTATCATCGCCCGAATCAGCTTCAGGTCACGATGAACATGCAGACGTTCCTCCACCTCAACCGAAAACCGGGTGCCGAAGATCTGGTGACGGCCCTCCCGTCGGGTCTCGATCCGGTAACCGTCGAGAAGAAGACGTGAAAGCCCTTCTTCCAATCGATCAAGGGGAAGCCCTGCATCCAGCAAGGCGCCCAGGAACATATCGCCGCTGATGCCGGAAAAACAGTCCAGGTAGGCTATTTTCATAGGGCCCGCTCTTAACGCGTAAGATAACCGCAAAAAGCCCTGCTGCAACGCAGGGCTTTTTGCGCTGAAGGCTAACAGATTAAAGCACCTCTGCAATCAGCTCGGAGATGTCTTTGATCTGAATAGCATCTTCCTTGTTGACGGTTTTGCGGCTGTCTTCCAGCATGGAGATGCAGTAGGGACACGCCGTGGCCAGGATGGGGGCCCCGGTCTCGCACGCCTCATGGATCCTCAGGTCTGAAAAACGCCATTCCGGCTTGGTCTCCATCCAAAGCCGTCCACCTCCGGCCCCGCAGCAGAGGCTTTCCTTACGGATGCGTTTCATCTCCACCAGATTCCCCCCGGTCACAGCCGAGATGAGGGCGCGGGGTTCATCATAGACCTCATTATGTCTACCTAAATAGCAGGGATCGTGGTAGGTGACCTTTTTATCCAGGGTCTTGGACAGCTTTAGCTTCCCCTCCTTCAGCAGGCGTGCCAGCAACTGGGTGTAATGAAGCACCTCGAATTCTCCACCCAGTTCAGGGTATTCCTTTGTGAAGGTGGTGTAGCAGTGAGGCGATGTGGTGATGATCTTTTTGACGCCCTTCTCCTTGTAGAGCTTGATGTTTTTCCCGGCTGTACTGTTGAAAAGGGCCTCATCCCCCATCTTCCGGACCGATTCGGAACAGCAGCTTTCCTCCTCTCCGATAACGCCGAAACTGACCCCGGCTGCCGAGAGAACCTTGATCATGGCCTTGGCGATATTCTGGCTCCGTGAATCATAGGCGGAGGTGCAGCATACAAACAGGAAATATTCGGTCCCTTCCCCAAATATGGGCACATCCAGGCCCTGCATCCATGCGGTCCGCTTCTCCCTCGGCTCAGACCAGGGATTCCCATTGCTGTGAACGCTCCCCGTGGCTGTCCTCAACACGCCGGGGATGGCCCCTGTTTCGGCGATCATGGCCCGCATCGCCCGGACCACGTCAATAATGGTGACGCCCCGAGGACACTTCAGGACGCACTTGTTGCAGGTGGTGCAGCCATAGAGGATATCGTCGGATTCATACCCTTCAACGCCCAACTGGGCCATCCGTATCAACCTCCGGATGTTAAAGGGGCCGTCAACAATGCGCCACGGGCACGATCCCGCACACATGCCGCACTGCATGCAGAGGTTCAGTTTCTCGGCGCCCATGGCTACCAGGGCCTCATTCACTTCATACAACGGGGTTAATGCCTCCATTTCACATGCTCCTTTCACCACAAAATAAGATCTCCCGCATTTTCTACAGGAATAACACAAAAAGAATGCGATTTCTTTAACAAATGCACCTCCCATTGTCAACAACGTAACGCCCGTCTCTTGATCGCCCTGCTTGACAATCTATCTCAACAAGATTAAATTTTTTTAAGGTTTTTATAAAGAATTACCATCATTCCCAGTGGAGGAAGCAACATATGCGATTTGATAAATTTACCTTGAAGGCGCAGGAGGTCATCCAGACCTCGCAGCAGTTGGCGGAACGATTCGGGCACCAGCAGATCGAGCCCGAGCACCTGATCATGGCCATTCTGGAGCAGAAGGAAGGGGTCGTGCCCCCGCTTCTTGGAAAGATCGGCGCCGACCGAAATCAGATGGTCAGGTCTTTTGAAGCCGCATTGCAGAAGCTCCCCAGTGTATCCGGGGCGGGTTATGGTCAGGCCTACCTATCCCAGCGGGCCAAGCGGGTCTTAGACAGGGCCTTTTCCGAGGCAGAGCAGGTCAAAGACGAGTTTGTGAGCCTCGAGCATATCCTCCTGGCCGTAAGCGATGAAAAGGAGGGCGAGGCGGCACGACTCCTGGCCGCGGCCGGGATTACCAGAGAGACCATCCTCAAGGCCCTGGTGGATATTCGCGGGGGACAGCGGATCACGGATCAAAACCCTGAAGACAAGTATCAGGCCTTGGAGCGTTTCAGCAGGGACCTGACTGCGGTGGCCCAAAAGGGAGACCTGGACCCGGTCATCGGCCGCGACGACGAGATTCGGCGGATCGTTCAGGTCCTCTCGCGGCGAACCAAGAACAACCCGGTCCTTATCGGTGAGCCGGGGGTCGGCAAGACGGCTATTGTAGAGGGCCTTGCCCAGCGGATTGTCCAGGGGGATGTGCCCGAGACCTTGAAAGAGAAGCGGGTGGTGGCCCTGGATATGGGGGCGCTCATTGCAGGCGCCAAATACCGGGGTGAATTTGAAGACCGTCTCAAGGCGGTATTGAAAGAGGTGACAGACGCCCACGGTCAGATCATCCTCTTTATCGACGAGATGCACACCCTGGTGGGGGCCGGGGCCGCAGAGGGGGCCATCGATGCCTCCAACATGCTGAAGCCTGCCCTTGCACGGGGCGAGCTGCGCTGCGTGGGCGCCACCACCATCAAAGAATATCGAAAATACATTGAAAAGGATGCGGCGTTTGAGAGGCGGTTCCAGCCGGTCATGGTCGAACAACCGACCGTGGAAGACACCATCTCCATCCTGCGCGGGCTCAAGGAAAAATATGAGGTCCACCACGGGGTCCGCATCAAGGACTCGGCCTTAGTGGCGGCAGCCACCCTATCGCACCGCTACATCACGGACCGGTTTCTGCCGGACAAGGCCATCGACCTCATCGATGAGGCCACATCCCGCCTGAGGATCGAGATCGACAGCATGCCCGCAGAGATCGACGACATTCAGCGCAAGATGACCCAGTTGGAGATCGAGAAAGAGGCCCTCAAAAAAGAAAAGGACGCGGCATCCAAGGAGCGGCTCGCTAAAATCCAAGATGAGCTGGGCGATCTCAAGGCCCAGAGCGAAACGATGACCGCCCACTGGAAAAAGGAGAAGGAGACCATCTCCCGAATCCGGGACATCAAGGGGAGACTCGAATCGACCCGGTCAGAGGCCCAGATCGCAGAGCGTGACGGCAACCTTGCCAGGGCCGCGGAGCTGAAATACGGGACCCTCATCGAGCTGGAGAGGACCCTGGAGGAAGAGAACAGACAACTGGAGGAACTCCAGTCCAGCCAGAAGATGCTCAAGGAAGAGGTGGACAGCGAGGATATCGCCGAGGTGGTGGCCAAATGGACCGGCATCCCGGTTTCGCGCATGTTGGAGGGAGAAAAGGAAAAGCTCCTCAAGATGGAGGAACGGCTCTCCCTAAGGGTCGTGGGTCAGGAGAAGGCCATCGATGCGGTTGCCAATGCGGTCCGTCGGGCACGGTCAGGGCTTCAGGACCCCAACCGGCCGATCGGGTCTTTCATCTTCATGGGTCCCACCGGCGTGGGCAAGACCGAGCTGGCCAGGGCCCTGGCCCAGTTCCTCTTTGACGACGAACAATACATGGTTCGTGTGGACATGTCGGAATACATGGAAAAACACTCGGTGGCCAGGCTGATCGGGGCCCCTCCCGGGTATGTGGGATATGAGGAGGGGGGCTACCTCACCGAGGCCATCCGCCGGCATCCCTATTCCGTGGTCCTCTTTGACGAGATCGAAAAGGCCCATCCCGATGTCTTCAACGCCCTCCTCCAGATCCTGGATGACGGCCGCATGACCGACGGCAAAGGCCGCACTGTGGACTTCAAAAACACGGTCCTGATCATGACCTCCAATGTGGGGAGTCAGTTCATTCAGGAGATGAGGGGCCGCGATATCCGGGAGATGGAG
>JAUPKI010000067.1 GCA_030837545.1 Thermodesulfobacteriota bacterium | reverse complement strand
AGGCGGAAGAAACCGGGAACAATTTTGCGATCACCATCGGGGGGAAACTGCTTCAGAAACACTTAGCGGAGGGGACGCTTTTTGGGGTGGATCCAAATGGGGGGCAGTACCGGGTGGTTTCCAGGGATGTGGGGGTGCGGCTGAACAACTGGGACCGGGTGAGGGCATCCGCATTAACGGCTGCCGCTGTCAGCAGCTTCGGTTTCGGCGTATCCCTCGCCCTTCTCATCGTCGGTGCGATTCAATGGGGCAGAGAGAAAAAGGCCTGATTTTCAGGATCCAAAATCTATCTCTCACAGAGGCAGAGACCACAGTGAGAAAACCATCTTTTTTTGCGCTCGCGAGGATGGGAACATTGGCAGGGTCGAGCCCTTGAGATCAGGTTTGTTGGATCATATATGTGCCAACCTTTTTTTGATCAAGTAGCGTCAACTGCCAAGCTTCGATAAAGAACTCTGTGCTTCGCACCAGTTTTCAAGCAAGAGTCCCGGCACCCGGAGAAATTCATTAACATTATTTGTTACCAGTATCAATCCGGATGCTCTGGCTTGGCCGGCAATCATCATATCGTAAGGTCCTATGGGGTGACCGATAGCGTACAGCGCAGCCCGTATCTGACCGAAATGATAAGCTGTTTTGGTGTCAAGGGGCAGCACTTCAAGTCGAGCGACCATTGCCTCAATGTCTGCCAGATTCCGTTCCACCTGTTGTGAATTCTCTGCGCCGAACACCAATTCACCCAAGGTTACTGCAGAAATGCACATCTCACCTTCGTGCTGCTGAAAACGTCGTTTCACTTGGGGCGGGCGGTTTTTCATAGTATAAATGACAATATTGGTATCCAGGAGATACTTTAACATTACAAGTTCTCCCGGATCTGATCTTCCGGCTGCTTCCGCTCCGTCATGAAATCACCGGAAACGCCCGGCGCCTCAAACCACTCATCCCACGATTGACCCGCCGGAGCAATAATTCGCTTGCTGCCGATTGCTGTGATTTCAACATCTTTGACTGATTCCGGGAAGGCAATTTCTTTGGGAAGACGAACAGCCTGACTTCGATTGCTCTTAAATAGTTTGGTTTGGACAGAAGCCATCACAATACCTCCAGATAAGGATTCAGATTGTCAATTTAACGACCTGGTATATGTTGTATTGTATGAACCAGATAGGGATATGTCAATAGGATATACCTCCGTTTTTTTCGTGATTTAGGGGACACAAAATTATTAAGTTCGGCGCGATCTGGGACGTAACTTGGGGACGTTATGGAAGCTGAAAGGCGGATCCCCACGTTTCGGTTGAGTAGAAAAAGAGGCCGGGGATTTCAGCCTGCCGGTCCGGGAGACCTGCTGTGCCGTCAGAGAAAGCCTTCATTCGCGCAATTGAACCAATCCCGGAATTAGATTGAAGTGGTTGTCCTTTGAGAAAAGGCGATACCCATGCTGAAAGGAAACGGCTGCGATCCATATATCATTAGTAGGAATAGGTGTTCCCGACGTCTTCAGGTTATTCAATATCGAAGCATAAAAGTCAGCCGTGCCCTCATCGATAGGGTGAACAACGACTCTCGGAGAATCAAGAAAAAGATTTAGCTCTTCCCTGTTCGTGCTTTCGCGGCTTCCCCCCTTGAAACCCGAAAGAAGTTCACCGATACTGATTGCCGAAAAACCGATGAGGTCGATTTTTCTCAAGGCATTCACTACATCGATATCCCCCCTCATGGCCAGTGAGTATATATTGGTGTCGATCAATACTCTTTTCATTCCCAGAGCTCCGGATCAATATGTCGCTCTTGATCTATTTTGGCCTGGATTTCTCTGAACTCGGCCTCATTCCACCGGCCAAACAGGTGATCCAGGTCATCATATTCACGCGAATATCTCTTTCCCTTTTTGAGACCGAGGCGTTCCTTGATAAGTTCAAGGGTGAGCTGATTGATGCTTTTGCCTTGTTCTGCTGCAGCCGATTTGAGCTTATCGGCGAGTTCCGGCTCAATGCCCCTGATGGTGACAGCTTTCATCACAACCTCCCCATGCTGATGTCATTATACGATTACATTTTGACATCAATATATAGCATCATGTGGCGTTTGTCTATGTTTTTCACCATGTGTACCGTGCCTTCTGGGGGAGCAGGGGATCTGGTGGATGCCCCCGAGCATGAGCTTGAAGGCGGAAGAACCCGGGAACAATTTTGCGATCACCATCCGGGGGAAACTGCTTCAGAAACACTTAGCGGAGGGGACGCTTTTTGGGGTGGATCAAAATGAGGGGCAGTACCGGGTGGTCTCCAGGGATGTCGGGGTCCGGCTAACAACTGGGACCGGGTCAAGGCATCCATATTAACAGCCGCCACGGTCAGCAGCTTCGGGTTCGGGCTATCCCTCGCCTTTCCGATCGTGGGCTTGATTCAGCGGGACTGACCTGCCTCCGGGATGAGGGATTTCACGTCTGCATATCCTTGGACCTATGGACCCTGAATCCGGGAATGGTTGGCAGAGAAGTTAACCCCCATGGCGCATACCCCATAACGAGATTACGCCTTTGCGGTTTCAACCCGGCATTCCAACTCGCCTTCGCCTAAGAGCACCTGGACATGATCCCCTGTTTCCACGCCTGAGGCAGCCTTCAGGAGTCGCCTTTCAGGGAGCTTGAGGGTAATGCTGTATCCCCGCTTCAGGACCGACAGGGGGCTCAGGTCCGTCATCCGCTTTTCCATAAGGGAGCGCTTCATGGCCGCCTCCCTGAGCTGCCGCTGCATGGCCCGTAGCAGCCTCTCCACCTGAAAACCAAGCTGCTGCTCTCTGGATCGGATCCTGTTGATCGGCGACTGGAGGCGCAAAGCACGCATTTCTGATTCAAGCCGCGACGTTTTTCCTCGAATGGCAAGATCCATGAGCCGGATCAGCCGACCGTGAATCTCATCCAGACGCATCCAGAGATTCACCATCCGCTTCTTGGGGTCCTGAATCCGGTTCTTCAGGCGATTCAAGGCATCGGCATAGCGCCTGATGGTCAGCCCCATGCCTGCTATGAGGCGGGTTCTGGCCTGCTCCAGACGGTTGATAAGGGTTTCCTTTTCCGCGACCAGAAGTTCGGCGGCCGCAGAGGGGGTGGGTGCCCTGACATCAGCGGCAAGATCCGAGATGGTCAGGTCGATTTCGTGACCTACCGCGGATACAACGGGTATCCGCGAGCGACGGATGGCGATGGCCAGCTCCTCCTGGTTAAAGGCCCAGAGGTCTTCAAGGGAACCGCCTCCCCGTGTCAGGACGATCACATCCGCGTTTACTTCCCGATTGACCAGATCAAGGGCCGCCACCATCTCCTCGCATGCCTGATCCCCCTGGACCCGCACCGGGACGATGAGGATCTCGATGTTGGCAAATCGTCTCTGGATGATCTTGAGGAAGTCCTGGATGGCCGCGCCGGTGGGGGAGGTGATGACCGCCACCTTTTTGGGGAGGTAGGGAAGGGGCTTTTTGATATCCGGATCAAAAAGCCCCTGTTGGGCCAATTTCTGTTTGACCTGTTCAAAGGCCAGGGCCAGGGCCCCCACGCCGAGAGGTTCCAGATAATCGAGGACGATCTGGTATTCTCCCCGCGAGGCGTAGATGCTCACCCTCCCCTGGGCAATCACCTTCATACCGTCTTCGGGAACGAATCTGAGATACCGGGCCTGGAGGCGAAACATGACCGCCCGGATCTGGGCGGTTTCGTCTTTTATAACCATGTAGTAGTGTCCGGAGACCGGAGACCTGAAATTGGATACTTCCCCCTCCACCCATACGAAATCAAACCGTTCCTCAAGGAGCCCCTGGATCGCCTCGGTGAGCTGACTCACGGTGTAGATTCTGGGGCCGTTGGGCGTCTCGGACACGATAGGAGATGACCTCCGCTTTAGTGGATGGATGATGGTCGATTGATGATTGAAAAAGCCTTGAACCGGAAACCTGAATGGTCATGTGTCGTCACATATGGTCATGGGTTGTCCTATCTGCTCGCCTTGGGGTTCATTGTGACGGTTGTGAAGCGTCTTGCTGCGGTCCCCAACCCCTTACTGTCACAGTGCAAACAGGCCTCCATCCAATGCCTCAACGTGTCTGGGTTCAAGTACGCGGTTAGAATAGCATGTCATCTCACGCAAGGCAACCGGGTTTGGGCCTGGAGGCTACATGAATTCCCTTGACCATTCGATTGAGATTGCCCTATATTTTGACGGAGCATCGGGTCTGGCACAGAATTGTTGTACGGGATTGCCGGTGGAACGACCCCTTATCGTCATGATTCGTCACAACCACATGGAGGTACAAAATGGACCCTTTTCTGGAAGACGGGCCTAAAAACCCGCTGAAGATTCAAGACAATACGTTCAGGGACGGCCATCAATCCCTGTTGGCTACTCGAATGCGGACCGAGGATATGATCCCCATTGCTGAAAAAATGGACAGCGTGGGTTTCTGGGCCATGGAGGTGTGGGGAGGGGCGACCTTCGATACCATGCACCGGTTTCTGGCCGAGGACCCCTTCGATCGGATCCGGACCCTGAAGAAGCATATTAAGAAGACCCCTTTTTCCATGCTCCTGAGGGGGCAGAACCTCGTGGGGTACCGGAATTACGCAGATGATGTGGCCAGGTTGTTCGTGGACAAGGCCTGCGAGGCCGGTATCGATGTCTTCCGAGTCTTCGACGCCCTCAACGACTTTCGAAATTTCCAGACCGTTGTGGAGCGGATCAAGGCCAACGGCAAGCACTTCCAGGGTACCATCTGCTACTCTCTGACCCAAAGACGCATGGGCGGCGATGTGTTCAATCTGGAATACTACGTGGGCAAGGGGAAAGAGATTCAGGCCATGGGGGCCGATACCCTCTGTCTCAAAGATATGGCCGGCATCATGGCGCCTTTCGACATCGCCAAGATCATCACGGAACTCAAGAAGGTGATCTCCATTCCGATCCACCTCCACACCCATTACACCAGCGGCATGGCCTCCATGGTCTATTTAGAGGCCATCAAGGCGGGGGTGGATATCGTGGATACCTGTCTGGCGCCCTTCGCCCTGAGGACATCTCAGCCTGCCGTCGAGCCGATCGTTGCCACCCTTTGCGAAACGGTCAGGGATACGGGATTTGATCTGAGCCTCCTTTTGGAGCTGGACGTCTACATGGAGAGCGTGGCCCCCAAGTACAGAGATTACCTGGCAAAAAACACGATGTCCGTGATCGATACGGGCGTCCTGGCGCACCAGGTGCCCGGCGGGATGATCTCCAATCTCGTGAGTCAGCTTAGCGAGGCCAAGGCCCTCGACCGGCTGGCGGAGGTGTATAAGGAGGTGGCGGTGACCCGAAAGGAACTGGGCATGCCCCCGCTGGTGACCCCCACCAGCCAGATCGTGGGGGTTCAGGCCGTATTGAACGTCCTGTTCGGCAGATACAAGATGGTAGCCAACGAGGTCAAAGACCTGGTCTACGGGTTGTATGGCAAGACCCCCATACCGGTGGATCCCGAGGTCCTGAAAATGGTCCTGAAAGGATATAAGCGGGGCCAGACCCCCGTCACCGGCCGCGCGGCCGATTACCTGGAGCCTGAACTGGAAGCGGACCGGAAAAAGATCGGCGATCTGGCCAAGGACGACTTTGATCTCCTGATATATGCCCTGTATCCCACCACCGGGGAGAAGTTCCTGAAATGGAAATATGGTCTGGAAGAAAGACCTGCATCGGTCAGACCCAAGACCCTGGAAGATATCCGGAAAGAAGATGCGGCCATGGCAGCCGCCATCGAACAGGTGTGCAAGACCGCGTAGCATGACGGGGCGCCAAAGGGGTTGAACTGTCCCGCCGATCGGCGGGACAGTTTTTTCAAGACGTCGGGAGAGCAGATGTGTTTTTGACCTTTGAAGGGATCGAGGGATGCGGCAAATCGACCCAGGCGAGGCGCCTTGCGGCGCGACTCAAGAAGGGGGGCATTTCATGCGTCCTGACCTTCGAACCGGGCGGGACGGCCATCGGCCAGAAGATCCGGCGGATCCTTCTGAATGAGGATCATCAGGACCTGTCCCCCCTTTCCGAACTGTTTCTCTATGAGGCGGATCGAGCCCTGCACGTGAAATGGGTGATCCGGCCTGCCCTTGTCCGAAAGGAGTGGGTGATATGCGACCGCTTTTTCGATGCCACCACAGTCTATCAGGGGGTTGCCAGGGGTCAGGACCTCAAGATGGTCCGGTTTTTGAACGACAAGGCCTCCCTCGGCATGACGCCGGACCTGACCTTTGTCATCGATTGTCCGGTAGACGTGGGCATAGCGAGGGCCCTGGAACGGATCGCCTCCCTCGAGGACCCCGGCCAGGACCGGTTTGAAAAGGAAAAAATGGAGTTTCACACGGCCGTTCGGAACGGATATCTTGCCCTGGCCGAAAACGAACCGGAACGATTTGTGGTGGTGGATGGCACGCTCGCGGAAGACGCGTTGGAAGAGGTGATCTTTGATCACATTCGCCCCCATCTGCGCGGAAGAAGTGCCTAACCCGGACAAACCAAAACCAAGAAGTCTCACACGGAGACACAGAGAAAAAGTAAGGGTTCACAGGTTCCGGGTTTCCCGCTGCAGCGGGATTCAAGGTTAAGGACAGTGACGCAATTGAAGACCTCAAACGTCCTTCTAAATCCAGTTGTAAAGCAGGACTGCTGGCACAAATGTCGTCCTGTGGGCTGCAAATTTCAGGGCTGAAATGCCGAATGCAATCGACTCTCGTGCGAGTACGCCTAAAAAATCGAATCCTGGACCGAGAATTCAACCTTGAACCCCTGAACCTTTGAACCCGTGAACGGTTACGAGAAAAACATATTATGTGTGGCTCTGTGTGAGCATTTTAGGCACTTATTTTAAGATGCGTTTCTCCGAGATCATCGGCCAGGAAAAGGCCAAAGGATTTTTCAGACGCGTGATATCTGAGGATCGGATTCCTCATGCCTATCTGTTCACAGGCATTGCGGGAGTCGGAAAGACGAGCACGGCCATAGCCCTGACCATGGCCCTCAACTGCCGCAGGCCGACAGACATCGAGGCCTGCGGGGTCTGCCCCCCGTGCCGTCAGATGGCGGGAGGAAATTTCCCGGATTTCATATCCATCAAACCGGATGGACAGAACATCAAGATTGAACAGATACGAGAAGTCAACCGAAGGCTCAGCTTCGCCCCGGTGTCGGCAAGGTACAGGGTATGCGTCATCCAGCAGGCGGAGGCCATGACCAGAGAGGCGGCCAATTCCTTTCTGAAGACCCTTGAGGAACCGCCGCCCGGCAATATCCTGGTGCTCAATGCCGTTGAACCCCTGAATCTTCTGCCCACGATTGTTTCCCGCTGCCAAAGGGTCCCCTTTCAGCCGCTCCCTGTCGAGGCCATGATCGAGTGGCTTGTCAGGGTAAAGGAGATGGACCGGGAGAGGGCAACCATTGTGGGGAGGGCCTCGGGCGGGAGCCTGGGACTCGCACTCAGGATGAGTGAGGACGTGTTTTGGGAGAAAAGGGATGTGTGGATCTCGCGTATCTTGAAGCTGCCGAGCCTCTCCAAAGGAGATGCCCTAACAATGGCCATGGAATCGGCCACTAAAGAAAAGGGAAGGGGATCGGACGATGCGGAGCCCATCGAACCCGGGCTGCCCGAGATGCTGGCCCTTTGGGGGGGCTGGTACAGGGATCTCCTGATCGTCAAAGTCGGGGCCCCGAAACATCTGATGACGAATATCGATTTTCGGGACCAGTTGAACGATGTTGCCCAATACGTTACCATAGAGAACCTGACAGCCAGCCTCGTTGCCGTGGATCAGGCCGTCAGGGATTTGCGAAGGATGGGGAACCCTCAACTGGTTATGGGGCATACGATTCTGGGCCTTCAGAGGCTTTACAGCAACGAAACATGATATGACCGCCCCGGTTAAATGGGCGGGCTGCGATTGAACCAGACTTCAAGCCTTAGTTCACTTTAGGCACTTTAGTTCACTTTATATCACTTTAGTCACTTAAAATAATATATGAATAAAATCGTCGGGGTACAGTTCAGGCCCCATGGAAAGGTATATGATTTCGAGTCGGGTCACTTTGTCCTCAACAAAGGGGACAGGGTGATGGTCGTCACCGATGAGGGGCCTGCCATTGGTTGCGTCTGCACTGTGCCTCAACACCTGAGCAACAGCGCCACCGATCGAAACCTCAAGAAGATCTTTCGCCTGGCGACCCCGGAAGAGATCGATCGGTATGAAAATGACTGCAACCTGGAGATGGAGGTATTTGAATATTGCCATTCGAAGGTGATGGAACGATCGATGCCCATGCGTCTCGTTTCAGTGGAGAGACGCTTTGACGGCAGCAAGATGGTCGTCTACTTTACGGCGGACGGGAGGGTCGATTTCAGGCAATTGGTGAAGGATCTGGTGGGGAAATTCAGGACACGGATCGAGATGAGACAGATCGGGGTCCGTCATCAGGCCAAAATGGTGGGCGGTCTGGGGACCTGTGGCCGTCCCTTGTGCTGCACGGCCTTCCTCAACACCTTTGACCCCGTGACCATCAAGATGGCCAAGAAGCAGAACATCTCCCTTAATCCCAACAAGATATCCGGGATGTGCGGGAGGCTCATGTGTTGCCTCACCTTTGAGCATGAATACTACGAAAAGATCAAGAAGAACTTTCCCAAGATCGGTAAACGGATTTTAACCCATGAGGGGGAAGGTAAGACGATTCGGCAGAATGTGCTGAAGGAGACCGTGACCGTGGCCCTGGACTCGGGGACTGAACTCGAGATCCCGGTAAAGGATCTTCCAACCGGTTCCACCCTGTCGAAAGAGGGACTGTTCAAGCGAAAAAAACCCAAAAAGGAGTAACCAGGAAATCCAGTGCCTGAACGATTTTATGTCACAACACCCATCTATTATGTGAATGCAGAACCTCACATCGGTCATGCCTACTCCACCCTTGTGGCGGATGTCCTGAATCGGTTCCACACGCTGTCGGGCATGGATACGTTCTTTCTGACAGGCACGGATGAACATGGCGACAAGATTGTCAAGGCCGCTGAACAATCGGGCCAATCTCCCAGGGCGTATGTGGACCGGATCAGCCGGATGTTCAGGGACCTATGGCCCAGATTGAACATCTCGTACAACCAGTTCATCCGGACCACCGATCCGGATCACCAGGAGACGGTGAGGCTGATCCTGACGCGCGTCAAGGAAAAGGGAGACATCTACTTCAGCGAGTACGAGGGCCGCTACTGCTTTGGCTGTGAACGCTTCTACACGGAAAAGGAACTGGTGGACGGGAAGTGCCCTGACCATCAGACCGAGCCCGAGGTGATCAAGGAGGCCAATTACTTCTTCCGGATGAGCCGGTATCAGCAATGGCTCATCGATTATATCCATGAGCATCCGGATTTCATCCGGCCGGAGCGATATCGGAACGAGGTCCTTTCCTTTTTGTCCGATCCACTCGAGGATCTCTGCATCTCGCGGCCCAAGTCGCGTCTGACATGGGGGATCACCCTCCCCTTTGATGAGAATTTCGTGACGTATGTGTGGTTTGATGCGCTCATCAACTATGTGTCGGCACTGGGATATCCTTCAGGGAGCCGGTTTGAGACATACTGGCCCTGGGCCCAGCACGTGATCGCCAAGGACATCCTGAAGCCTCACGGCATCTACTGGCCCTGCATGCTCAAATCGGCCGGCATCGAACCTTACCGGCACCTCAACGTGCACGGCTACTGGAATGTCAGCCGGGGCAAGATGTCCAAGAGCCTTGGAAATGTGGTCCGACCCCTTGAGCTGGTGGATGTCTACGGCCTGGACGCGTTTAGGTATTTTCTCCTGAGGGAGATGGTCTTCGGGCTCGATTCCGAGTTCAGTGAAGAGGCCCTGGTGACCCGGCTCAATGCGGACCTGGCCAATGATCTGGGAAACCTTGTCAGCCGGAGCCTCACCATGATCCAGAAGTATTTCAAGGGAGACCTTCCTGAGCCGGGGGCTGCCAAGGCGCCGGACGAGACCCTGAAACGGAGCGCCCTCGAACTGGTGGACGCCTATGGGGAACTGATGACGGATCTGGGGCTGCACAAGGCCCTGATGGCCGTATGGGAGGTGATTGGCAGGGTCAATAAGTATATCGATGAGATGGCGCCTTGGGTCCTGGCGACGTCCGACACAGAGCGCCTTTCAACCGTAATATGCCACATCTTTGAGACCCTGAGGATTGTGGCCGGTCTCCTTTGGCCCTTTATCCCCGAATCTGCTGAAAAGATCCAGACCCAGTTGGGTCTGCCCAGGCAGGGGAAAGATGTCACGCTGCAAGACCTCAGAAGGTGGGGCGCTGAAAGGCCTGTTCGGGCAATCACCAAGGCGCCCCCCTTGTTTCCCCGCATCGAGCAGAAGAAGGCGGAGACCTCAGCACAGCAGGGCCGACGGCCCCTCAACGAGAGCCATCGCCGCCGAGGGACCGGGACGCGGGAACGCCCGGGGGGCCGTCCCTGATCACCTATGAAGACTTCCAGAAGATGGACCTGAGGATCGGCGTCATACGGGCGGCCGAGCCGGTTCCGGGGTCCAAAAAGCTGATAAAGCTGACCGTGGATATCGGCGAAGAGCGAACCGTGGTTGCCGGTCTCAAGGGGCACTATGCCGAGGAGGCCCTTATCGGGAAAGAGATTCTGCTGGTAGCCAACCTGAAACCGGCCACATTGATGGGCGTGGAGTCCCACGGCATGGTCCTGGCCGCCACGGACCGATCCGGGCTCCACCTCCTCGTCCCGGACGGCGAGACCGCCCCCGGAAGCCGCGTCAAGTAAAGAGAGTTGGACCAAAGTCGGTCCCGCAATGGGGAATGTCTAACATCCCTCAATCCCTCAATCCCTTCTTCCTTATTCTTACCCGGACATCATTTTCTACAGGGATCTCTGAGACAACCTCCCCGTGGTTGTAGGAAATCACCCTCTTGACCTTTTCCAGCCTGTCGTTCTCGATAATAAACTCGAAGACTTGATCCGGGGAGAGTATCCTGAGACATAGACCTACGTCCAGATAGGGCTTTCAGCATTCCCCCCTGTAATCCATGACGTCAAATGGCATGGCCGTTTTCCTCTTTTCGAGAGGTTGCCAACAAGAAGTCGATCAGGGCCTGGCAGAGGGGAGAAACAATCCTCCTCTTGTCCCTGATCAGAAAAAAATTCCGATACATGGGAAGGCCCGTTATCCTCAGGGCCTTGAGGATGCCGGCCTGGAGTTCGGTATCCACGGCCCTCGATGAAAGGACCGAGACCCCGAGCCCCCCCTTTATCCCTTCCTTGATCGCAGTCGATGTCCCAAAGCATGCAACGGGCCGAAGGGCGCTCAGACCGGCTGATCCGGTGGACTGGAGATAGCCATCAAGGATCTTGAAGGTGCCGGATCCGGGTTCCCTGAAGATAAAGGGCTCCTCACACAGGGCATCCACGGGGACCTCCCTCTCTTGGGCCCAGCGGTGTCCAGCAGGGACTGTCAGCACCAGTTCGTCTCTCCAGAGTTCATGCTGAATCAGGTTCTTCTGCGAGCCTTTGGAACCTACCACGCCCAACTCGAGGTCCCCGGCCAGGACCCGGTTCTCGATGGCGACCGTGTCTCCCACCGTCAGTGTCACCCAGAGATACGGGTATCCCCGGCAGAATCGGCCTATGACCTTCGGGAGGACGTATTCGCCCGGAATGGTGCTCCCGCCAAGTCGTATCTCGCCCCGCCTGATGCCGAGAAAATCGGCCATCTCCAAGGCTGCTGTCCGTTTCATCTCCAAGAGAAGGACGGCATGCTTGTAAAGGAGTTCTCCGGCCTTGGTAGGGACCACCTCCCTCCCCAGACGATCCAGGAGCCGGGTCCCGACCATGTTTTCGAGGGTGCTGATCCGTTCGCTCACCGAGGCCTGCGCCAGAAACACCGCGCCCGCTGCCTTTGAAAAGCTCTTGAGATCGACCACCTTGCGGAAGACCTCCAACTGGCGCAGATCGAAATCTATGGATGCTGATTCGTTGGTCATGGGCGTTCCTGGTTGCTGGTTGTTGGTATTCCTGAGTTTGGAGTTGGGAGTTTGAAGTGCCTAAAGTGAAAAAGGGGGAATTCCGATTTCAACTCTTAACTTCACACTCCACGCTCCTTATGCCTGGCGCCTCCTCCGCTGGTTACGGGTTACTTTCAGCTTTGAGCTTTGAGCTTTCGGTCCCTTGCTGCTTCCCCGGTTTTCAACTTTAGGCATTTTAGTCATCCCGCCTTGCGGGACTCACTTTAGACACTTCTTTCCCCGAGACTTACAGGTAGCCAAACCAGTAGTCCTCGATGGTCTTGAAATTCGCCTTGACCGCCTCACTCCCCTTCACGATATCGCCGTGCCCGGTCAGCAGATACTCCACGTCCAGCCGGGAGATCCGCCGAATGCTCTCCTTGAGTTCTCGGCCGTTGCCTCCCGGCAGATCGGTCCTCCCGATCCCCTGATTAAAGACGACATCGCCTGTGAAAAGTACTTTCCTATCGGGCCAGTAAAGGCATATGGAACCGGGTGAGTGTCCCGGGGTAGGGATGACCTCAAACGCCAGATCCCCGACCTTCAGATCCCCTTCCTGAAGCAGAACCTGCGGTTCAAAGTCGGGAATCCCGAGGGCCTTTCCGTACTGGGGGGCCACGGTCTGTATAAATGCCATTTCCGCGGAAGACACCGCCACGATGGCATTGGTCCCCTGAAATATCCTGACTCCTTCCATATGATCGGGATGGCCGTGGGTGATGATGACCAGATCCATGTCTTCCGGGGAGAGGGAAAGTCTGGAAAGCCCATTACGCACGTGATCGAACAGATGATAGTGGCCCGGGTCTATGAGGATCCGTTTTTCACCGTCGATGAAATAGGTATTGCAGTTGTTCGCGGTCATGCTGTTCCATGGGAACAGATGCAGATGATCCAATATCTCCATAAGCCCTCCATTTTTAAGGGATGGAGCGACACAGAACCATCCCTGTAACGTACAGTCGGTTATCAAGATAAAAGGCTATGGTAACGATGTCAAGGGAATGGAATCTCATCTGCATTGATTCGGCACGACATCCAATGCAAGCGACCCCAAAAGGGGCCGGTACGGCCAGCGGGCAGATGATAAATGACGCCCTCCTCTGGCCAAAAAGGCGTGTCGTTTGCAGACCGTCGCTAACCTCTTTATTTCGCAATTTCTCTCCTTGGAATGTCTGTACGCCAGACGATAGGCTCTTAAAACATTTCAAGCTCATCATCTATCAAGGCGAGCGACCACAACATCTGGTAGCATTTGATGGGCTCTCAGGCGGTAAGCGATGTTGCCCTTAGTGGCTCTTATGTTGTGGGTCTGGTTATGTTGTGAGAATTTAATTCCTTCCATATCATTCCTCAGATTCCTTTTGCAGGGAATCCATTTAATTCCTTTCATTCCATATTGTTTTGAGATGCCAGCCGATTAGCCTCTGACAAGAACCAGTCAGCGGCATGCTGGTCATGCTGGTCAAACCCTTCATGTGACATTGCAAAATGGTAGGCCTTTCTGTAATGCTCCGCGGCCTTTCCTTTTTCTCCACGGGCTTCATAGACCATGGCCAACCGATTCAGGCCGTCAATCTGGTCGGGATATTCGTTCAGGAGCCTGAGGGATACGGCTTCTGCTTCATCCAATTGGTTCTGTTTTATGAGATCCACAACGCTGTTTGACAGTTGATCAAGTTCTGTGAACACAGGGATGAACCCCTGTTTATTGGCGGAAGAGGGCCGTTTCTCTGGTTGTGCCGACAGGCAATTCCTTCAAGGTTTCCCAGGCGCAGCGGCTGAGTTCCGAAAGCAACTTTTTGTCGTACAGGAAATACCGGCGGATGATTTTGGGTATGCTGAAAACAAAATGCCGGTGCGGTACGGCCTTGAGCACTTCCTCACAAATCCCGCTTTGCAGCGGGACAAATTCCACCACCCGTTTCTGGTGGCAGGATGGACAGAAAAGTCAGAGGTTTGCCCGTGTCGCTGTCCAGATCGGGAAGCAATCCGCCGACCGAACCCACCACGAAAATGGCCCCTGCCT
>JAUPKI010000066.1 GCA_030837545.1 Thermodesulfobacteriota bacterium | reverse complement strand
TTATCGTACTCGGCGATCACTTTGTGGGGCTTTCCTTTTAGGCTGGTGCAAAAGATCCGGTAGGTATAGCGGTCATCTTCAAAAAGCTCACATTGAACCGGCAGATTTGAGGGCGACTTCTACTCTTTTGGGATCCGCATGGCCACGAATCGGCATGGGACTTCCCATCCTATTGGCTTGTATGTGCAACTGTTATATGAGATATCCTCCAGCTCGCATCCCCCGGGTAACGTTGAGATTGATTCCGTTGGTCAACTCACGGCCATATTTTGCTTTCTTTTGGTAATCTCAAAGATTTTGGCGCACCAAAAACGTGTGATATGCCTTACTTATGTTGCGAGAGTGGCTATGTTGAGAGCTTGACTACCTCGCGGCCAAAATGGCCCAAATCCTATTATATATCGCCAAAGGCCAATATTCGTCAATTTCAGAATGTTGCCACATCATCAATCAGCGAGGCTGAGCGAACCTTGAACTCTCCTGCAATTTTATGCCAAAGACCGGAGAGCCAGAAAATAATCTATTCTGCCCACCAACAAAGTATATCCGCCTAAACCGCCTATCCTTTAGAGTACAGCGATCTTATTTTGTCAAGGATATTAATGAATAAACAGAAAACCTCTCAAGACCGGTGTCGATGCCTCCGATAGTCGTCCAGGTGGGGGCCGATTTCATTTTTGGACTTTGTTCCAACCCACAGGCACACATCCTACAGCATCCCCCATCTATCCAGTGCGACAATGAAACTCCTCATTGACTTGGCTGCACACTTCCTCTAATCTGGTTCACCAAGTCCGAGATTCGTTTCCAAAGAAGCAGGATCTCCTCACCATTTCAATCCCCTATTCGATTCTTCGGAGCAGATCGTATGGCCGAGCGCGTATGTCCCCCTTTCATCGGGTATTTTCTCCTGAACCCGCTGAGGAAGATAGTGGAAAACCCTGACAGGATATTCGGCCCCTTTGTTTGTGAAGGGATGACCGTCCTGGAGCCGGGCTGCGCCATGGGGTTTTTCACGCTTCCTTTGGCCCGGATGGTCGGACCATCGGGCCGTGTCATCGCCCTGGATATACAGGACAAGATGCTCTCCGTCCTGGGCCGCAGGGCCCAAAAGGCAGGGTTGATTGACAGGATCGAGCTTCGCCGGATCGGCCCAGACGGGTACGGTCTGGACGACATCTCAGGCCAGGTAGACTTTGCCGCTGCCATTCATGTGGTGCACGAGATTCCTGACAAAGACACGTTCTTCAACGAAATATGGAAGGCGCTTCGGCCCGGGGGAAGGCTCCTTGTGATGGAGCCCAGGGGTCACGTATCCAGGGAGCAATTTGAAGAAACCCAGGCCATCGCCGAAAAAATCGGTTTTAAGAAGGAGGACCTGCCGAAAAAAATCGGCGGCAGGAGCGTGTCCCTCATCAAGCAGGAAACAAACGCCTGACAATGGTCGTTATGAGAAACCTTAAGGCATTGTTTGGGTCCCATGCCGGAGCAAGGTTCTACTGAACCTCCCTACGATGAAACTCCCCAGCAGAAGCTGGAGGGGATGGTAGAAGAGAAGCGGCAGAATGACCAGGGCGACCGATATCGGGCTCGATGCGAAGATGGCATAGGCCATGGGCACACCCGTGGAGATGGCTTTTTGGGTGGCGCAAAAGAAGAAGGCGATGCCGTTTGCCCGGTCATATCCGGCGGTCTTCCACCAGAGCCGGCCTGCCAGCATCACCAGGAGGAGAAGGAAGAGGGTGGAAGCCAGCGCCAGGACAATTTCGTGCGCCTTCAGCGACTGCCAGATATCGCTCTTCACGGAATTGCAGAAGGCTGCGTACACGATGAACAGGATCAGACCCATGCTGACCTTGGACATCTCCCTTTTGTGGGCGTCGGCCCAGGGTTTCACCCAGATCCTGACCACCTGTCCCAGGACAAAGGGGAGCAGGATGATCAGCATGATTTTCAAAATGAGGGTGTCAAGCGGTGGAATGGGCGTCTTCTGAGACACATGAAGGGAGATCCACAGCGGCACGATGAATACGCCCAGGATGTTGGACAGGGAGGCATTGAACAGGGCCACGGCGCTGGCGCCCCCTGCCGCGGTCGTAAACACGATGGACGTGGAGATGGTGGTGGGGACCACGGCCACAAAGAGAAAGCCCATATAGAGATCATAGGGAAAGAGATGCCGCGACAGCAGCAGTACAGCATAAACCAGGGCCGGTATGAATAC
Source organism: Thermodesulfobacteriota bacterium (assembly GCA_030837545.1). Classification (GTDB taxonomy): domain Bacteria; phylum Desulfobacterota; class DSM-4660; order Desulfatiglandales; family Desulfatiglandaceae; genus AUK324. Next base: position 826 of record JAUPKI010000066.1, on the reverse strand, counting down.
AAAGATAAAGGCCTGGATGGCCGTGTGCAGCCGGTATTGGATGAGCCCTTTTCTGACCTCCTGAGTCGGAAGCGACAGCCCCTGCATGACGAAAATGAGGAAAACCGCCACCCGCGTGGTAATCCCTGCGTGCAGCCACCCGCCCTTGGCCCCCGGTTCCGGAAATACCCACGCAAGCCCGACTGCGGCTGCGAGCAAGCACACAAAGACATAAGCGCCGCTGATGCGCGCCCGGCGGTTCTTCATGGCCTCGCCCCTCCATCACTCCCGGTTTTCTTGAGACATCGCTTCATATTGCAGACCTTATGCAACCGCCCGTCGCAGCCTTCCATCTCCCTATTCCGACAGGCCAGGTGGCGATGGCGCAATCATGCCGCGATGCGTGAGATGGATAACCGGATCAGACTGGGACATCAGGAAACCGTGCAAGGCGCTCTTCCCTGCCTGCCTGGGTCCTCACAGGGAACAAGACGGCGGTTGAGAAAATTCTGAGCGAAGGATTCGATGATACCGGTAAAATTGAACCTTATTAACAGTCTCACAATTGTCTTTACACTGTCATTCCGGCAAAAGCCGGAATCTCCCGCTAAAGCGGGACTACAGCGGGATTTCTGGATGCCGGATCGAGTCCGGCATGACGAAAATGTCAATAGTATTGCGAGAGAGTTAATACTCAATGTTTCCTCAGTCTTTCATGCAGCTCCCTCAGAAGCCACAGGAAGCTGTGACCGTAGAAAAAGCCCACCACCAGGATGACGATGATCGTCATGATTACGGTGACCAGCTTGATGATGGCCACGTGTTTCTGTTTTTCCTTATTGTCTTG
>JAUPKI010000065.1 GCA_030837545.1 Thermodesulfobacteriota bacterium | reverse complement strand
TCCATCCACGGAGGACATTGAAGGCCCTCTCCGCCACGCCCGAGGTCTGCATCATAGTGCCCATGAAGATGAACAGGGGTACGGCAGCGAGGATGTACTCTGAGAGGGTTCCGTTGACCACTCGCTGGGGGATCATATAGAGGAAGGCGTTTCCGGAGGTAAGGTAACCAAACAAGAGCCCCATCGTGCCAATGCCGAAGGCCAGGGGAAAACCGGCCAGCAGGATGAAAAGGCTCAGAATCATCAAAATGGTGGTTAACTCAGGGCTCATAGGGTTTTCCTTTGATAGCAATTTGGAGTGAGCGCAGGAACTCGGCCGCCCCTTGAAATAGGAAAAGTAAAAATCCAAAGGCTACAAGACTCTTGAAGGGCCAGAGTTGCGGCCGCAGGATGCTGGATGAGGAGCACTCTCCGGAACTGAACGCCCAGAGGGCATGTTGGCCGCATTTCCATACCAAAACGATAAAGAGCGGAAAGAAAAGGAAGATATAGCACAAAACATCGATGACGGCCTGCCGCCGGGGAGACAATCGAACATAAAGAAGGTCCATGCGCACATGGCCCTTGAGATGGTGGCAATAGGCGGCGCCAAGCATGGCATAGACGCCGTACATCATATAGGTAACCTCGAAGACCCAGGACGTGGGTTTAACAAGCACGTAACGCATCGTGATGTCGTAGCATATGATGGCCGTGAGCACCACGATCAGGAGACTCGAGACCTTTCCCGTCCAAATACTGATCCCATCGATGAAGCGGAGAATTTTCTCCATACCGACCTCCAGGACAAAAAAGGAGGGTCATCATCCCACGAGCAACAGGCTATGGGATGATGATCCTCTAACATGCATGCATCCCTCAAACGGCCCCCGTCATCTTAATGGGGCAGGTGAAACATGTCGTAGAACGGCCACCAACGCTTGCCAAAAGCCTTCTGGGACTCCCAGACCTTCTTGAAGAACTCGTCCTTGGCGCCCAGCTCGTCCATATATTCCCAGGCCCATTGGTTCATGGTCTTCACCGTCTCCGGTTCCACGATCACGACCTCGATCCCCTTTTCCTTGAAAAATTCCATGGCCTCCAGGCTCTTCATCTCCATCCAGAGGTGGTTTTCCAGGCGGAACTTGCCCATGACCGCCTCGAGGATCACTTTCAGGTCATCGGGCAGCGCCTCCCATGTCTTCTTGTTAATGAGAAGCTCGATGCCCGAAGCGGGCTGATGGACGCCCGGCAACATGACGTACTTGCAGATCTCCCAGATGCCCAGGGTCTTGTCAAAGGCGGGGATGCTGTATTCGGCAGCATCAATGACGTTTCTCTGCAAGTTGGGCATGATCTCTCCGGCCGGCATGAAGACAACGGACATCCCATGCTTCTGCAAGACGTCCCCCATCAGGGGCATCATGCGCATCTTAATGCCCTTGAAGTCCTCCAGTTTGCGCAGAGGCTTTTTGGCCCACATGAAACATTCCATGCCAATGGGCCCGGCCATCAGGACCTTGACGTTGTAGCCATGCTTGTCGTACATCTCCTGCCAGAGCTTGTAGCCGCCGCCCTGATCCTGCCACGCCATCATATCGATCACGTTCAAGCCGCCAGGAGCAGCGGTGAACAAAGGCGCTGACAGGATCTTTCCCACCCACTGGGCCGAGTAGCCGTAGTTGGCGTCATAGACGCCGTCGCTGACCGCCTTAAGGCCCTCGAAAGGGGGCACCAGGGCCCCGGCCGGAAAGACCTCGAAGACCAGGCGACCCTGTGTCGTCTTCTCGACTTCCTTTGCCAGCATGAGGAGGTTGTCGTGGTAAAGCATCCCGGCAGGAACGAATCCCTGGACCTTCCACTTGATGACCTTCTCTTTTGCCATACCGACACTGCAAAAAGACACCAATGCCCCTGCGATCAACAACGCCATAAAAATTCTCTTTTTCATAAAACCTCCCTCCACATTTAATTGTTGATGTTGTAATGCCAATACTGTGAAAATGTAAATTTCTTTTAATTGGAAAAAAGCTCAATCAATAAATGTGTGCCCGGTTTAGAAACTCTTGTTTTTTAGGGTCCCTTGGCGCCTCATTAGGCCGCTATCTGCCCGCGATCAACGCATTCTCGTGTCAGCAGGCTTCCTGCCGCTGGTCAGACCAAATGGCCGAATGAGCCTATAACCCTGCAATTGAGACGTCAAGAAAAAACGCCTCAAATTGCCAAATTTACAATTTTGCAACTTCCTAACCGCAAGTCTCTACTTTAATTCAATAAGTTGCAGTTAGACACTTGCATCCAAACCTTGAACCACTGAAAGACTATCTGTGGTTCCAAAGTTCGTTTTGATGGTCACGGGATCGTCTCTGTGGAGGCGAATGCAGGTTCATGAAGGGGGATCAGGATATCGCCTGCTGTCTTGATTTTCATCATGATGTCATAGGCCTCATATGAATTCACGTGGGTCCCGGGAGGGATCACCTCCATTTCCATGGCCTTGATCTGTTTGGGCGGATCGAAATTCTCTTGAATCACGCAGAAACCCGTGATGACCGCCCTGCCGCCGGGGGTGTCGATCAACAGGCTCATGCCGCCCTCTGTATGAACAGGCGTATGAATGGCAACGATCCCCGGGGCGATTTCGGTGTCTCCGGCAATCGCTCGGATCTGCCCGTTTTCCTCCACGTCTTCGATATAATCGACCATGTAGCGGTAGTCCAGGGGATGGGGATGGTGGATGGTCTCCATCTCCTTTTCATGGACGTAGATCTCCGCGTTTTCACACTTGTAGTCGTTTTCGCAGTGGTCGTTGTGGAGATGGGTGTGGATGACCATGTCGATATCCCGTGGGGCCAGGTCCCACCGGGCCAGCCCCTGTTCAAAGGTGTAGATCTTTCCATGGATGGCCCGTTCCCTCGCCTCTGACCGGACCGGGCTCATCTCGCCGGTATCCACGAGGATCTTCCGGTCGCCTCCCTCCAGATACCAGCAATAAATCGGGATACTGTATTCCTCCCCCATCCCCCATTGATAGGTCATCATACTCTTGTCGAAAATCTTGGTTCCCATGACAATGGGATGAATCTTATACATAGGGTCCTCCCTTCGCGTAACCGCTCACCTTGCCGCCCTCCTGAGAACAAGATGTGGAGAGTCTCCGTTTAAGTGATCATACTCCGTGAGGAAGGCATCGTTCAGGTCTAACTGACATAGCCTGTGACTGCTACAATCGCCTCCTGCACTCCTCTATATACATTCCTGCCTGTACCGAATCCCTGAATTTCTCGAGATAGGAGAGGGCCTCGGCATACTGACCCAGGTTCATATGGCTCAGCCCCAGGCAAATATGCAACGGCTCACTGTCGGGAAAATGCCGGATTGCCTCGGACAGGATGCGGACAGAATCGTCAAATCTCCGTTCCTTTTGCCGGATGATCCCCAGACCCAGGTAAGCACGGTCATTGGGGGCGAATTTCAGGGATCGTTCATACAGTTTCTCGGTGGTCTCAAGCTTATCGGGGATTGCGTCGATCCCGGCATAATCCCCGTGACTGAACGTCATGCCGAGGCGCGACAGAAAATCGGCATGCAACTGGGAAAAGCCTTCCTCATCGACCAGGTCAATCGAATCCACAAAGGAAGGAAGACTTTTATAAAACGCTGTCCTCAGCGTGCTGCCAAAGGCAAGGATCGTCTCCTCGGTCAGATCCGGGTCTGTCTCGAAATACATGATATCTTCAATCCGCTTCAGCCAGATCTCGTCTGTAACCCCTGATCGCTTCACAAAGTCCGCATAAAGGGCCGTGCCTGGAAAGATATCGAGGATGTAAAAGATCGTGCTGAGGGGCTTGATATCGTGGATCAGGTCGATGGTCTCCTGGATGGTGCCCCAGGTTTCTCCGGGACAGCCATAGATGAAATAGGCCCGGGACAGGATGCCATACCGGGTGGTCAATGAAAAGGCCTTTTGGATCTGGTCGGTCCGAATATTCTTGTTCAAGAGATGGCGGATTCTCTCCGAACCGCTTTCGACCCCATAGCTGATCTGGGTGCATCCTGCCCGTCGCATCCAGGAGAGGACCTCTTCATCCACATAATTGACGTGTGAAATGGCCGCCCATGAGATCCGGAGGCCCCTCTCAAGGATTTTCCTGCAGATCTCGATCACCCGGTCCTTCTTGAGCATGAAGGTGTCATCCGAGAAATAGAAAAACCCGACCCCCTTCCGATGAAGCCGTTGCAACTGATCGACGAAATACTCAGGTGAGTGGAACCGGACATTTCGTCCCCACAGCCGGGGCGACCCGCAGAAGGTGCAGTTGCCCGGACACCCCCGGGTGGATGTCACATGCGGATAGGTAAAGTGCGCTGCAGGGTCCGGCAGCTGGTCCAGGTCCCGAATGCGCAGCGGTTCCCCGGTCTTGACCACCGCCCCCCGTTTTCTCAGGGCAAGCCCTGGAATTTTTTCAAACGCCTTTGGATTCCCGGCCTCGATCGCCTCGACGACCTTCAGGAACGGGTACTCCCCTTCCCCCAGGACACAGAGGTCGATCTCCTTGAAGTGTCGGAGAAGATGCTCCCACAACAGGGTGGCACCGACCCCCCCGAAGACGATCGTTACCCCTGGATTCATCCCCTTGGCGATCCGCGCGATCTCGACGGCCCCCCAGCGATTGGCGTGGAGGACCGAGAGGCCGATTACATCCGGGGTCTTGGTCGATAGAATCTCCCGAATCAGCTCCGGCGTCCGGTTGATATGGTGCCAGTTCAGGATCTCGCAGTCGTAATGGTGTTCCCTTAGGACCGCCCCCACATAATAGAGCCCGATAGGAGGGACCTGCACGTCTTCCTCATGGACCCTCTCTTCGAGACAATAGGGGTATATAAGCAGTATTTTCAGCGTGCTATGCCCTGCTGGTTGCTCGTTACTGATTGTGGGTTACTTATTGCTGGTTCAATGGCATTGACTTAAGAATAATTCGCCTGATCCTCGTCGTCACCCCGGCGAACGCCGGGGTCCAGAACATCCTGAAAACACTGGATTTCGGCTTTCGCCGGAATGACGCCCTTTGGTTGTGCATGAGAAGATAAGCTTTTAAGTCGATGACATTGATTGCTGGTTGCTGGATTTTTTCAATAGTCAATCATCAATAGTCAATAGTCAATCCAAAAGGGTTACGGGTTTCTGAAACGTCACATATGGTTCCTATACAAACCCGGGCCTCTTGTCAAAGAGGTTTTCTGTAATATGGGTTTGGATGTCCAAATTGACTGAAGGCCAGAGAAGATGGTAATCAATGACTGCTGATGCGATCCGGCCACAGGTCGTCTGTTGCCGATCACTGGCCCCTGCGCCATATTGAAGGAGGTACACAGTGGACGATCTGAAGATAGCCGCTGTCTG
>JAUPKI010000064.1 GCA_030837545.1 Thermodesulfobacteriota bacterium | reverse complement strand
CTCCCAGGAGCGCCTTTCCGAATCTCTCGCAATGGCTTCGGGCCCAGGCGATCTTTTTCTGGATGGGGCTCGACAGCGATATGGGGCACTCAACATTGGGTGGATACTGGATACTGGTCAGCGGATATTGGTTTCTTGGGTTTGTCGAGTTCATTGGGTTTGTTGGGTTTACCGGTTTGTTGGACTTTAAGCTTTGACGTTTCAGCTTCTTTCCTCCCGCCTTGCCCTCTGCTCCCTGCTCCCCGCTCCCCGCTCCTTGCTCCCGTCCCTTGCGCCTCACGCCTCACGCCTTGCGCCTCATACCTTGCGCCTTTTGTTTAGTCTTCTTCTTGCTCCGGGACCCTTTCTTTTTTGACTCTTCCTCCTTGCCGTTGCCGAACTCCTTGAGCCCCTCGGCCAGTTCATTCAACTTTCGGTCCACCAGGTAATTGATGCTTCCCCTGGGATAGGCCCCCTTGGCATTCTTCTCCCCCGCCTTTTTGCCGGTCAGGATCTCAATCCCCTGGTCGATGGTCTTTACCGGATAGATGTGAAAACGGCCCTTTTCCACCGCCTCCACCACATCTTTGCGGAGCATCAGGTCCTTGACATTGCTCTCCGGAATCATGACGCCCTGTTTGTTGGAGGGCCCCATTTTACGGCAGGAATCAAAGAATCCCTCGATCTTTTCGTTGACCCCGCCGATGGCCTGGACCTCGCCCTTCTGATTAACCGAACCGGTGACAGCGATATGCTGCCGGATCGGGACCTCAGACAGGCTCGAGAGGAGGGCGTAGATCTCGGTGGAAGAGGCGCTGTCGCCGTCCACACCCCCATAGGATTGCTCAAAGGCGATGCTGGCGCTCATGGTCAATGGCTTGTCCTGTGCATATTTCTTACGCAGATAGCCGCCCAGGATCAGGACCCCCTTGTTGTGGGTATTGCCCGACAGGTCCGCCTCCCGCTCGATGTTGATGATGCCGGCCCTCCCCATGGAGGTGGAGGCCGTGATGCGGGAAGGCTTGCCGAACATGGTGTCGCCCATGGAATAGACCGCGAGACCGTTGACCTGGCCCACCACCTCGCCGTCGATATCAATCATGAGGGTCCCACGATCGATCATCTCCTGGATATGTTCCTCAACCATGCTCGACCGGTATCGCCTCGCCGAAATCGCCGCCTCCACGTGTTCCTGCCCCACCGTTTTCTGATCCTTCTGCCCGGCAAAATAATCGGCCTCGCGGATAAAGTCGGTGATCTCTGGAAAGCTGGTGGAGACCTTCTCCTGTCTCCCGGTCATCCGCACAGCCTCCTCCACCAGGGTCGCGACCGCGGCCCTGTCGAAGGGCTTGAGCTGCTCTTCATCTGTCTTCATCTTGATGAAGCCTGCAATGTGCTGAATAGACTCCTCGTTCTTATCCATGGACGTATCGAAATCGGCCCGGACCTTGAAGACCTTATTGACATCCTGGTCGTAATTGAGAAGGAGGTGATAAAGGTAGGCGTCGGAAATGACCACCACCTTGACATTCAGGTCGATCGGCTCGGGTTTCAGTCCGCTCGTGGTGAACAGGTAAAAGGGGTCATAGGTCTGGATCTCGAGCTCTTCGCTTTTGAGGGCCCTTTTGAGGGCCTGCCAGACACCGGGCTCCATAATGGCGTCCCAGAGATTGATGACCAGGTAACCGCCCATGGCCTTGACCAGCGACCCTGCCTTGATCTTGCTAAAATCGGTGCGCCATATGCCGGCCCTGTCCACGATCCGCTCGATGCTTCCGAAGATGTTTCGATACGTGGGATAGCTTTCCACAATGATCGGCGGCGATTTCTGATCGCTGTTGTCCACCAGGAGGTTGACCTGATAGGGCTGGAACCGATCTCCTTCCGGGACCATCATCATGGGAAGGCCCGGGATCTGGGCCTGCTGCTGGGGATTGAAGATCTGGAGGTTGTCGGCCAGATCTTCCAGCATCTCTTTCAGGTATTCCTTAATGGACTCGGCAGGAAATTCCTTCACGATCGGGGCCGCCAGGTCCGACGCTGTCTTCAGGAAGGTCACCCGGTCCATTTCTTCCACCTTTTCCTGGACCTCCTTCTGAAGATCCCTGAGCGCCAGAAAGATCTGATCGATCTGTTCCCGCAGCCGGGTGTGCTTTCCCTTCATCGTCTCAAATTCATCTCTCGGAAACCTCCCCCGTTCCACCATGGCCTCCACCTGGTCGATGTGCATCGGCTTTTCGTCCACCAGGGGCATCACCTCCGGCCGCTTGATCTGCCCCACCTGGACATCCACCAGGGCAAAGCCCTCCTGTTTCACGCGTTCATCCAGATTCTTGAAAAAGCTCTTCCCCTTTGCCTCATAGGCCTCCATGATCTCCTTTTTCATATTGATGTATTCCTGGCTCTCGAAGAGCTGGGGGATCTGCTTCTTGAGGGTCTCAAGAAAGCCGCTCACGGCCTTCTTGAAATGGACGCCGGCGCCCCCGGCCAGGCGGATCAGTATAGGGGCCTCGGGGTTCTTGAAATTATTGACATAGCAGAGGTCATCCGGGACCTTGTCCTTCTTGGATATCTCCTCAAGGAGCTTTTTGACCGTGGACATCCTGCCGCTTCCCGGCATACCCGTGACAAAGACATTATATCCCTGTCTGTCTATGCCCATACCGAATTTGAAGGCCTCGACCGCCCGCTTCTGTCCGACGATCTCCTTCAGGGGCGCCAGATCATCGGTGGTTTCAAAGGGGAGCGTGGCGGGGTCGAGCCGCCACCTGAGATGCTCGACAGGGACTTCCGGATAAGCGCTCTTTTTTGGCATTGCCGATCTCCTTCATTCCAGTTTTCAGTCTGACGTTCCAATGTAACCGTTCAAGGGTTCAAAGGTTCAGGGGTTCAAAGGTTCAGGGGTTCAAGGTTGCATTTTTCCCCCCGGATTACAGCTTGGAGGCGCATTGTCCCATGAAAACCCCAGGGCTCACCATTACAACCCCGAAAGCCGGCCGTCGGCCCAACGGAAGCCATTTGACAAATGCAGCATACTTTGCTCGGGCTGCCGGTCATCAATTCTGTCCTTATTCCCAACCTTGAATGTTAAACCGGGAACCTGTGAACCCTGAAGTTTCAATCAATCTCCACCTTGATAAGGCGGATCTCTCTGGGTTTCCATTTGGGCACTACGATCTTCAATATGCCGCCATGGAGGGTTGCCTTGATCTCACCGATCCTTGCGCGGGACGGGAGGGGGACGCTGCGGCAAAAAGAACGGAGCTTCCTTTCCACTCGCTGATAATAGCCGCCTCCTTCGACAGAGGTCTCCTTTCTGCACCCTTTGATCGTCAGCTTTTCGTCGGTGACAGAGACCTCCAGATCCTCGGGATCGACCCCGGGGATCACCGCTTTGATAGTCAGGGCATCATCGGTCTGGAAGATCTCCAAGGAAAGGCCCCCGGAAAAACCTCCCATCAACAGGTCGGCCCCGATCTCGGGCCAGCACCGGCTGAGGAGATAATCCATGTCCCTCCTCATCCGGTCTATCTCATCATGTATCCAGGGGATCAGTTCCGTCATGACAGGATCTCCTTATTCAACGTTCTTCCCTGCCGCCCATTCGACGTTCGATGTTGGACGTTCGATGTTGGACGTTCGATGTTGGATGTTCATTCTTTAAGCTTTTATTCCCGGTAACCGCGCGGCACGGGACCGCCATCCACATAGACCCGGTTTTCATCATCCAGGGCGAACTGGCCTCTCGCGATCATCTCAATGGTTTTTGGAAAGATCTTCCAGTCCCCCGTCTCCTTGAGCCGCTCCTGATGGTCGTCCACCGCCTGTCGGAGCCGGTCAGGGTCCATGACAAGGGCATCGAGCGATACAGGGAGCGTCACGGGGAGGGCATCCGACACCATCAACAGGGGTCCTGTGTCCACGCCCTCGTCTGTCCAGAGGGTGGAGGCCCGCAGGCGGGTCTCCCCTGCGGCAATGGCGTCTTTCACCGCATCGTCGCCCACATATTTTCTGCGGCCGTCGGGGAGACATATGGAAAGGTCCGCAGGGTGGACATTGACGCACCGGTTGAGGGTGGTGTAACTCATGTATCCGCCCAGGGCGATGACGTCAATGTCAAACGCCGCGACCAGCCTCCCGGCAACCCGGTCATATTCCCGCCTGGTGGCCAGGCCCTCGGCCGTCGCCACGGACCGCTTGAGGCCCCTCTTCTGATGAAAGGCCCGAATGTCGTAGCTGAAATAGGGGAGGCCGTTTTCAAGGGCGATCCGTTCCCCGGAGCATCGGCCGTCCGACCGGTCGCTGAAGATGAAGACCGTCTCGAATGGGGAATCGTGTCCATGGGCCTTCAGTTTCTGCTCGTGCGCCAAGAGCCGCATGATGTTAGTGCCCGAGCCCGACATGAAGGCCGCCACCCGCATCGGTCTCCCCGCACTTTCAGGATCAAAAATTGGCGTAATGGTCATGCAGACCCACCTTCCATCAAAGTCTCGACCGGCTTCAACTGATAGGGGGTCCCCTGTTCCAGTGCCGTCAGGACGCTCCCCCCGCCGGTAAAGTAATAGGCGTTGGGGTCGTCCAGGCCTGCCATGTAGATCCCAGGGCAGAGATTCCGGAGTTCCTGGAGGGTATCGCCCCCGGCATAGAGCCTGGTCGCAGAGGCATTTGCCCCAATCAGCCGATACAGGGCCTCTGAGCCTTCGTAAAAGAGGGGCATGAACCCCATGACCGCATTGACAAAGATCGTCTTTGCAGAGGCGATAATATCCACCACTTCCTTGTCCTGAAAAGATTTCGGATCAATATCCAAGAGATAGCGGATATCCCGGCCCGATGTCAGGTCCTCGATCCCAATGGAGCGGCAGTTCTCCTCAACCCTGCCCTCCATGCTCTCCGACTCCACCAGATGGGGCAATTCAACGATCTTTT
>JAUPKI010000008.1 GCA_030837545.1 Thermodesulfobacteriota bacterium | reverse complement strand
TGAACCTCTGAACCTTTATCCGTGAACGGTTACAGAAAAAGGAATCGGTCCGATGCCAACGAATGAAGGGTTTGTCGCAACCCTCAAAAAAGACGGTAAGGCGGAAGTGGTGATTCAGCCGGTCAGTTCGGGCATCCCGGGGGCTTCGCCTCGGGTGAATCGAAGTGTGTGCCACTGCGTCACGGAGGGCTCCACTATAACGATTGAGGCCTTGAACAGTGTGGGCGCCGAGGTCGGTGATTATGTTTCTGTTCGTCGGGATACTTCCGGGCTGCTAAAGAATGCGGCCGCGCTTTTGGGTATTCCCCTAATGGGCCTCATCGCAGGCATCATCCTTGGAGACGTTTTGACCGATGGCTTTTCTTTTCGCATAGCGGGCGGAATTATCGCCATGGCCGCCTGTCTCTTTTCCGGAATAACGATCGGTGCGCTGACCTTCAGGCGGGTATCTGTTGGCACTTCGCCAGTCATCGAGCACATCATAGAGAAGAGATGGAAGGGAGGTCCTCTTTTCAGCGGCAATCAAATCCGTTCAGTCGAATCAAAGAGGGACTGCAACGGATGCGCCGGGTCTTTTTCACAAGGGCCGGCGCTTGACCGGAAAGGGCATTAGCCGGACCACCGTCTGGCGGAAGATGAAAAAATATGGGTTGTTTAAATGAAACGCACGATGTAGCCGTTTCGTTTTTTGGAACCGCGACATTATCTCAATAAATCGGGGCGGCAACAAGAAATGATATCTCACCGCGAAGGCGCAAAGACACAGAGTGAACCGCTTTTTCCTTTGCCGTTGACCCCGGAGAAACAGGCTCCGTGTTTCACGGGGCAGGGAAAACGGCAAAGGACAAGTTATGTCCTTCGGAACGGATGACCTTTTTGTTTTTCGGCGTCTCAGCGAAAAACAAAAACACACGTCTCTTTGCGTTCTCCGCGCCTTTGCGGTGAAAACAGAGGTCGAGACATCTAATACCCCACTTACTGAGATGATACAAAACGCTAAGGATGATAGGGTGCAGGGCGTGACGATGTGGGCCTTGCGAAGCATGGTAAAAGACTTCTGGCGGAAGTGATACCGTTTTCATGCAGGACACGAAGAGGTCCTTGTTGTCTTTCGGGGCTCGCCACGCCTTGCGTGAGACGAGAAGGGCTGCGATGATGGACTCGCGCAGTAACTCAAGTAACTCAAGTAACTCAAGTAACCCAAGTAACCCAAGTAACCCAAGCAACCCAACAAACCCAAATAACCTGACGTTTCATATGAGAGACACATGAGCACAGACCAACTCCAAGAAAAAGCAGAAGCAGCCCTTCCAGAGTCCAACGGCGGGGAGGTTTTTCCCCCTCACCAGCATGATCACTCGGGGAATTCGCATGCCTTCGACCAGGGAGACACGGCCGGACCGCGGCTCCTGATTACCCTTGGCATCAACCTGCTGATCCCTGCAGCCCAGGTCGTGGGCGGGATCTATGCGCACAGCATGGCCCTGATCTCGGACGCCGTCCACAATTTCAGCGACTTCACCGCCATATTGATCGCCTATTTCGCCTTTCGCATCGGGAAAAAAGGGGCATCCCCTCAAAACACCTTTGGATACAAACGGGCCGAAATCCTTGGGGCGGTGATCAACGTCGCCCTTCTTGTAGCCGCGGCAGCCTTCATCCTGTATGAGGCCTTCGAGCGATTCAGGCAGCCGCAACCTGTGATCGGTCAAATAGTGATTTACCTGGCGGTCGTGGGCATCCTGGGAAACGGTCTTTCGGCCTGGCTGCTCCATCGGGACTCGAAGCACAGCCTGAACGTGAGGGGGGCCTTTCTCCACATGGTGGGAGACATGCTGACTTCCGTTCTCGTCCTTGCAAACGGCATTATTCTGGTGTTTAAGCCCTGGTACTGGCTCGACCCATTGCTGTCATTCCTCATTGTGATCTTCATCCTGAAAAACTGCTGGTCCATTCTGAGGGATGCTACAGGCATCCTGATGAATGCCACCCCGAGAAACCTTGATCTTGAAGAGATTAAGAAGACGTTGCAGGCTATGCCCGGGGTTTGCGGCGTCCATTACCTTCACGCCTGGAACGTGAGTTCGTCCAGCATCGCCTTTTCCTGTCACGTGGAGGTGGCCGATCAACCCCTGAGCCGCACGGAGCCCCTTTCTGAAAAGATTGGCCACGAGCTTTTCCACCGTTTTGGGATTGATCATCCCATCCTGCAATTCGAGACAGCCCAGTGCGGCAACGGCGGCTTGCTTTGCGAGCTGTCCTGCGGCAAACAAGAGGGCAGTGAGTAAAGGGACGCCGATCGGGACGCTGTTTTGAGGTTGGTGACGTTCGACGCACCGGAATTTCTCGTGATTCTATCGCGAAAGTTAAAAAGCTTAGAACGTACCCTGATTACCATGGTCAAGGCGCCATGGAGACCTCCTGAAAGGTCAGGCCTCCGACCACACCGGATGGGGCCTTGATGATGGTGGGATTGCCGGTCTGGGCTGTAAAGGCCTTGTTCCATCTTCCCTTTAGGGTCAATACCCGGCCGTTGTTCAAGGCGTAGGCCTGGCCGTAGGTCCCTTCCGCTATTCGGATGGTGGCGCCGGAGGGGGCCGCGTTTATAGCGGACTGGATGGTGGTGTAGCAGGGGGTATGGTCGCCACAGGCGCTGTCGGAACTCACGTAGAAGACAGCCGTCGATGAAGAGAAGCTCAACACGCCTTGATCGCTGACCAACAAGGTCCCGCTCACGTCAGGCGTCAGGGTGATGTGATGGATGCCCCCCTCCAGTGTTGCAGTCAGCCGGTATCGCGCGCCGGGCGTGAGGTCAAAGAGGGTGGTGTGGGTATCCTGGGCTTGAGGATATTGGTAGGATATGATGCCCGAGGGGGCAGATCCGTCTATGGCCGAAGAAAAGAGGGCGACGCGATCCAGGGCCGAATTGGGGATGTACACGCCGGTCATGCCTGTGCCGGCAGTGATCACCTGCGCGGCAGGCGGCGCAGTGACCGTGCTCGAGGTTGGGAAGAGGACGGTCAAGAAGGTATGGTTCAGCAGGGGGTCCGCCGGCTCCAGTTCGAGCCGCCATTCCCCATAGGGGACATCCTCGTATTCATTAATGGGTCGAGGTTGATCCTCATCCTCCTCCCACTGCCAGTCGTACCGCTTACCAAAGACCCAGAAGGCCTTGACACCCCGGCCCCCCACCTTTCTGACATTCCGGTCGAGTGGCAGGAGGAATTTCAGGAAGAGCTTTCCATCACCGGAGACGGCCCATGCCAGGTCTGCGCCGCCATACAAGACCTCGCCCGGGGTGATCGTCTGGGCCGTGCCGTTCACCACCGGCTCGCCCAGGGTATGGAAGAGCAGTTTGGTATTGGGCCCGCTGAAATCGGACTGGGTTACCCCGACCCGATCCAGGAGCACCAGGTAATCCTGGCCCCCAGAATTCGGGGAACGGAGATAGACGAACTCCCGTTGAAAGCGGCTGACCTTGGCGATATTCCCCGTTAGGTCCGTGTCCATGGCCTGGTTGTAACTGGGATTGTTGTAGGCCTTTGTGGCGTCCCCGAGGGCGTAGGTGAAATACGAATTGTCCTCGTACCGAAGGATATCCCCATTATCATACTGGGTCTGGTACTGCTGAAAGTAGGCCACGGTTTGCGGCGAACGGCTGGCCGGATACATGGTCCTCTGGCCCCCGTCATTGGAAGAGGCGTCCGCCCGAACGGAGGAGAAATCCTCCTGGGGGTTATAGACCGCCAGGGTGTTGTGGGCAATGGTGCGGACATAGTAATTGATGTCATGGTTGGAAAGGCCGTCTCCACTATACACCCCGCTGTCCACGGCCAGGTCGCCGTACTTGAAGAGGGTGAAGCTGTTCTGCTCAAAATGCTGATGGTAGGTGAAATGATCACCGCATTGAAAGGTGAGGTAGGTAGGACTTGTCAGGGTATCCGCAGCACCGTCAGGCCAGCCGGAGCGCATGAAGAGGGTCCCTGTGGCCTTGGCATAATGGGTCAGGATCTCGGGGGTGCTGGATGATTGGGCAGGATTGAACCAGAGGAACTCATCGTGACACACAAAATCCATGGAGCGATTTACCGGCGCCGTGGCCAGGTAGGCGTGCAATTGTGAGGCGATGGGGTCTTGGGTGTAATGTCCCGCAAGAATCAGGCCCATGATCCGACTGTAATTGGCCATGCTGCCCCTGTTTCGCTCACTGTCTCCAGTGGCTGGGTAGGGGCGATAAGCGGTTCCCCACTCGTCAACCTCTCCCGGCCAGTTCCTGAGGAGGAGGTAGCCAAGGCGATTTCGAAACCAGGCCGTGCTTTGAAACAGGTCCTCGCCGGTGGCGGTCCGCCAGGCCTCGATGGCCTTGATCCTGGGCCGGTTGGCGAGCCCGTCATAGACCGTGCCCTCGGGCCAGGCGCCGCTGTCTGCAATCTGATTCAGCAGAGACAGATCGTTGTCCCGATACCTTCGATGCCGGTATTCATCCATCCACTCCTGTGCCCGCGGGTTATCCCCGTAGGAGGCCAGCCCGATGAGGGCATAGGAATAGCTCCAACCGGGCCAGTAGTTTCCCCAACCCGGCGCGTCCTCTTCTTTGACGACACCATCCCAGGCATTGAAATAGGCGACAAAGTTGGAAATCTGTTGGGGCGTCAAGCAGCTGTAGCACCAGTCGAAGACCAGGGCAATGTTGCCTGCCTTCATCGCCCACTCAAGGCTGGGGATATCGTCCAGGGCGAGCTTGATGGCCTCATCCGCATAAGTCTGTACCCCCGTGATCTGCCACACGAGGGCCTTGGCCTGCATGTCCCCGTCGCTTTGGTCTGCCTGATCCTTGAGCTGGATCCAGCGCGGATTGGAAGGTACGGCCAGGGACTTGAGTTGGGCGAGTTTGGCAGGGTCCAGGTAAATGCGGGGATGGGAGGCAGGGATGCGAAGGAGACGGAGATGGACCGTATCGGTTGCGCTTTCTCCCTGCTCATTGGTCACGGTCAATTCCACGTCCCACTCGCCGGCCTGATCAGGGACAAAGTCCACAATCGCGGTAGTTCCCAGAACGGCCCCGGTCAGGGACGAACCGTATGCGGCCGCGGTAATGCGCCAGGAATAGGCGAGGGCGGCGTCATTTCCACCAGGCCGATCGCTGCATCCTGAGCCGTCCAATCGGACCGACCCTCCGTTCCACTGGAGGTTTTCCTGGTCCACCCCGGCCCGGGCAAAGGGAACGTCGGGATTATACACAACCGTCAGCTTGGGACGAAGGGAGGCATCGCCGGACTGGCTCGACAC
>JAUPKI010000063.1 GCA_030837545.1 Thermodesulfobacteriota bacterium | reverse complement strand
AGCTCATCAGCTCAACAACTTTCCCGCATTACCTTAACCGGCGACCACTGATTTTTGTCCTTGAGTGAGGCTGAATTTGATGATAATAGCTCAAGAGTTCATCAGGTTAGTTTTCAGCTCAAGGCGGTTTTGGGTACCATGGGCATCTATTGTTGATTTTATATTTGACATTGGTAGCATTCATGTGAATGAAAAAGTCGTAAATGATCAGGGAACCCAACCCCGCTGGCTTATAAATGAAAGGCCGAAAATGGCCATATTTCCTAATGAATGGATGGTTATGGGGGCCATGAGATTTTTTTCAACCTCGTAGGCCAGGGCAAAGAGGAGGCCGCCCACCACCTGGGGGATTGGAATGGAGGGGAAGACCGGGTGTGCCAGGACAAATACAAGGGTGCTCAAGAGGATGGCCGTTAGTGCCCCCCATCGCCTGAAGAAACCGTAGAGGATCCCCCTGAAAAAGATCTCTTCGGTCAGGGGGCCTATGAGACCGCCGACAATAAAAAAGGGGAGGACATGACCGGGATCTGCCGGGAGAGGGGTATGTATCAAGGACAGTGGATTTATCCCCATGACATAGACGAGGAGGCCGCCCAACAGGACAAGCAGCCCGAAACCGGCAGACCAGATGCATCCTTTTTTGATTCCCGGAGGCAGCCCTTTCAAAGACAATCCAATGGAAGCCAGTCTCTTTTGGCGGATAAAGACAATCAGGATGATGAGACCGGCTTGTAAAAGACGGACGGCTCCCAAAGTCATCATGGGGTGGCCTAAGATCACTCCCAGGCCCGCTCTCCAGAGGACTTCCACTGCAATGACCGCCCCAAGACAGGGGGCCAGGGTCCTTATCTGTAGCCTGTCTGTTTCCATCCCAGTTCCTTCAGCGCCCTATAGGCATACCACTGGGTGTACCAGTGGTCCGAGGTCTCGACCCGTTTCAGGATCTCTTGTTGCGCGTTCCTGTCGCCCCTCCGACCCAGTGCCTGAAAGGCCATGGATGCCACCGTGGGGGAGGGATCATCGAGGAGAACCAACAGGTCTTTGAAGGTTTCAGGTCTGCGGCTGACACTCAGGGCCTTTGTCAGCCAGTAGCGCTCCGGTATGTGAGGGCTTGACAACATCCTTTGATAGGAAGGAAAAACGGACACATCCAGCCAATTTTGTCGGACAAATTTCAGCGCGGCTACCCTCTCCTGCCAGCGACCGGATGTTAGCAACCTATCCAGATGGTTCTTGTCGATGTTTCCCCCATTGCCAAGCCAGAGAGGTATCAGCAGCAAAATGCCTGACAAAAAACAAAGGATGGCGGCCGTCACAGAGGCGGTCCTCAGATCAAAGCACCGCGTTAACGGGAGGAGGAGGATGCTGTATAGGAAAAGATAGAGGGTGACAGGGAATCCTATCAGGAGGCCATCATAGGTGAATTGACGGAAAAGG
This sequence comes from Thermodesulfobacteriota bacterium, assembly GCA_030837545.1. GTDB lineage: Bacteria > Desulfobacterota > DSM-4660 > Desulfatiglandales > Desulfatiglandaceae > AUK324. The sequence continues at coordinate 8,704 of JAUPKI010000063.1, read as the reverse complement.
GGGTATCTGTCTGTTCTTGAAGAAAACCGCCTCAAGACATCGGCCGGCGCCGACAGGAAATCATTGGGAGTGGACTTGAAGATTACCCGCCCCCTCCTTTCCAAGATCAGATCTCTCCCCGATTCCCTTATCTCAAGATCAACTGTCCCCTTTCCTTCTATGCAGAGATAATCGCAACTGAGGACCTTCTCTTCCAAGAGCTTTTTGAGCGGCTTCTTCCTGACCTCATCCAGCGAGCAGGTCTTGAGGACCTTCTGGTCCAGAGATTTGAAGACCTCCGCAGGATAAAGGGTATACCTGTAATAGAAATCGTTTATCTTTGTGCCTAAGGCGTTGGAGAGGAGGAGACTGTCTCTAAGGTCCAGAAAGAGATCGCCGTTCATCTGCGGCGCCCAGAGAGAGGCCAACAGGGCAATCGTCATGAGATGAACAGGGGCGGAGACCGGGGGGCGTCTTCGGTCTGTTGAGGCATCCATCTGAGTGTGATCCAGAAGACCAGCGGCGGGATCACAACGAAGTAGGCGGTAGTCAGGGGGGAAATTCCATTCCAATTCACCGCTGCCATGAATCCCGCCCACACGAGGAGGAGTGGAATCAGGAAGATGGTCCTGCGGGAGAAGACCCGGTCCCAGGTCCATGCCGAGGCAAAGGAGAGAAGGGAGATGCCGACCCCCACGCTCAGGGTAAAAAAGAGCCCGCCATAAATCGCCGGGGCCAGTTCGTGCAGCCGGCCCATGATCTGCGCGTTGGGGACGATAAGATATCCGGCATCTTTGATGACCGCAAGGGTATGGCAGAACGCCCTGTTGGAGAGATAAACTTGAACGAAGGCGATGACCTGTGCCGCCAGCAGACCCGCCAGGAGGGCCGCAGCAGGATACCAGGCCGTCCGCCATTGGAGAGGTGGGAACACGCTAATTCCTCATTTTTGAATCAGGCGCAAGGAGCAAGGTGCAGGGAGCAAAGAGCAGGGAGCAAGGAGCAGGGAGTAAGGAGCAGCAAAGAAGTGTGAAGTGTGGATTGGGAAGTTGAAAGTTCAAATCAGAATATTCCTTCTGTTACTTTAGGCACTTTAAACTCGTCACTTCAAACTTGGTGAAACCAGCAACCAGCATCACTGATACGTCACCCTGAAAACCTCTTCAATGGTCGTGATCCCGTTCAATACCTTCTGGGCGCCGTCCTGGCGAAGGGTCAACATTCCTCGCTCGACCGCCTTGTCTTTGATGGCATTGGCGTCGGAGGTCTTCAATATGAGGTTTCGGACCGGTTCATCCAGAATCATGAGTTCAAATATGCCGGTTCTCCCCCGGAAGCCCGTGTCAAGGCAAGAGGGACATCCCCGTCCCCGGTAAATCGTCCTTCCCTCAGCCATCTCAGGGGTAATCCCGATACTCTGCAGAGACTCCCTGTCCGGTTTATAGGCCTCCTTGCAGTCCTTGCAAACGACGCGGACCAGCCGCTGGGCCAGGATAGCGGTGACCGAGGAGGTGACCAGGAAAGGCTCGATCCCCATGTCAATGAGCCGTGTCGTGGCGCTGGCCGAATCATTGGTATGCAACGTCGAGAAGACCAGGTGCCCGGTGAGGGCCGACTGGGTGGCGATCTCGGCGGTCTCCAGGTCGCGTATCTCGCCGACCAGGATGACGTCCGGGTCCTGACGGACAATGGAGCGAAGTCCCTTGGCAAAGGTGAGGTCGATCTTGGGATTGACCTGGATCTGACCGATGCCGTCGAGCTGGTATTCAATCGGGTCCTCGATGGTGATGATGTTGATGTCGGTCGTGTTGATGGTGGAGAGGGCCGCATAGAGGGTGGTTGTCTTTCCACTGCCGGTGGGTCCGGTGACCAGGATAATCCCATGCGGGGACCGGATGAGCCGGTTGAACTGGTCCAGTCGGTCGGCCGGCATGCCGAGATCGGAGACATTCAGAAGGACATTAGTCTTGTCGAGCAGCCGAAGGACCACCCGTTCGCCAAATGCCACGGGGATAGTGGACACTCGGATGTCGATGCTCTTGTCAGCGATCCGGATCTCGATCCGGCCGTCCTGGGGGAGCCGTTTCTCTGCAATGTTCATCTTGGCCATGATCTTGATGCGGGAGATCAGGGCCGATTGAATGTGCTTGGGCGGGGAGAGCATATCGTAGAGGATCCCGTCCACTCGGTAGCGGATCTTGAGGGCCTGCTGAGAGTGCTCGATGTGAATGTCGCTGGCCCGGGCCTTGACCGCCTGGGAGAGCATCAGATTGACCAGCTTGACGACCGGCGCATCGCTCGTGTCCTCCAGAAGGTCGCCGGTCTCCTCGATTTCGGAAAGTATCCGGCTGGTATCCTCCCCATGCATGTCCTCGATGACCTGCTCGGCGGAATCCCGGCTCATGTCGTAGACGTAGTTAATGACAGAGAGGATGGCCCCGTAGGGGGAGAGGACGACCCCCGCATCTTTGAGGACCGGCAGACGCCTCAGGTCATCCAGGGGCTGAAAGAGAAGGGGATCGTTGATAGCAATGACCGCGCCCGAGGGCGTCACGACAGGGGTCATCCTGTACTTTCTGAGAAACTGGATCGGGATCTCTCCGGCAAAGGATGTGTCCAGATCAGGCGCCAGGAGAGTGGTTCGGATCGGTATATCAAACTGGATTCCCAGGGCCTTCAAGACCTCTGTCTCGGCAACAGCCCCCTGCCGGATCAGGATCTCCCCGATGCGTCCCCCCTTCTCGGACTGGAGCCGGAGGGCCTCATCCAGCGCCTGCTCGGTAAGCCCGGATGTCTCTATCAGTATCTCGCCGATCCGTCTGTGGTGCATGAGAAGAGGTTCCTGGGTTCAGAGGTTCAGGGTTCAGGGTTCAGAGGTTCAGAGGTTAGGCGCAAGCCCCATGCGCACCGGAAAAGGGCTTTGAGCTGACAAGCTGTTTAGCGATGAGCCATTAGCCAATCGCTACTCCCGCGGCGCCGGTTTGGATTCGGGCCTTGTATACATCTTGATCACGCCCTCCTTGATGGTCTCGATCTGGTCCTTTTTTCCCTCATAGACCGTTTTTGCCTCCTCCGGGTTCTGAATGATATGGGGCGTCAGAAAAACAAAGAGGTTGGTCTTTTTGATTTTTTTGGAAGTGGATTTGAACAGCCAACCGATCAGGGGCATATTCCCGAGGCAGGGCACGTCGTAGTCGATATGGGTCGTTTCGTCGCCGATCAGGCCCCCGATGACCACGGTATGGGCGTCCTTTACAACCACCGTGGTCTGGGCCAGGCGTTTGTAGGTGGAGGGCCTGTCGGTTTCCACGGTCCCGGTCAATCTTGAGACTTCCTGATAGATCTTGAGGCGGACAAAGCGCTCCTGGCTGATCTGAGGCGTTACCTTCATGGTCACCCCCACGTCCTTGTATTCATAGTTGGTGTAGTCCTGTAATGCCGTTGTAACGTTTTTGCTGGTGATATACGGAATGTTTTCTCCCACCATGATTTGGGCCTCTTCATTGTCGGTGGTGAGCAACTGGGGCGTCGAGAGGATATTCACGTCCGTATCCTGCTGGTATGCGTGCGCAACCGCGGCCAGGTTTGGAAATTTGATTCCTGCGATTTCAATGGTTTCACCGATCACGCCCAATGAGAACCCCTTGGTGAGGGAGCCTTTGAGCGCGCTCGTGATATTCGGATAATCGCCACTGCTTGATCCAGCGAACACCCCTGCGTTTTTTCCATCGTATGAAAATGTCTTGATCCCCTCCCATTCCACGCCGAGGCTGAAGTCCTTCTCCACGTTCACCTCCATGATGAGGGCCTCGATGTAGACCATCATTCTGGGTATATCCAGTTTTTTGATCACCTCCTCCAGTACCAGGTAGTCATCCTTGCTGGCCATGATGACCAGAGAGTTGGTGGCCTTATCGGCAACGATGCGGGCCTCCTTGGAAATGACCGGGGTCTTCCCCTTTTCGGTCTCGGCCGTCTGTTTTGAGGGGAGGTTGGTCAGCACCTTGGTCAGATCCTCGGCATTGGCGTGCCGCAGATAAAAGACTCGGATGTCGCCCTCGCCCCGGGGCGGTTCCCTGTCCAGCAATCCTACCAACTGTTTGATCTTGAGGGTGTCATCTTCCGACGCCAGCGATATGAGGGAGTTGGTTCTCTCATCCGGTACAATACGCACCTCGGATGCCATCTCCTGGGCCGCCTTCGGCCCTCTCACATTTTTCTGGAAGACCGTGTCCAGGGATTTGGCCAGCTTTGTCGCCATGGCGTAGCGGAGGGGTATCACCGATATCTCCTCGCCAACCCCCTCCACGTCAATGGCCTTTGTGATGCGAAGGAGCCGCTCGATATTGGAGAGGACGTCGGTGACGATCAGGGTTCGCGTAGCCGGGTAGGAGACGATGACGCTCTCCTTGGATATCAGGGGGGTAAAGAGCTTTTTCAACTCTTCCGGATCCCCATACCTGAGGGGAATCAACTGGGTGACCACCTTGTCTTCCGAGCTTACGGCCCCTGCCCGCAGCCGTGTCTCCACACTCTTGGATCGCGCGGTCGCGGCCGGAACAATCTTGATAATGTCTCCCGCAGGCACGGTGGAGAAGCCCTGCACCTCCAGCACGGATTCAAACACCCGGTACGCCTCATCGGTCGATATCTTGGTGGGAGATATGATGGTGACCTTTCCCCTTACCGCATTGTCGATCACAAAGTTCTTTCCGGTCAGTTCGCTGATGAATTTGATGAAGACCGCCAGATCCACATTGTCAAAATCGATGGTGACAAAAGGGTCATTCGGGTCTTTCGGGAGGGCCTTCTGGTCAGGACTTAGGGCCGTGTCTGGAGATGTCGTCTCCTGTCTGACCGGCGGGGCCGACACGGCTGGGACGCCCTCGGGTGCGCGGGCCTTCGGGAGATGAGAACCCGCAGTCGCCGGCGCCAGCGTAGAGGGTTTCTGGGCGGGTTGCACCGGAACGGGTTTCTGAATGGGCTCATCTCCTCGGTTGACGCCTTCACTGGCGGGAGGTCCGGCAGAAGGGGCCGCTACAGGCGTTATCCCCTCTTCCCCTGCGATCCGGGCCCCCCCCGCGGGCGAGACCGTCGTAACGAGCCACAGCGCCGCCCACAAAATATGTTTAAGATATGATCTTTTCACGTTTCACAGCTTGCCACTCGACGTTGGGCGTTGGGCGTTCGATGTTCATCCCTTCATCAATCAACAATCTCTCTAAACCCCTGCTCATTGCGCAGTTTTTCCAGGTCCCCATCTTCCCTTGCCCAGGCCTTGACCTGCGGATTCAGGGAAACCGCCCGTTTCAGATATCTGAGCCCTGGGTCAGGCTGATCGGTAAGGGCGAAGAGGCATGCGAGGTTGTAACATGAATCCACGTATTCGGGATCCAGACGGATGGCCTTTTCGAATCTAATCCGGGCCGCCGGATAGTCTTTCTCCGCCATCAGGATGACACCCAGGTTGTTCAAGGCCGACACGCAGCCGGGGTCCGCTTTGAGCGCCTTCTCATAGAAGATCTTCGCATCACTCGGCCGTCCGCTTTTGTGATGCGTTTTCCCGACCTGATACAGGGCCTCGACATCCGCGGTCTTCTCCTGAGTGGAGGTCAACTCGGCATCTCTCCATCCCGGCGGGTTCTTTGCCGTTGACGGGAGGCCGCTCCGATCCAACCACGAATAGACGACAAAAGCAAGAAAAAGGATACTTAGCAGCGCCGCAGCAATCAAGGTCCATTTTTTGACACCTGGCCTTTTTGAACGGGATGAGAGGAGGATCCCCTCATATTTTCCGTAACCCTCGTCCCTTTCTGCCTGGGCCTTTTTCAAGGCCTGATGGATGTAGCTCATAACGTTACCTGGAATTTAGGAATAGCGAATTCAGGAATTTAGGGATTGTATATAGTATCCTTTTTAAATCTACAAGTTACACCATCCCGGATTCAACAATTCCTCAATCCCTCAATTCCTCAATCCCTCAATCCCTCAATTCCATTCACTCCGTCATTTGAAACAGAAGGGCCAGGGTCCTGGGCCCGATGATTCCATCCGCACTCAGGCCGAAATCCTTCTGAAATCTGACGACTTCCCTGAAGGTCTGCTCTTCGAACACCCCGCTCTGCTCAACCGGGTATCCAACCCGGTTCAGGATACGCTGGACCTTGAGGACCTCAGGAGAGGTCATCCCCTTGTTTAAGCGCCGGTCTCTCTCATCATAGGGATGGAGAAATGAGACCTTTCCGCCCCAGCGCTTCAGGATGAAATCCCTGGTGAGCTGCCTTGGCCTTCCTTCATGGTCCAGGGCAATGGCGCCCCGGTCGCTGGTCTCGCGGATCAGGAGATAACGGGGTTGCGCCAGGGAAGTGGGGAGCGGCCCGGCCACGGTCACACGAAACGGTTTCTTCAAGAGTCTAAAATATTCGGGCGCCATGCTCAAAGAGACGAGCCCCAGATTAAGATCCCCCATATCCGCACGCCCCTTTCCATTCGGGCCGTAAGCCCTCCCTTGCCGGAGCTGACCGTCGACCCGAAAAAGATCGAAGAGGCCTGTGAAGCTTGAGACTTCATCCAAGAACAGGTCTTCCACCTTCTTTTCGGTGGGTATCACCGGTGCAGGGACCGTCATGGGCTCAGGAGACGGAACGAACTCCCGTTGGAGGCTCCATCCGGCAAGGCCCGCGGTGATCACGAGCAACAGGAGGAGGGCGATGGTCAAGGGCCCCACGCCCTGCTTCGACCGTCGTTCCGGGAGTTGGCCGGTCGCCGCACCCCCGGACAGATCCGTGATGGCCTTCCGGATCGTCCTTCGGGTAATGGTCTGTGTTTCATCGGCGTATGCAATCAGCAGGGCCCGGTCACAGACCGCATTGATTCTTCTGGGATTCCCGCGGCTGTATGCATAGATCGCCGTGAAGGCCCCTGCTGTAAAATTCAGGGCTCCTCCCCCTCCTGCCACGGACAGACGATGGCTTACATATCCCCTCAGGTCGGCCGCGTCCACGGGCTTGAGGTCGTAACGCACGGTAATCCGCTCGTTCAACTGCCTTAAGGATGGCGCGGACAAAATACCCTTGAGCTCCGACTGACCCACGAGCACCACCTGGATCAGTTTGTCCTTTTCTGTTTCCAGGTTGGAAAGCATTCGTATCTGTTCCAGGACCGTATGGGAAAGATTCTGGGCCTCATCGATCAGGAGGAGCGCATTGCCGCCCTCTCTGAAGATGCCCAAGAGGAATTGGTTGAGCGCATCGACATAATCCTTCTTGCTCTTTGCATCGGGTCCCATCTGAATGCCGAACTCCTGGTTGATGGTCTGCAGGATCTCCATGTCAGAGATAAACGAGCTGAAGATCAGGGCGCTTTTTGTATTCGGGTCCAGATGGTCCAGGAGGGCTCTGCAGAGGGTGGTCTTTCCAGTGCCGATGCCTCCGGTAATGGCAATAAACCCCCTCCGCTCATTGATGCCGTAGAGGAGATGGTCGAGGGCCTCTCTGTGATACCGGCTCAGATACAGATATCTCGGGTCCGGCGTCAGATTGAATGGGTTTTCCTTAAATCCAAAAAAGGCGGTGTACATGGGTCAAGGTTCAGAGGTTCAGAGGTTCAGAGGTTCAGAGGACCAGTGGATTGGTCCTTTTTTCGTTAACCCTTGAACCTTTGAACCTGCTCTATTTAAACTGATAATTGATGGTCCTGGGCTGACCCCCGCGAAGAATCTCCATAGACAGGGGATCGCCCGATTCCACGGCTTTGTAGAAGGAGAAGGCATCCTCCGGCGTATTGATGGGCTTGCCGTTGATGCTCTTGACAATGTCTCCAAGCTGGAGCCCTAACTGGGTAAAGAACGAATCGGGTTTGATGTAGCTGAGAATAAATCCGTCCGGTTTTCCATCCTTCAGGTAGGGTCGAATACGTGCCTGGGTCAATAACTGATTGATATTCTGAAGGGATTCATGGATATCCGACCGGGCTAACGTTACCGTATCCCCACGGGGAGTTGACTCGGCCGAGGCAGGCTTTCCTGGGCCTGATTTGGGCGTGTCCATCGAGAGGACCTCATGTTTGTCCCCCACGCGCAAGACGACCTTTCCCCTCACGATTTTTTGGACCACCGCATTCTGGATAGGGTCCCCCACCCGGTAAAGCCCCTGCATCTTCCGCCCGGAATCCTCGATCACAGCACGCGCATTCTCATCAGGACCCGTCACCGTTCCCAAGAGTGCGATCTTAAGGGAGGTAGGTTGGAGGGCCTCGATATCTTCTTTCTGAATCTTGGGCGTCTTCCCATCGCCAGACGTCATTTCGGCCGATCCGAAAATGTTTCGATTGACGATCACATCGAAGTCCTGCAATGGGGGACGTTGGCGATGGGTCTTCTCCGGGATCTCCACCTCTGCCGTCTCCGAGCCCCGAATGTCGGCAAGTTGAAAGATCAGCACCCGGTAAAACATATCCACGCCGAGGTAGCTGAGTGCTGAAAGGGCAGCGAGGTTAAACAAAATATGATACAGATGCTGCTTCATAAACGGCGCCGTACCTCAATCACATTCCTCAATCCCTCAATCCCTCAATCCCCCCATTACATAAACCTGAATATGGGCCTTTGGAAGGTCCCCTGGATCACAAAGGAACGACTCAGTTTCTTCAGCCCCTGCCTTAGAAAAGTGAGAGTGGCTGCATCTCCCTGCATATTTCCAACGAGTCCGCTGAGCGGTTCTATGGT
>JAUPKI010000062.1 GCA_030837545.1 Thermodesulfobacteriota bacterium | reverse complement strand
GTCAAGCTCTACCCGAGAAAGAAGATGCGGGACGTGGAGATCTTCATCACGGACCGGGAAGACCTGGTCCCGGAGATGATCTACGAGCTGACTTATACGGAGATGGTGGAAGACATCAATATCTTCTCCCAGCCCAAGCCTATGATTTTCAAAGATAATCATCACATCACCCTTTTTTTCACCGGGGATGCGGACGAGGAATTGGAATTCAAGCGAAAGACGATCTGGCACGCCCTGGATCGATTTATCAAAAGCAAAGACGGCGGGTTTATGGGGATTGCCCCGGCCATGAAACCGACCATGCTGGATATGCCCCAGCGGAGCGTCAGCCGGTTTGCGGACGTGACCAGGGGGGGCGGATTTGAATACTCCGGGCCCATCATCATGGTGGACAAGTATCCGGCATGCGCCCACAAGATCCTGGAACTGGCGGAGAAGTACCACCTGGGTTATTCGGGCATGGCCCGCATCATCGGAAGGAGTCACGCCATGATGTATGGGTTCGCCTTTACCTTCAACCGGGCCGACCCGGACATGATGGAGCGGACCCGAAAGGCCCTTCACGAGGTGAGCATCTTTGCGCTGGAGGCCGGCGGGGTATTCTGGAAGGCCACGGTGGACGAGCAGCGAATGGCCATGGAGAAGATGGACCCCGTCACCCTCGGCCTCATGCAGATGATCAAACAGCAGATGGATCCCAACGGCATTATGAATCCTGGAAACTGGGAGGTTACTAAGGAATGAAATACGGAGACATTGTCCACAGGTGCTTCAGGTGTGGATACTGCAAATTCACCAGCGATTATACCGACTTCAATTGCCCGGCCTACCGCAAGTTCCGGTTTGAGACCTATTCTCCGGGGGGGAGGATGTGGCTCATTCGGGGCTGGCTTAATGGCGAGATCCAGAACAGCGAGCGTTTTCAGGAGATCCTCTTTTCCTGCGCCACCTGCGCCAATTGCGTCGAGCACTGCGTGTTCGCCTTCAGTGACGACCTGGTCAATATCTTCATCGCGGCACGGGAGGAACTGGTGGCCGAGGGGCTTATCCCGCCCCCGGTGAGGGACTACCTCAAGGCCATCCACGTCAACGGAAACCCCTACAAGGCCCCCGCTGCGGAGCGGGGAAAATGGGCCAGGGGGACCCCTGTGGAGCCCTACAGGGACCAGGACTATCTCTTCTATGTAGGGTGCGTGGGGTCGTACGATGAGCGGGCGGTCAAGATTGCCCGGGCCGTGGGCACGCTTTTGGTGAAGGCCGGCCTTTCCATCGGGATTTTGGGGGAGAAGGAGACCTGCGATGGCAATGAGGTGCGGGCATTAGGCGAAAGCGGGCTCTTTGAACAGCTTGCCGGGCAGAATATTCAGGCATTCAGGGCCCTGGGCGTCAAAAAGATCATCACCCTCGACCCCCATGCCTTTAATGCCTTCAAGAATGACTATCCGGGTCTGGGCAGCGAATTCGAGGTCTATCACTATACCCAGGTCCTGGCCCCGCTGATTCAGGCGGGCAAGATCCCCCTCAAAGAATGCTCCCTCAAGGTCACCTACCATGATCCCTGTTATTTAGGGAGGCACAATCACGAGTATCAGGCCCCCCGGTCCATCCTCAAGGCCATCCCCAGTCTCGAGCTGGTGGAGATGGATCGGAACGGTGAGAATGCCTTCTGCTGCGGGGGCGGGGGAGGGAATTTCTTTACGGACATTTTAGGCGGCGGTGAGGAGAGCCCTGCCCGGCTCAGGGTGAGGGAGGCCCTGGATACGGAGGCCGGGATCATCGCGGTGGCCTGTCCCCAGTGCGCCAAGATGCTTGAGGACGCGGTCAAATCCGAGGAACTGGACGACCGGTTGAAGGTCATGGACCTGGCGGAGATCGTGAGCGGGTGTCTTATGGAAAGTGCCTAAAGTGAGCTAAAATGCCTAAAGTTAATGAACCATCTCAGAGAAGACGGTAGGGAAAATGGAGAACGATATTCAATGGATCAAGACCCACTGTGGACGGATGGACCATGGGGGGTGCGCCCTCATAACGGGCGTCAGAGATAATGTGATTGTCAAAATAAAAGGCGACCCCGACGGTTTCCTGAACCGGGGCTATATCTGCGCCAAGGGACTGGCCTCGCCCGGCCGGCTCAACCATCCCGACAGGCTCACGCACCCGCTTCGACGGACCGGGGGGCGGGGAGAAGGGAAATGGGAGCGGATCTCCTGGGATGAGGCCATCGGGTCCATCAGCGAAAATTTTCAGCGCATCAAGGAGCATTATGGAGCCAGGGGCGTGGCCTTCTGCCAGGGAATGCCCAAGGGGATCGAGCATTTTGTGCTGATCCGGCTGGCCAATATCTTTGGCTCCCCCAATGTGGTCTCGGTACAGGATGTGTGCCATGCCCCAAGAGAGGTGACCGGCCTCCATACCTGCGGGTTTTATCCGGTGGCCGATTTTCACTTGAAGACCCGACTCGCCCTGGTGTGGGGGAGCAATGTGACCCGCACCAACGAAGAGGGCGAGATCTGCAGCCTCCTGCTGGATCAGATCAGGAGCGGCACGCAACTGATCGTCGTGGACCCCCGGCAGACCGAACTGGCGAAAAAGGCGGACCTGTGGCTCCAGTTGAGGCCCGGCACGGATGCGGCCCTGGCACTGGGGTTCTTGAATGTCGTCATCGAAGAGCGGCTCTTTGATGAGGGCTTTGTAGAGGCCTGGACCTACGGCTTTGAAGATCTGGCCCGGCATGTGAAAAGGTATCCGCCTGAAAAAGTGGCTGAAATCACGTGGGTCCCGCCGGACCTTCTTCGGGAGGCCGCGCGTCAGTACGCCCGGTCCCGGCCAGCCGCCATTCAGTGGGGAAATGCCATCGAACAGCACATGAGCGCCTTTGACACGGCCAGGTCCCTGGTCTGCATCATGGCTGTCTGCGGAAACCTGGACGTTCCTGGCGGCAATATCCAGGCGAATGAACCCAACATCCTCGCCCTGGGGAAATTCGTCCGGGCCGATCTCCTCCCCAATAAATGGAAAGAGATGATCCATACCTTCCACCACACCATCCCCAAACTCATGACCGTGCCCCCCGCTTTTTTGAGAAAGGCCATGCTGGAAGGGTTCCCCTATCCGATCAAGGGGGCCTATGTCCAGTGTTCCAACCCCGTCATGGCCTACGCGGACAGCCGCATGACCGTCGACGCCATCCATCAGCTCGATTTCCTGGCAGTGGCTGATCTGTTCATGACCCCGACCGCTTCCCTGGCCGATGTGGTCCTTCCGGTTGCCACCCACTTCGAGTTTAACGACATCGGTCATTACGGCCTGGGTCACGGCTACATCCTGGCCCGGCCGAAGGTGGTCGAGCCGCCCGAGGCGTGCTGGTCCGACATCCGCATCCTCCATGCCCTGGGCCGGGCCATGACCCCAAAGGAATACTGGTTTGACGACCCTGACGACCTCTTGGAGGCCTTGCTCAGGCCGAGCGGTATTACCTACGGCCAGTTTGCTGAAAAGGGGTATCTGAAAGGGGGAGACACATTCAAAAAGTATGAATCCCGCGGTTTCAGCACGCCGACCGGCAAGGTGGAACTCTCTCTGAGCACCGCGGAAAAATTCGGGCTCAGGGCACTGCCGGAATGCCCCCAACCACCGGCTGATGATCCGGATTATCCCCTGATATTGACCAGCGCCAAGGATCCCTTCTACATGCATTCCTCTTACCGGTGGGTGGACAGCCTGCGGAAGAAGAGCCCCGAGCCGGTGGTGGAAATTCACCCCGACACCGCATCGAAGCTCAATATTCATGACGGGGAACGGGTGGCGATCGAGACCCGGCAGGGGGGCATCACCCAGGTGGCGCGCCTGACCGACGGGGTGCATCCCAATGTCGTCAACGCCGCATACGGCTGGTGGTTTCCGGAAGATGATATCACCGCTCAAGATACCTGGACCCGATCCAATTACAACATCCTCACCTCGGCCCAGGAGGTGGGCAGGGAATTCGGCACCCCCAACCTCAAGGGGATCCCCTGCAGGGTTCGGGTGGCGGGGAGAAACAGAAAGCTGGTGAGCTGATAAGCTGATGAGTTGTGGAGCGGGTGGTGGTGGGTTTCGCTCCGCTCTACCCAACCTGCAGGCTGAACCTCTGAACCCGTGAACGGTTACCCATCTAAAGAATGACATCGCGCCCGATCAGGCATAAAAGGAACATGTGAATGAGCGGCGACCAGCAATATCCTCCAACGGGCTGGGGACACAAGATTCGAGAGGAAAACCGCGGTTTAAGGGAAAAAATCGCAGGCCTCCGAAAGGAGTCTGGGATCCTGGAGAGAGATCTTCAGAATGTCTGGAAACTCTTGGAGCATATTCCGGGCGGTCTTATCCTCGTTCAACAGAAAAAGATCCTTTTTGCCAATGACACCGTTCTTCGGGAGTCGGGGTACACTCGAAACGAGCTGCTGACCATGGAGGTTTCGAAGCTGCTGGGTTCCGATTCCATATCCTTTGGCGCCTCTGTCCGAGAGGGAAAGGCAGGGGATCAGGCCATTTCAAGCCAAGGCGAAGCCTCTCTAACCACCAAGGAAGGACATACCCTGACCGTTGAAATCCGGACCCAACAGACGTTGCACAAGGGCAAAATGGCCCTTCTGGTTCATATCATCACCCTTGATCAGAGAAAGGCTCAGGAAAGGTATCGCAGGCAGTCCGAAAAGGGAGAGGCCCTTTTAGGGATGGCCTCTGGTTTCAGCCGGGAACTGGACGTGTGCAGCAGCCTCCTTCAGGAGGCTATCCCCTCGAGTCAGGGTCGTGGCGTTTCTTGGGACGGCGCCCTGAGAATCCTGAAAAAGATCGAGGCGATCAAAGAAAAGGAGGCGATCCTCTCCCGGCATCTTCAGTGTCTGGCCAAGACCGAATATAAGAGTTCGGAGCTGAGCCTTGTGGACCTGAAAGGGCTCCTTGAGACGGCTGTTGATGTTTCCCGTCCGAGAGTCAGCGGAGGATCCCAGCATGACGCAGACCCGATCGTGATCAAGACCTTTGTGAGGGCCCCTTCCGAGGTATATGGCTGCGGTCGGGATCTGAAGGAGGTTTTCGTGAACCTTATCCTGAACGCCATCGAGGCGCTCCCGGATGGGGGTGATGTCTATCTGACTACCGAAGAGCATTCCGGCTTTGCCCACATCTATGTTCAGGACAACGGGGTGGGAATACCCAAGGCCGTTATGGATCGGATTTTCGACCCCTTCTTCACCACCAAAGATGGAACCTGGAGGGGGCTTGGACTGAGCCTGACCTATGCCATCATTGACCGGCATCAGGGAGAAATCAGCGTCACCAGTCAGGAGGGGAGCGGAAGCACCTTTGTTGTCAAATTGCCGCTGGTCAGGGACGCTTCTTCCCCCGTCAGGACTTCGGCCCCCCGAAGGGGGTTGAGGAATTCGAATATCCTCATTATCGGAAGCGACGGGGCGCTGACCAACATCCTTCGCACCCTGTTCGCAGACAGGGCCGGCGCCGTCACGGTGACTTCCTCATATAAAGAAAGCCTCAGACTCCTGCAAGACGCGAACGTTAATCTGGTTATCGCCGACCATGACGC
>JAUPKI010000061.1 GCA_030837545.1 Thermodesulfobacteriota bacterium | reverse complement strand
TCTCCATAAACGGCATCCTGCAAAAAGGTCTCTGCACCCGTAGTCAGATATTTGTCCTTGCGATAGGCAAAGAAAAATGTCCGGGGCAGAGCGACGCCTTCCAGACGCGGGGATTTGATCAGACCGGGACGCCCTTCCCGGGCAATGGCCAGTTTGGACAGGATACCTACCCCCCCAGGCCTGATTCCACGGCCTTCTTTACCGCTTCCGTATGGACCGAATGCCATGGCCTTCTTGAAATTCACGCCCCGCTCCGCGAGCCTTCCTTCGCTAATCCCCCTTGTCCCGGAACCCCCTTGGGCCATGACGGATGGGATCAGCTTTCCGGAACAAAAAACCTCTGCCGTTGTGCCGGCATAGGTTAGCATCCCGATACTATTAACGTATTGACGAAAGCATTCCCCTTTTTTTCGTTTTTCTTGCCCACGGTCAGGCCGGTTGGTATGGCTGAAGATGGGAATGTGATGCGATTTGCGTCAATGAATCTTCGTTGTCGGCAAAAATCAACTTGACGGATGTAGAACTATATGGCAATAGGAAACACAATATAACATATCAACATCAATAAGAAAATCTGATTTTGCCACGTATAGCTTCCTGAAGGTGAGCAGATCTGTGCCTTGAATTGCAGGGGCTGTCATCCTCATGGAGACAATGCCATTAACCCGAAGCTTCCCATTATCGGATCTCAGAAAATGAAAGATCTCGACGCTTTATGTCAAATCAGCGGTCCGGCAGCAGACAATCCCGTGATGGCGGCTTGCTTTGCTGATCGGTGATGACGGCACGCCAGATTTAAGGGGGCATGATGAAAAAGATATATACCTTCCTGGTCCTGTTGGCCGGTTTAATTGCCGTGGTTTGGCTTGCCGCTTCCCGGGATGTCAGCGGGGCTGAAACCAGGGGAACCACAGAAACCTGTAAGTTTTGCCATCAGGATCGTTACCGCAGCTACTCAAAATCCATTCATGCCAACAAGGCGATTCTGAAGAGCCCGACCAATGCCCAGGGATGCGAATCCTGTCATGGGTCGGGGACGGTCCATACCCAAAAGGGGGGGGCAAGGAAACAGGCATACTTGCCTTCAGCAAGGGGAAGGTCGAGGCCGCAACCAAATCTGCGCAGTGCCTTGCCTGTCATGCCGATTCACGAAGTCTTTCCTCCTGGGATATGAGTAAACACAAAGCGGCCGGCAGCTCCTGCGACAGCTGTCATGCCGTGCATTCCCGGGAAAAAATGAATCTCAAGGCCGCCCAGCCCGATCTCTGCCTATCCTGTCATCGTGATGTTCGCAGCCAGATTCTCAAACAGTCACACCATCCCCTGGGCGAAGGGAAAATGAAGTGTACCGATTGTCATGACCAGCACGGCGGATTCGGCCCGAGGATGATCAAAGCCGGTGCGATGAATGAGCTTTGCTTCAAATGTCACGCTGAGAAACGCGGTCCTTTTCTTAAGGAGCATCCCCCGGTCGCAGAAAATTGCGGGACATGCCATAACGTCCATGGGAGTAATCATGGGAAACTCCTCATCACTCGCGCACCCCAGCTGTGCCAAAGCTGTCATGACGCATCCGGACATCCCGGAAACATCTACACCCGCCAGAACACTTTTCAGGGGAATGCCCCCACAAACCGGATGTTTGCCCGCTCTTGTCTGAACTGTCATTCTGAAGTCCATGGGAGCAACGGTCCGGCAACGCGCGGTAATGTCCTTGTCCGATAGGAGGCGAAACCATGGGGAAAATAGCAGCAATCATCTTTGCGGCATTTTTAATTCTGGTGACCTTTGCGACGGTCCAGGGAGAAGACGGAAAAATATCAGGTGAGATCTCTCTAACGGGGCTGAGCAAAGACGGCAAGGACAATGATGCCAAATTGACCGAGTACCGGGATATCCGCCATGGGGTATACGGCGGCATCGACCTCCAGTATCAGCAGGATCGTGATCACCTTACCTTTGAGGCCAAGGACATCGGCTATCATACCCAGAGTTACCGTCTGGAAGGAGGCCGGTGGGACTCCTATCGGTTGGATTTCAAATACGATGAAATCCCCCATAACTATACCTTCGATGCGAAGACCCCTTATTCCGGAGTGGGTTCAAGCAACCTGACCTACTCTGCCCATCCGCCGAGCACCAATTCCGATACGTGGAGTCCGTTCGACTATTCCGTGAAGCGCCGGAATATGGACGGCAGCTTCAAACTGGATCTTTTCAAGCCCCTGTATCTGGATGTGTCGGTAAACCAACAGAAAAAGGCCGGTATTTATCCCCTCGGGGTTGCCGGAACGACGGCGGGCGGCATTGCTAGCGAGCTGCCCACCAACATTGATTATACTACAAACAATATGAAGATAGACCTGGGGTACCGTACCAGGCCGTTCTCCCTTGCCGTGAGTTATCTCTACAGCCAGTTCAACAATGGAGACGGTGTCCAAAACTTTTGCAATCCTGCCACCGTAAATACGGCGGCCACGATGGACACCCTGTTTTTAGCGCCGAATAACAGCTATCATAAAATCGACATTCAGGGGGGGGTGAAGCTCCCCTAGCAAAGTAATTTAACGTGGATCTGTCCTCGTCACGGGCAGAGTCATCGACTCTGTTAGGGACGTCGTACGTGACGAACACCACGGCCGCGGCTTCCAATATCAGCGTCCAGGGCCGGACAGGCATAGGTTTGAGCAGTCCTTACTTCGACGGCAAGGTGAACACGGACAATTATAACTTTATCCTCACTTCCAACCCATTTTCGTTCTTCAATGGCAAACTCTCTTACAAATACTACAACAAATCGGACATCTCCAGCCAGATAACCACGACCGCCGGTACAAATATTCTTCTGAATGACCTCTTTGGCTATCGTAAGAACACCTATGGCCTGGAGATGGGATGCAAGCTTCCGGCAAATTTCGGCCTGACGACGGCCTACAATTATATAAAAACCGAACGACAGCGGGACGACCTGCCCAAGAACCGTGACAACATTTTCAATATTGTCTTGAAATGGAAAGGATTCAACTTCATGGCCGTGAGGGTCGGCTATGAATATCTCAACCGGGCGGCGGAATTTGCCATTGCCGCGAGTCCCGTGGTTGACCTGGAACCTTATATCCGGCGATACGATGCCGCCCCGAGGGAAAGAGACACCTACAAGGCTGCGATGGAATTATTCCCCTTCGCTTCCCTGAGCTTCAATGTTGGTTACCGGCACAAGAAGACACGCTACCCCGATACAATCCTCGGTTTAACGGACTCGCAGGCCGATCAATTCAATTTGGATGTCGACTGGCAAGCCCACAAACGCCTGCGTTTTTTCGGGTATTTCGACTTCGAGCAGCTGGTTTACAACCAGTTTCAGCGCCAGACCAGCGGCCTTGCCCTTGATCCCGCAACAACACCAACGGCCGTAAACTTCAACTGGACATCGTCGCAAACGGAAAACACATACGGCTACGGTCTGGGCGCGGACATTGACCTTATTCCCGAGCAACTGACCTTGAAACTGGCTCACAACTCCGTTAAATCAGACGGGAACGTGGACTACACATACCTCCTTGGTGCGGTCCCCCTGCCCACCGGGAGAAACCAGGATAATATCGACCTCAATGCCCGGGATAGCTATCGCCTCACTTCTTATGTAGCCAAAGCCACTTACCAGCTGACGAAGGTCCTTGCTATATCGGCCACGTATGCCTACGAGGAATATGCCTATGACGACTCCCAGTTCAGCAGCTACCAATATTATATGTCCGTGACGCAGGGGGCATATCTGACGGGGGCCTACACAGATCC
>JAUPKI010000456.1 GCA_030837545.1 Thermodesulfobacteriota bacterium | reverse complement strand
CCGCTTTTCAGTGGCCCTGTCCGGCGGGTCGACCCCCAGGCCGATTCACCGAATGCTGACTGAGGAACCCTTCCTCTCCAAGATTCCGTGGAATAGAACCCACCTCTTCTGGGTCGATGAACGCTGTGTTCCCGTAACTGATCCTGCGAGCAATTACGGGGCGGCCATGGCTGACTTTCTGGACCGCGTACCGACTCCCGAAGATCAGGTTCACCCCATGCCGGTGGATCTTGCCCCAGAGGAAGGGGCTGTCGCCTACCAGGTGGAGTTAGTGCGTTTTTTCCAGACAAGGCCCTCGGAAATGCCGGTGTTTGATCTCATATGCCTCGGCATCGGGACCGATGGACACACGGCCTCGCTCTTTCCCGGGCAGAGTACCTTGAGCGAGACGCAACGGATGGTGGTCGCGGTCAGGGGAGGGGACCCCTATGTCGACCGTCTGACCATGACCCTTCCCCTGATCAACAATGCCAGACAGATCGTTTTCCTGGTTTCTGGAAAGAAAAAGGCAATGATCCTGAAGGCCATCCTTAAAGGGCCTCCAGGTCGATTCCCCGCCCAGATGATTCACCCTGTTCATGGAAATCTCACCTATATTCTGGACCGGGAGGCGGCTTCGATGTTTAACCCGTGAACAGCCACTGATCTCACTCACCTTGCACCACTTATCCTTGATTTTGAAGTGAATTGCCGATAGAATTCATTTCGAGCAACCAAAGGAGTGAGCGACATGCTGCAGACAGTGGATTACAAAGGCTTTGGGCTGAAATCGAGCAACTTCCGCTTGATACATATAATAATATCAATATATTACGAGAACTTTGGACTGTGGAGCTATTAAAATAAAAAGAAGCAGGTTCGAGATTCTGTTTGAGGAGGTATATCCATGCCGCTTGATGAACTTCTTCCCAAGGCGGTCAAGCTCCATCCTCGGAAGGAGGCGATCGTTTGCGGACAAAGCAGAATGGACTATCAGACCTTTGCCGAGAGGGTCTGGCGGTTGTGTCAGGGGTTGATCTCTCTCGGTCTCCGGCGGAATGAACGTGTAGCCATTATCCACGAGAATTCGAACGAATTCCTTGAGGCCTACTTTGCCGCGGCCCACTTAGGGGCTATTCTGGTCCCCCTCAACTTCAGACTGGCTCCCAGGGAACTGGCAATGATCCTCAATGACAGCGAGACGCGCATCCTCATCTCCCAGGGTCATTTCCACGATAAGGTCAGTGAAATCCCCCGGTCGGTCCCCAGCATTGAAAAGATGATCTGGACCCGGATGGATGGCGAGCCGTCCGGGAGCCGGAATTTGGCATATGAACCGCTGATAGCCTCACAGAGGCCTGAACCGCCGCCGCATCAGGGAATCAGGGACGATGATGTGGCTCAGCTCTACTACACCAGCGGCACGACCGGACGCCCCAAAGGGGTGATGCTGACCCACAAAAATGTCAAGAGCCATGCCCTGGGGACCATTGCCGAACTTCACCTGACCGACAGCGACAACTGGTTTCATGTGGCCCCCCTCTTTCACCTGGCCGACGCCTGGGCCACCTTTGCCATCACATGGGTCGGGGGCAAGCATGTGATCCTCCCCACATTCGATGCGCTCAAGGTGCTTCAGATGATTCAGGGGGAGAAGATCACCCTCTCCAATCTGATCCCCACCATGCTGAACCTGATGGTCAACCATGCTGATGTGAAGAGGTTTGACTATTCGAGCCTCCGTGTCCTGCTGAGCGGGGGGGCGCCGATCGCCCCTGAAACCGTGCGCAAGATCATCGATGCCTTTAAGTGCGACTATATTCAGACATACGGGATGACAGAAACCAGTCCTTATCTGACCCTCTCCATCCTCAAATCACATCTCAAGGATCTGTCTTGGGAAGAGCAGCTCCAATTCAAGGCCAAGACCGGTCGGGAGTTCGTGAACGTTAGTCTGAGGGTGGTGGATGATGGAGGGAATGATGTGGCAGCCGATAATCAGCATGTGGGCGAGATTATTGTCCGGGGGGACACGGTGACGCCCGGTTACTGGAACCTGCCCAAGGAAACCCGAGCGGCCATTCGAGACGGATGGCTCTATACTGGGGACCTTGCGGTCATTGACGAAGAGCAGTACGTCACGATCGTAGACCGGAAAAAGGACATGATTCTGACCGGGGGCGAAAACGTCTATTCCACGGAGGTGGAGAATGTCCTGTATCAGCATGACTGCATATTGGAGGCAGCGGTCATTGGGGTGCCGGACCCCCACTGGGGAGAGGCGGTAAAGGCCTGCGTGGTCTTGAAACCGGGGTGCGAGGCCACGGAGGAGGAGATCATCGCATTCTGCAAAAGGGATCTGGCTGGGTACAAGGCCCCAAAGAGCATCGATTTTCTAAAGGCCCTTCCCAAAACAGGGTCCGGAAAGATCTACAAAAAGGGGCTGAGGGATCCTTACATTCAAAAAACGTAGGGATCAGGCGCCCCAGATGGGAACATGCGCTCATCCACATTAGCTGTTGACAATTGGGGCTGCTCGCCTCTAAGATTGATCGCATCCTTTAGAACCTAAAAGGACATAGCCACAACCAAAAATATCTCACACAGAGACACGAAGATTTTTGTTTTTTACAGGGCGTTAACCCATAATCCTCTAACTTCTCAGCAAGTTGCAAGGAAGTTACAAATAAGGATTCTATTGATCATGACGAGGGACCGACTTCAGAAGGGGTAGAGTACAATGGAAACGAAGAGTCATGAAGATAAAGAAGAAAAGAGGCGCGGCGGCCTTATCGGTTTGATCATTCTGATTTTAGTCATCATTACCCTCATTATCATGGCCGTCAATTCAAGAAAACCGGAGCGGCTCCAGTTGGGGGAATTGGACAAGGAGGTCTCGGGGGCAGCCTTCGTAAAGGTCAATAAGCTTCTCATCGCGCAGATGCGCGAGAACTGGATGCCCAACGATCTGTTCTGGCCTACGCTCTTTCTTGACAATATGCCCAATTTCCAGATCGGCGAACTGGAGGTGGTCCGGTACAACATACGGGTGCTGAGGGATAATCTCTCCCGGATGCGGACCACGGATAATCTTGATCCATGGGCTGAAGGGGCCTTTACCGCAGTTTCGAACGACCCCCTTAAATGGTGGTTTCCATCGGCTGAAAGCAAATGGCAGAAGGCCTACCAGGACCTCGAAGCCTACTACACCGGCCTGAAAAACGGGAAATCCTTTTTTTACCCAAGGGCGGACAACCTGGTGGAGCTGTTGAACCAGTATGCGTCACTGATGGGCGGGGTAAACACCCGGCTCGTCAATGCGCCCCAGCGCAAGGAGTCGGTCCTGCCGGTCACAGACGATTCGGAGAAGGAGTTGGTCGGGGGCGAGCTGGTGCAGATAGATATCCCGTGGCGCCAGATCGATGACAATTTTTATTATGCACAGGGTGTCGCCTATGCCCTGCATGAGTCATTCAAGGCCATCCGAATCGATTTTTATTCCTTGCTGAAGCGCAAAAACTCGCTTAAGCTTACAGATAAAATTATTGAACAGCTTGAAAGATGCTATTTTGAGCCTTGGATTGTGTTTAACGGTTCTCCCGACAGCATCTTTGCCAATCACTCCTTAAATGTCTCGGGTGTGTTCAATGATGCACGTCAGAAAATCAACTCTCTGACGGTGGCTCTGCAGCAGGGATGATTGGATTTATATTTCGGATTTCACCATCGCTTCGGCCAAAGAGGGTAGGTGCGACCTCAGTCGCAGGAACGCGACAATGCTGGGCGACTGAAGTCGCACCTACCAGTGGTCGCAATCAGTCGGTCGTTGCACTGTGACCGAGACGATGATCAATGCCTGGGTTGTGGATCAGGGATTTTCCACTCGGGATATGCCCATCTCTTGCCATTCCGTTTTCACCTCATTTTAGTTTTGATTGATCGACTCATATCTCTTGAGCGGAATGGAAGGTCCAGCAGGGTCTTTTCTCGGGAAAGGCGGCTTTTCAATGCACGAGATGTCCATTGCCCAGGGCCTCATCGATATCATAAAGGAAGAGATGGAGAAGCACCAAGCAACCGTGTTGCGATCGGTTCGTCTCCATATCGGTCAGCTTTCGGCCATTGTCCCGGAATCCCTCTCCTTCTGTTTCGAGGTCATGACCGCGGGCACCGAATTGGAGGGCGCCAGGCTGGACATGGAGATGATTCCCCTGAGGGGCGTCTGCCGGGCGTGCAAGCGGGAATTTGAGATCAAGAACTACGCATTTGAGTGCCCTCATTGCGGCAGCCGTGACATAGAGACCGTGTCCGGGCAGGAATTATCCATCGTGGAAATGGAAGTAGACTGAAGAATTGAAAGATGAAAAGAAGTCAATTTGAAAAAATCCCCCTAAATCCCCCTTTTTACCCAAAGGGGGACTTTAAAAGAATTTTGCCGGTTTCCGTTCAGGCGCTAACTATATGATTTTACTGGATTCCGGCTTTCGCCGGAATGACGGAAGAGGACATTTTCTGACTTTTTACGAGACCATCAAGACAGGACAGTGGGTTCTGCGGATTGCAAGCCATTGATATGTGGTTGGGCGGAAACTAACATCCAGTCCCGCTTTCAGCGGGATCTACGCTTCGCTTCGACCAGTATCCGCGAACGATCATCCTGCATCCAGTAGCCAGCAGAAAGGAGTAATATAATGAAAGTATCGGTGGTAAAGAACATATTGGAGGCCAACGAGCGCATCGCCCAGGAGAACAGGGCTATTTTTGATGAAAAGAACTTAGTCGTATTCAATCTGATGAGTTCACCGGGGGCGGGAAAGACCAGCCTGCTCGAGAAGACGATCGGCGCCCTCAAGGATGAACTTCGGATGGGCGTCATTGAAGGAGACATCCAGTCGTCTCAGGATGCCGAACGGATCGCGGCTTTAGGGATCCCGGCCGTACAGATCAATACCGGCGGGGCGTGCCATCTCGACGGGAACATGATTCGGGACACGTTTAAGGAATTCGATTTTGACGCCCTCGATCTCCTTGTCGTGGAGAACGTCGGCAACCTGGTATGCCCGGCGGAATTCCAGGTGGGGGAGGATTTCAAGGCCATGATCCTGAGCGTCGCCGAGGGGGACGACAAACCGGCCAAATACCCCCTCATGTTTCATGAATCAGAGATCCTGCTCGTCAACAAGATCGATCTCCTCCCCTATGTGGACTGCTCGGTTGAAAAGATACGAGAAGAGGCGCTAAAGGTAAACCCGGGCCTCACCATTTTCGAGATTTCCTGCAAGACAGGGGAGGGGCTCGGGGCCTGGTATGACTGGCTCAGAGATAAGGTGAAGGCACGGAGGTCGGCGCGGAAACAGCAGTGATCAAGCGTGCCAGGGGCGCCATTCAGGGCATTGTCCAGGGAGTGGGGTTCCGTCCCTTTGTGTACCAGCTCGCCTCACGGTATGGCCTGACCGGGTACGTCGCCAATACGCCTGTCGGGGTAGAGATCGAGGTTGAGGGGACTGAAGCGGATATCCAGGGGTTTGCCCGGGCCGTGGCCGCGGAGCATCCTCCCCTGGCCTGCATCAGTGATATCCATTGGGAAGAGATCACGCCAAGAAACGAGGCCTCGTTTACCATCAGGAAAAGTCAGGAGGGGAGAGAGCGATCGGCCCTGATCTCCCCCGATGTCTGTATCTGTCCCGATTGTCTCTCGGAAATGCGGGATCCAACGAACCGGCGGTTCAGATATCCCTTCATCAACTGCACCAACTGCGGTCCGCGGTATACCATTATAATGGATATCCCTTATGACCGGGCCGCCACTACGATGCGGACGTTTGCGATGTGCCGGGCCTGTCAGGAGGAGTACGACGATCCTGCCGATCGACGGTTTCATGCCCAGCCCAATGCCTGCTGGGAATGCGGTCCAGTGCCCTGTCTCCACGACAGAGATGGAAATGCCATCTCGTGCGAGGACCCCATTGAGGCGTGCATATCGCTCCTTCAGGAAGGCGCGATCCTTGGCATCAAGGGGCTGGGCGGATTCCATCTGGTCGTCGATGCCTCCAACCACGCCGCAGTCGTGAGACTTCGAAAAAGAAAACACCGGGAAGAAAAACCCCTGGCCGTCATGGTCAGGGATATGGACGCTGCCCGTGCGATTGTCCATATCAGCGACGACGAGGCTGCGCTTTTCTGTTCCCGCCAGCGTCCCATTGTCCTTCTGAAGAAGCGGAGGTCCCATGGCCTCTCTTCCCAGGTGGCCCCGAGGAACCGGTATCTGGGCGTGATGCTCCCCTATACGCCGCTCCATTGCCTGTTGATGGAGGGTCCGTTCAGGGCCTTGGTCATGACCAGCGGGAATATGACGGAAGAACCGATCTGCATCGACAACGAGGCGGCCTTTCATCGTCTCAAGGGGATTGTTGATTATTTTCTGACGCACAACCGCGATATCTATCTTAGGAGTGATGACTCGGTCCTGAGGGCGGTGGATGGGGTCCCAAGGCAGATACGGCGATCCAGGGGATATGTGCCAAGACCGGTTTTTTTGTCGGACGCGATGAAAAACCTCCCCCCTGTCCTGGCGGTGGGGGGGGAACTCAAGAATACCGTCTGCCTGACCAAGGAAAACCGCGCCTTCCTGAGCCAGCATATCGGGGACATGGAGAACCTGGAGACACTTGACTTTTTCTCCCTGACCGTGTCCCATCTAAAACAGATACTGGAGATCGCACCCGAGGTGGTGGCCCATGACCTTCATCCGGACTATCTCAGCACCCGGTTCGCACGAGACCAGAAGGAATGCCCTGTGGCTGCCGTACAGCATCATCATGCCCACATCGTCAGTTGTCTCGCAGAACACGGTCTCAGGGGACCGGTCATCGGCGTGGCCATGGATGGGACCGGGCTGGGTCTGGACGGGCATATCTGGGGGGGAGAGATCATTGTCTCCGATTTGACCTCATTTAACCGAAGGGCGCATCTTGAGTATATACCGCTCCCCGGCGGGGACGCCGCGGCGAGGAACCCATGGCGCATGGCCCTCATCTACCTCTACAAGGCCTACGGAGAAGAACTTTACAATCTCTCCATCCCCTTTGTTCGGGATCTCAATCAACCGGAGGCGTCCATCGTCCTTAAGCTGGCGCTCAAAGGCGTCAATTCGCCCCTGACATCCAGTTGCGGCAGGCTGTTCGATGCCGTCTCCGCCTTACTGGGCCTGAGACGCACCATTGCCTACGAGGGACAGGCCGCTGTGGAAGTCGAAATGGCCCAGACCGGCAGAGATGAAGGGGTCTACCCCTGGGAAATAGGCTTGGAGGGGAATGACTGGATCATAAAGACGGCTGGGATCATCCATGGGATCGTGGAAGACATTCAAGAGGGAGAGGGGAGGGGGGTCATCGCCCGACGGTTCCACAATACCCTGATCCGAATGTTGATGGATGTGTGCGCCAGGACGAGGGAAGAAACTGAAATCGAACAAGTGGCGCTCAGCGGCGGCGCCTTTCAGAACGCCACCCTTCTCACCGGTCTGAGCAGGGCACTGGACTCCGATGGATTTCAAGTATACACCCACGCGAAAGTCCCTTCCAATGATGGGGGACTGTGCCTCGGCCAGGCCGTTTGTGCTGGACTGAGACATGCCGGCCATAAAGGCGCATTTGGGGAAGCTTCAGAGTTGGCGATCGATAACCCCAAAAACCCAAGGCGGCATAACTAAAACCAGGAATGGATCTCGCGTAAAGAAGCAGCTACCCAGAATCCTTTGTTTTTTTGACAGCAGCGCAAGAATTAGGATTCAATCTCCAGACGTTATTCCGAGGCCGAACTCATTATGTGGATAAAAAAGTTCAAGCGATTTTCCAGTGAACAAATTCTGATTGGGGTACTGGCTCTCGTCGCGACGTCGGTACTTGCCCTATTTATCTCGCTGTCGTTCTTTAACTATCCGGCTGCGGATGATTTTTGCTTTGCAGCCAAGGCAAGGCAACTGGGTTTCTTCGGCGCCCAGGAGTTCTGGTACAAGCATTGGTCGGGAAGGTACACCCTGAATTCGGTGTGGACCGCCATTATGCTATCGGGAGATATTGTTCACATCTACCGCTTCCCACCCATCGTTCTTCTGCTATTGACCTGGCTGGGTTTTTCTTTTCTGACCGCGCGAATCGTCCGGGACCATCTCTCGTTGCCCCTTATTTTTCTGGTCGGAGGGGTGTGGACCCTTCTGTTCATCGCCGGCACTCCCGATCCCGCCCAGACCTTTTATTGGCTGGGGGGGAGTATCACCTACCAAATGCCGAATATCTTCCTCATATTCTTGATTGGGCTGATTTTGTGGCGGGAGACCTCTGCGAAAAACCACCTACTGCGGACAGGAATATTCGTACTTTCCAGCCTATTAGTCATTGCGACGATAGGTTCCAATGAAGTGTCCCTGTTGGTGACCGGCATGATTCTCTCCTGCGGCGCTTTCAATGCGGTAATGATGAAGCGGGACTCCCGAGCCTTCTGGATTGGATTAATGGTGATTGCTGCGGCCTCGGCCCTGATCAGCCTGCTGGCGCCTGGTAACATCGAGCGCTATGCTGGGATTGGCGGAAATGATCCGTTGCTGCGTCCAGCGTCTTGGATAGCCGCGCTCCTTTATCTCCCTTGGGTAGTCTTGCGGATCCTCTACTGGCTTTCCAGCCTGGGACTATGGGTGTCGACATTTATGGTCCTTTCAGCCACATTTCCCGCGGCCAGAAGAGTCCTTTACTCCGATGGGAAATTTGAGCGCCGATTTCTGATACTCCCTTTATTGTGGATCGTTACAATCTTCGGCCTCAATGTACTCGGTTTTATCATTAACCGCTACCCGTTGCCCGAGAGAGCAGAGAGCGTTGTTTGGCTTCTGTTTCTTCTCGGCTGGTATCCTTCTTTCATTATTCTTTTCCATTTTCTGGTCGACGCCAAAATCGAAATCACACATCAGCGCCTGCTCCGGCCGGCGACAATATTGTTAATTGTAAGCCTCCTTGGTACACCAAATATTTTTGAAGCGTGTAAGGATGTCTACAGGGGTTACCGCTACCACCAAGAGATGCGCGAACGATTTAAGTCTATCCAGACCGCCAAGGACCGGGGGGAAACAGATATCATCGTTTCCAGTGTCTCCAAACCCCCGCGGACCTTGTTTGCCACAGAAATTTCAACCGATGCCAGTAACCACAGAAACATGTGTATGCGTCAGTTTTATGAGGTCAATTCCATCAAGCTGGGGGATGCCACGAGATGATCTGGAAGAGCGCTGGCGAGTTCCTATCGCCTTTACACTCTACACTTTATTGCCGGATCCTCGATGCTCGATACGGGTCTCTTATAACCTTGGGATGGATACATGGTAAGGGTTCACAGGTTCTGGGTTTCCCGCTACAGCGGGATTCAAGGTTGGGGACAAAGACAGAATTGACGACCCGAAAACCTGCCGAAGCAGGCTGTCTTCGCTAAAT
>JAUPKI010000060.1 GCA_030837545.1 Thermodesulfobacteriota bacterium | reverse complement strand
GCCTCATGGCGTGTCCTTTCCCTGAAGATGGGATGCGGCAGATTCCACGGCATCCACGATCTTCTGATACCCGGTGCACCGGCACAGGTTCCCGGCAAGGCCTTTTCGAATCTCTTCCCTTGTGGGGGCAGGATTCTCTCCCAGGAGGTTCACTGAGGCCAGAACCATGCCCGGAATACAGAAGCCGCACTGCACGGCCCCCTCCTCCACAAAGGCCTTCTGGACCGGGTGGAGGGCCTCCTTTGAGCCCAGGCCCTCGATGGTGGTGATGCTGCGGCCCTCAAGCTGGGCAGCCAGCATAAGGCAGGAAAGCCGGCTCACGCCATCCACCAAAATGGTGCAGGCCCCGCATTCGCCCGTGCCGCACGATTCCTTGGTCCCGGTAAGCCCCATGTCCTCCCGCAGAAGATCCACCACCCGCCGGTCTGCCGGGGCCTCGATTTCTGTTTCTTCTCCGTTCAGGATGAAATGAATCATCATGGCTGATTTTCCGTGAAAATTAGGTTCAAAGGTTCAGGGTTAATGGTTATTGAGGGTTGTACGTTCATCCTTCATCGGATGTTGTACGTTCAATGTTCGACGTTGATCTTCTGTCCTTGAATCTCAAATTTCAAATCTGGAATCTCAAATCCTCTCCATGGCTTCCAGGACCCGCTCGGCCGTGAGGGGCCAGCACGGCAGCCGCACCCCGACGGCGTCCGCAACGGCATTGGCAATGGCCGGGACAGGTCCGCTCGTACCGATCTCTCCCACCCCCTTGAGTCCAAACGGGCCGGTGGTCTCGTGGGTCTGAACCGCCTCCACATCCATATCCGGCACGTCCATGGCCGTGGGGAGGATATAGGTGGCCAGGTCCCGGGTCTCCACCTGGCCGTCCCGCACCTGGAAATCCTCCATCAGGGCATATCCAAGACCCTGGGCCACGCCCCCCTGGATCTGCTGTTCATAGGCCTGGGGATTGATCACCCGGCCGCAGTCGCTGATGGAAAGGTAATGCCTAACATCCACCGCACCGGTCAATTCATCCACTTCCACACAGGCCAGATGGGCCGCGTAGGAAAAGACCGCATGTCCCAGACCGTGGATCCGCACCTCCTCGGAGACCGCAATCCGGTCCGGGGCCGTGGGGGCCCGAAAGCGATGGGTGATGGTCTTTTCCGACTCGGCCATGAAAGAGGCCAGGCCGGCAAGGGGGATTTCACGGCCGGATACCAGGTGGTGCACCTTTCCGGGCGCCAGGGCCATTTCCGCCGCAGAACCGGCCATGAGAAGGTCCGCGGCCTTTTCCAGGAGCCGTTGCTTCAAGGCCTCACAGGCCCCGATAAGGGCATTTCCAAAGGTGTAGGTACAGCGGCTGGCAGCGGCCGAGCCTGAGGGAAGGGTCCGCTCTGTGTCGGGGAGAACCAGTTCAAAGGCGTCGGGGGGCTGTGAAAGAATGCTCCCGGCGATCTGGAAACAGGTGGCGGCATTCCCCTGGCCCATGTCCACCACCCCGGAATAGACCCGTATCCTTCCTTCCCGGGTCAGCCTTAGTTTGGCGTTGGCGACGTCCGGGACCACCGGGCCGTAGCCGATGGCGTGCATGAGGGCCGCCGCGCCCACGCCCCGGCGCTTGAAAGGCCCGGCCTCCGCCTTCCACTTCTCCCGTTCGAGATAGAGGGGGTGGCTTCTAAGAGCCGTCAGACACTCCTCCATCCCAATGGAATGTTGAAGGGTGACCCCGATGGGGGTCCGGTCTCCCTTGCGAAGGACGTTCCGAAGCCGGATCTCGACCGGGTCCATGTCTAATCGCCGGGCCAGAAGGTCCATCATCTGTTCCATACCCCCTGCCGCCTGGGCCACGCCAAAGGCCCGGAAGGCCCCGCCAATGGGGTTGTTGGTATATACGCAGCGGGCGCTCAGGGAGGTGTTGGGGATTCGATAGGGACCGCCCGCATGCTCCAGGGCCAGGGTCATGACGACCCCGCCCAGGTGGTCGTAGGGGCCTGTATCCAGGACCATCCGGACTTGAAGGGCCTTGAGGACGCCGTCCTTGGTTGCCCCCAGACGGTAATGGAAACGGGCCGGATGACGTTTGGTCCCGGCCACAAAGGACTCCTCCCGGTCCCAGACCATCTTGACCGGCCGGCCCCCGGCGTGGAGGGCGGCCAGCCCCAGGAGGGTCTGGACCGTAATGCCGTCCTTGCCGCCAAAGGCGCCGCCCGGAAAGGGCGCCACCACACGGACCTTCTGGATGTCGAGGCCCAGGGCCTCAGTCACTTCGGAACGGTCCCGAAAAGGGGTCTGGGTGGAGGCGACGATGACCAGGGTCCTGTCCGGTTCCACGCGGGCCCAGCCCACCTCGGTCTCCAGATAGGCATGTTCCTGCCAGGGGGTCTGAAAGTCGGACGCCACTTCCACATCGCATGCAGAAAACGCCCCCATCCCTTCTCCGGTCTCGAGATCGGCCTGAAGCAGCAGGTTGCCGGTCGGATGATCCTCATGGAGGATGGGGGCCTGGGGCTTCAGGGCCTCCTCCGGGTCAAAGACGCCGGGAAGGGGTTCCAGGTCCAGGACCACCTCCTCCAATGCCCGTTTCAGGGTCTCCCGGTCCTCGGCCAGGATTAGGGCCACCGCATCCCCGGCATGACGCACCAGGGTCTCCACCAAGACAGGCTGGTCTTTTCTCACCACCCCCTGCCGGTTCGTCCCTTTCACATCCGCATGGGTCAGGACAGTCAATACCCCCGGCATGCGCCGGGCCGCCTCTGCATGAATGGCCTTCACCCGTGCATGGGGGACCCCGGCCCGTTTGGCCCCGGCCCAGACCAGGTCCGACCCATAGTAATCGGCGGCGTATTTTTCAGTGCCGGTGACCTTGGCCCAGGCGTCGGCCCTGGGAAAGGATGTCCCTATCTCAGGGACCCCGCTCGCCCTTCCGTCCCAGCCCCTGACCTTTGTCAGATACGGGTCATCGTGAATTGTGTCCATATCGATCCACCTTCAGATGTGCGATCATAAAAAAAGTGACTAAAGTGACTAAAGTTATGGAGTCGCTTCGCTGCGATCAATTCACATGATTTCTTAAAACGCCTTCAGGTCAGCATTGACCCAAGGGCCGTGATTAGGGCCTCCATGGCCTCCATGGAAGAAATAGTGACCCGAATGTAATCGGGGAAACGGAACGTGGTCATGGTGCGCACCATGACGCCTTGGGTCATCAGCTTCCGGTAGGCCAGGGTATCGCTTACGGGAAGCCGGACCATGAGGAAATTGCCCTCCCCGGAAATGAAGGGAAGCCCGAGCGCCTGCAGCTCCCGGTGGAGATAAGTCTTCCCCTTGCGGACCATCTCCCTGGTGCGCAGGATGTGGTCATCGGCCTGGACAGCGGCCACAGCCGCCTCCTGGGCCACACGGTTGACCGAATAGACGATACAGGTCCGGCGGATGGCGTCCACCATTGCAGGTGAACCCGCCAGATACCCGATTCGAAGCCCGGCCAGGCCGTACATCTTGGAAAAGGTGCGAAAGACCACCAGATTGGGGTAGGCCTCCATGAGGGACAGACCGTCCGGGTAATCGTCGGCCTCCACGAATTCCGCATAGGCCTCGTCCGTCACCACAACGGCCCTGCCGCCTACCCTGTCCAGAAAACGGCACAACCGGGCCCGGTCCCAGTAGGTGCCAGTAGGGTTGTTGGGATTGCACAGAAACAAGATCTTGGTCCGCGCATCCATTCGGGCCAGCATGGCCTCGTCGTCAAAGGCGAAGTCCCTGAGCGGCGTCAGTCGGGCCTCCAGTCCGGAAAACCGGGCCACCCATTCATACACGGCAAAGGTCTTGTCCGCGGTGACGATGTTGTCCCCCTGTTCACAGAAGGCCTTGATGACGAATGAAATGACTTCATTGGCCCCGTTTCCCACCAGGAACTGATCCGGTTCCTTGTTGAACCTAACTGCCAGGGCCTGGCGCAGGTAAAAGGCGTCGCCGCTGGGATAGAGGGCGGCCCTTTTCGGGGGGAACTGCCGCAGGACTTCCTGGGCCTCGGGAGGAGGACCCAGGGCGTTTTCGTTGTTGTTGAGGCGGAAGAGCCTGGAACACCCGTACCTCTTCATCAGTTCGGGGTCCGGCCTGCTGGGGGTGTAGGCCTCGAACGTCTGAATGTATCGGGGCAGCAGTTTTTCAGGGGAGAAGAAGGAGATCATGCCTTGCTGTGCGTCCTGTATTGAAAGACCACCATGTCCCCCCTGCGGCCGTATGGAAGGACGAATCTGGGCTCAAAGCCGTTTTTGAGAAGGCCCGGCGTGAAATGGGCCTCCCAGGCGTTTTTGAGGTCCATCTCAAAGAAAAGGGCAAGAAAGCCCTCTCTCTCCAGCAGTCGAACATGATCGGCCAGTACCGTTGCTGCGTCCTCGCCGTAAAGGAGAGGTCGGAGGGTTGCCCAATGCCGAGGTCGGTCCATCTCCGCCGAAAGTACCGATATGGGGGATCTCTCTTCCCCCTCGGCGGTCACCCATCGGATCTCCCTCGGCAGCGCTAACCTTTCGTACTGGGCCTTGAGGAATGGGACCAGATCGGGGTGGGCCCAGACAGCGATCCCCTTGTCCTCGTCTAACTGCCGATAGGAGGCCTCTACATCTACGCAGGTTCCATCCTCTCTGAAGAGGGCCAGGGAGCCGAGGGTTTCAAAATATCGAGTGGGAAGACCGGTGCCCGGATACCGGTTGATCAACCCCACGGCCCTGGACCGGGCGATCTCCTCTATACAGCGATCCAGCAGGAGAACGCCCATTTCCGGGTCGGATTCAGGATGAAAGACATAGGGTCCAAAGCAGTCCACGACCTGGG
Source organism: Thermodesulfobacteriota bacterium (assembly GCA_030837545.1). Lineage (GTDB taxonomy): Bacteria > Desulfobacterota > DSM-4660 > Desulfatiglandales > Desulfatiglandaceae > AUK324. Next base: position 1,049 of record JAUPKI010000060.1, on the reverse strand, counting down.
GCACATTCCGGGTCCAGAACAGGACGCCCCCAATATGTCCGGCTGTATCCATGGCCAGAGCGGCGTCTAACTCGCCAGCGGCAAATATATCCGCCACTTTTCCCGGAAAATTAGCGGACAACGGATTAAACCGATCCCGGCAATAATGCCTGATCATTCGAACAGATGCCTTGACTTCTTCCCCATCGGGGCGCCGGATGAAAAACCGGGAAACGGGTACGCACACCGGCACATCCTGGCTGTCTGGCTCCGGGTAAACCTTATCCTTGATGAGGGTCAGATTTAGACGCGCGCCCACATGCTCCAGTTTGAAGCGATCCACGAGGCGGGAGGCGATGAGGAGACCTGTCTCCCGAACAGCCGTCTCATCCTCGAATGAAGGGACGGCCGTGAGATTGAAGGCCCTCATCTGAAAGCCCGCGGCTTCAAAATGAAAACCTGTCTCCACGCAGTAGCCGGCGGAACGACACTGAATGTCCAATTCTGTTCCCGGAGCGGAAATCCGGCAGAGATACAGAAAAATCTCTTCTGTGGCCAGGGTCAGGGCCAGTGCTTCTTGTTGCCCCAGCCCGAATGCCAGTGCACTCTTTTCTACAAAAGCGGTTGCCACGGGGAGAAGGGCCTCATAGGCCTTCAGTGACAACCGAACAGTCGATCGGGGTTCCATTTTGATGACCTCTCCAAGGGGTAGTCACTGAGAAAATCGATGTCGCGTGTTCGTAATGAGGAGATTTCATGATGACCGAAATATAAATTCGTAACCGGACTGATGGGCCTCGATCACGCTCTTGTCATCCATGAGCGCCACGGACGGTACCTTTCCGGTCTCATATTTCGTAGCCGTTCACGGGTTCAAAGGTTCAGAGGTTCAAAGGTTATATTGTCATCACCACAGGTCATTTTGCAAACGTTTTATACGGGAAAACGCACCGCTTCTACATTCCGACAAACCTGGAACATGGTATTTGTCAATTATGTGGCAAGGCCAGCATTCCTTACGAGGGCTTGAGGTCCAATCTATTGGGTTTACCCCTCCATTTCTACTCGGT
>JAUPKI010000455.1 GCA_030837545.1 Thermodesulfobacteriota bacterium | reverse complement strand
TTTAGGCACTCGTAACTTTAGGCACTTGACACACGTGTCAGAGCAGGAGAAATGACCGCTGCCCTGCCCGCAGGCAGGGGGGAGGAAAGTCCGGGCTCCAGAGGACAAGGCGCTGGGCAACGCCCAGTCCCGGCGACGGGAAGGAAAGTGCAACAGAAAGGAAACCGCCCGGCACTCAGGCAACTGAGTGCCGGGTAAGGGTGAAATGGCGAGGTAAGGGCTCACCGCCCCGCCGGCGACGGCGGGGGCTTGGCAAACCCCGCCTGGAGCAAGACCAAATAGGGGGACGTTAGAGGGTGGTCCGCCCGAGTCCCCGGGTAGGTCGCTTAATCCCGGCGGCAACGCCGGGCTTAGATGAATGGTCATTGCCCCGAAGAGGGGCGACCCTCTTGGGGAACAGAACCCGGCTTATTTCCTGCTCTGACACGATTCTTAGGCACGAGGCGTGAGGCACAAGGCGCAAGGCACGAGGCGTGAGGTGCAAGGCGGCAGAATGGACGTTGATCTGGCCCAGATCGATGAGGATGCTGTTTTCATTATAGGCGCGGGCCATTTCGGGGCCAGGGCCGCGCGCATTCTCTGCCAACGGTCGAATGCCCCTGTTTTCGTTGTAGATCCGGATGACAAGGGCTTATCCGATCTGGAGGACGCAAAGGTGCAGAGGGTCCACGGCGACGGGATCCAGTTTCTGTTGGACAACTTGCATTTCATGAAAAATGCCGCCACCATTGTCCCGGCCCTTCCGCTCCATCTCGCCTATGAATGGCTGATACGGTTTCTCCCAGGGGACATGAGAATAGAAAAGGTGGATGTGCCTGAAATGCGCCCCCCGCTGCCGCACGCATGCCCTGCCAGCGAGGGATCGACCCTGGTCAGTTATGCCGATTTCCTCTGCCCGGATGACTGCCCGGAGCCTGTGCATTGCACCATAACCGGAGAAAAGCGGGAACAGCCCCTGTATGCCCTCCTGAGAAATCTGCAACTCCCCCCGTTTCAGGTGCATATGATACGAAGTCATCAGCTTGCGCCCGGACTGGGGGGATACCAGGCAGGGGATCTGAGAGAAACAGCGGATAGGGTCATGACCGATGGCGCCAGGATGTGGATACTGGGGACGGCCTGCAAATGCCACGGCATCCTCACGGCATTTAAGATGAATGATCTCTCACAGAGTTCACAGAGGCGCAGAGGGTTTTGATTAGAACCTTTGTTTGTAACTTCTCTGCATGATGACAACATGTTTTCTTGGCGTTTTGTGGGAGAGGCTTTCAGCCTCGATCCCGCCGACAGGCGGGACGGCGAGGACGCCGCTCACACAGAGTATGGCATTTCCAATTACGGGAGCAGCAAACCTCCACCATGAGAATTTGGTTGCGGCCGTCAGGCCGCCTTGGGAATTTAGGGTAAGAAGCATTCGTGGAAAAAGGAAGATCTCTTCGTGGCTTTGTGCCTTTGTGTGAGACATCTTTGGTTACGACCATTAGGCCGCCTTGGGAGGGAGTGATTTCATGTTTGTGATCAGTAATTTCCTGGCCGCTGTGGCCAAGATCATTGATATCGGTTTGACCCTTTACATGTGGGTGATCATCGCACGGGCAGTCATCTCTTGGGTCAATCCGGATCCCTATAACCCCATCGTCCGGTTCCTGATATCAGTAACCGAACCGGTCCTGTATCAGATACGGAGGAGACTCCCTATCAGTCTGGGCGGCCTGGACCTCTCCCCCATCCTCGTCATCCTGGCCATTATCTTCATTCAATCCTTCCTGGTCCGGAGCCTGGCCGAAATGGCCGCCCGACTCGGCTGACAAGGAAAGCCCCCCGAGAATTTGGAAGATACGCCACACACCACACTCACCGTCCGGGTCCTCCCCCGATCTTCCAGGGACGAGATCGTGGGAACACAGGACGGCATCTACAAAATCAAACTGACGGCGCCTGCCGTCGAGGGGAAGGCCAACAAGTCCCTGGTATCATTCCTTGCCAAACGCCTGGGCCTTCCAAAAACAAAGATCCAGATAATTTCAGGCGAACGATCCAGGACAAAATCCCTTCGGATTCACGGTCTGCCGCCCGATGAGGTCAAGGCGCTCCTGATCCACCCCTCCTAATCATCCAACCATCCCGGTTTTCATCCTTTGCCCCCTGCTCCCTGCTCCCTCCCATCACCGCTTCGTCACCTCAAGCATCTCATCATGGATCCATCCATTGGAGGCCACCAGGCTTCGCAGGTATGGCGTATAGGGTCCCCCATCAAAGGCGGCCAACCGGCCTCCGGCCTCTCTCAGAATCACATCCCCGGCCGCCGTATCCCAGGGCTTGAGATCCTCCTCCCAGAAACCGTCCAATCTTCCTGCCGCCACGTAGCACAGGTCCAACGCAGCGGAACCGAGTCGCCGGATACCCTGGGCCCTGACAATCATCTTTTCAAGCAGTCTCATCACCCTTTCAGGTCTTTCGTGAACATCATAGGGAAAACCGGTGGCAAGTAGAGAATCCTGAAGACTGCCGGTTTCGGAAACCCGAAGCGGCTCACCATTCAAGAAGGCCCCATTCCCTTTTGCGGCCTCGAAAAACTCATCCATGTAGGGGTTATAAACCACCCCCATGACGACCTCGTTCTCGATTTCAAGGGCGATGGATACGGCAAAAAAGGGAAACCGGTGGGCATAATTGGTGGTGCCGTCCAGCGGATCGATGAGCCAGGTCCTGGCCGCTTCCGCTTTCTGCCTTCCCGACTCCTCCGCCAAGATAGCGTCACCGGGAAAATTCCGGCCGACGATCTCCAGAACCCGCTTCTCGGCCGCAAGGTCCGCCTCGGTAACCAGATCGATCTCCCCCTTTTTGACAATGTGATGGGCATCTCCCAGCATACGCATCAAGATCTCCCCGGCCGCCCGTGCGGCCTCCCCTGCAACAGATGATTCTTTATCAAACATGCCTCAGCTATCCTTCCTCATCGTAAGGGTTCACAGGTTCCGGGTTCAACGTTTCCCGCTGCAAAGCGGGATTAGGGGACCCAGAATGCAACCTTAAACCTTAAACCTTTGAACCCATGAACGGTTAGTCCTCATCCAACAGGTCTCGCATCTTTTTAAGGAACACGCCTGTATCAAAGCGCCTCGCTCGGGCCTCGCACGCCTCCCGCATCCTCAAGGCCCTTGCAGGCGTCATCCACTCCACGGCCTCGATCACATCCGTCACCACCGGGTCCTTCGGCGCCAACACCCCGCAATCCGTGACCATCAGCCCTCTTCCGACGTCCCCCCCCCGACCTCTGACATCTGACATCTGATCTCTGATGTCTGACCTCCGCCCCCCTCCCCCCTGCCCCCTGCCCCCTGCCCCCTGCTCCTTGCTCCCCGCTCCCTGCCCCCTGCTCCCTGCTCCCCGCTCCCTCCCCACCGTCTCCAGGAGCGCCCCCTCCTGAACACCGATGACCGGCTTGCCCGCTGCCATCGACTCTACCGGAGAAATCCCGAAATCCTCATCCCTCGGGATATAAATCGTGGCGATACACCTCCCGATCAGGTCGCACAGTTTCTCATCACCGACCCATCCCAATACCTCGATATTCTCAACCCGCTCTGCCATCTCCCGGATCTTCGGCATATCAGAGCCCCCTGAGACCACGACCAGCCGTTTCGCCGGCATTTTGATGAATGCCTCGACGATCAGGGCGACTCGCTTCAAGGGATCTACCCTCGCAGTGGAAAGGAAATAATCCGCCTCTTCCATCGATCGGAATCTCTCTGTTTCGCAGGGAGGGTACACAACGAGGCTGTCATGCCCCAGGTATTCCATGGTTCGCTCCCTGACGGTTTCTGAAATGGCAACGATCATGTCCATACTGCGCACGGC
>JAUPKI010000454.1 GCA_030837545.1 Thermodesulfobacteriota bacterium | reverse complement strand
CTAACCTGCCGTTTCTAAATGTGAGATATCGAACAAATTGAGTTCTCCCTAAATTGTAGGTCCACACCTCAACTTGCATTTCTGTGATAACGTAGTTAAGCTCCTCATGACTCTCCGGATAACTCTGCCTGAATCCCCTCGCGATTGTCTCCGACCTGTCCTCAATGCTTGTGGGTTCTCCACATTTGTCAAGAACAAAATCTTGACTGTCTCCAACAGCTATAATTCTTCCGCTGCATCGAAAATCCGCCCCTGCGAGGGCAGATAAACTGCCTGCAAATACGATCAAGAGAAATAGCAGCGTGAGAAAAACGAAATGCGCCCTTTTCATAACAGCCCCCTTTGCCTTCATCTTTTCACGCGTTGTCATAAATCTTACAGGAAAACAAATTGCAGTTGCGCAAGCACGATCCAACGGAAGAGTGACAAAAACCCCCTTCCGTCATTTCTGGTTGGCAAATCCTGGGGATGTCACCCGGTTCACATCCTTTTCAGAAGCTGGGTTGCGGCCGTAAGCATGGGGTCCCAGACCGGACTGAAGGGGGGGGCATAGGCCAGATCGCACTCGCTGAAGGCCTCGACGGTCAGTTTCGCATGAAGGGCCACGGCCGGGGCATCGATCCGGTGAGCGGCCCCTTCCCTCCCCACCATCTGGACCCCCAGGAGGAGCCCGGATCGTTTGTCGCCGACCATCTGTACCCCGATGGTGGAAGACCCCGGATGGGCGTGGGCCCTGGATCTTGACTCAATCACCACCTCTGCCGGATCAAAACCGGCATCCTTGGCCTCCTTTACGGAAAGGCCTGTCCGGGCCACCTGGAGATCGAAGACCTTGAAGACGGCCGTCCCTGCCACGCCCTGAAGAGAAACCTCTTTACCTGTGACGGTATCGGCTACGGCCCACCCACCCCTGTTGGCCCGCAGGGCCAAGGGGATCCAGGTCTTTTTCCCGGTCACCACATGATAGGCATCCGCGCAGTCACCCGCAGAATAGATGTCCTCCACCGACGTGCGCAGGGTGTGATCCACGGCGATGGACTTCTGGAGCCCCAGGGCGATCCCGGCCTCTTCCGCGATCCGGCTGTTGGGGGTCACCCCAATGGCCACGACGACCATCTGGGCATCCAGCTCCAGATCCGAACAGACGACCTTCAGCCCGCCGTCCGCCTTTTCAATGGCTTTTACCTCGTGCCCCGGATACATAGTTACATCGTGGCGATCGATCTCTTCTCTGACCATGGCGGAGAGTTTCTCGTTCATCCAGGGAAGGAGGACCGGCCGGGGTTTGACCATCGCCACCTCGATATCTCTTGAACGGAGGGCCTCGCACATCTCCAGGGCGATATATCCCATTCCGATAATGACGACTTTTTTGACCTGATGGTCCACGATATACTGCTTAAGCCTCCTCCCATCCTCCAGGCTCTTCAGACCCAATACGCCGTCCTGATCGAATCCGGGAAGACGGGGAATGATGGGAGATGCACCGGTAGCGATGAGGAGCTTGTCGTAAGGCAACTGAAACGGTTCCCCCCCTGATGTTCGGCCGCTCACGGTCTTTGCCACAGGGTCGATGGTCTCGGCACGGTGCCCGGTTCTCAGGTCGATCCCCTGCTTTTCCCTGAAGACATGGGCGTGCCGGACCACCAGATCATCCATTTCCCGGTCTGGTTCAGCGATATTGTAAGGCATGCCGCACGCGCTGTAAGAGACGTCACCCGTCTGTTCCAGGACCGTCACCTCCATATCGGGCTGGTTTCGCTTGGCACGACTGGCGGCGCTCATCCCTGACGCGTCTCCGCCGATGATGACGAATCTCATGATCACATCCTCCTTCATATCTGATCGGCCCGGACTTCATCCCCCGCCACCAGCAATGAGCCAGCAGCAGAGAGCGGGGAGCAGGGGAAGAAGCGCAAAGCCCAAAGCTGAAAGGGAAAAGACCTTATCGGTTATCGGTCAACAGCATAGCGCATAGGGTTTCTAAGCCCGATAAACCCAACAAACCCGATGAACTCAATAAACTCGACAAACCCCATTGTCCAGTCCCGCTTTCAGCGGGATCTCCGCTCCGCTCCGACAGAAACCATCGTTTCATCCGCCGATGCTGTGCATCTGCCGGACGCATTTCCGGGGGCCCTGGGACAGCAGGCCATGATCCTTGGGCTTGTTTTCAATGGTCCAATCAATGAGGCGCAGGAGCGCCTCATCGCCCTTGCCCTCCCTAAGCGGGGTTTTAAGATCTGTCTCCTCATCCGAGAAGAGGCACCCCCTAAGGCTTCCTTCAGCGGTCAACCGCAGCCGATTGCAGACCGCGCAGAAATGATGGCTCAAAGCGCCGATCAGGCCAATCTCCCCTTGAGACCCCTCCATCTTAAATCTCTGGGCAGGTCCGTCATAGGGGTTGGATTTCACAGGCACCCAATTCCCCATGGACTGGAGCCGTTGATAAATTTCGTCCGTAGACATAAACTTATCAGGATTCCACCCGTTCCCGCCTACGGGCATCAGCTCGATAAACCGGATGTGATACGGATTGTTCACGGCCAGTTTTGCGAAATCGAGTATCTCGTCGTCATTCACGCCCTTCATCGCGACCACATTGATTTTAATGGGATCGAAACCCACACGCTCCGCCTCCTCGATCCCCTCCCGGACCTGGTTAAAACTGTCTTTTCCGGTAATGTGGAAAAAGCGTTCCGGTCTCAGGGAATCCAGACTTACGTTGATGCGGCAGATGCCGCAGTTCCTGATGTCCGCGGCATACTGCTTGAGCAGCACCCCATTGGTGGTCAGGGCGACCTCCTCCAGACCCTCGATCCGGCAGAGAATATCCAAAAAACCGGTGAAACCCTTCCGCACCAGGGGCTCGCCCCCTGTAACCCTCACCTTCCGGATCCCCCTTTGTACGGAAAGCCTGACCAGATGGAGCATCTCCTCATAGGTGAGGATGTCGGAATGGGGCAGGAATTGCACGCCTTCTTCGGGCATGCAGTAGATGCATCTGAGGTTGCAGCGATCCGTGACGGAAAGCCGCAGGTAACTGATGGTTCTATGATTTTTATCGAGCAATGGAACTCCTCATGGCCTTCATACAGATTCAACGTTCTTTCGCCCGGCCCCCTTTTATCGCAGGGTCGCCCGTGTACCCGAGGGCCTTGAAATCCATGACCCCGTCCGAACGGTGGCAGTCCGTGCAGGAGAGTGCCTCCTGGCGGGGCGTCACCCCATGATTGAGCCGCCAGTGCATCGAGGTATTCACGAACGCAATTTCTCCGCTGAACTTGAGCCCAGTCGCCGCCATCCCCTCGGCCGCTGCCCTCTGCCAGTCGTAGTAGTCCCAGAAACCGCCAAAGAGCTTCGGCACGATCAGGTATCCGTACACCGCGTCGGCAGGCTGAACGCCCGCATGTATTTTATAGGGGGTGATCCTGGCCTTTGGGTCCCGAATGTCGCCCGCTGGAGGATTGAAATACGTGACCCCTTTCATGTCCGCCGGATCGCCGGCCAGGTAGCGCCGGTGTTTTCCGTTGTACCAGGCATAGGTCGGTCTGAGATCTTTTCCCGTAACCATAAGGCCCTTTTTATGGTCCTTGTCCGCCTTTGACCAGTCCCAGTACATGACCGTAGGCTGGGCCGTTGCAAAGACCGGGATGTGGCAGGTCTGGCAGGCCACGACGTCACAGTGGCGGTTCAGTTGTCTGAGAAGGGGATGGCCATCCGCATGCGGCCGTTCATCGTGGCAGTCCGTGCAGGCGACCTCCCCCTCGCTCACCGCGGCGGTGGTGCTGCTTCCCGCTATCTTGTGGCCCCTGGCCACATGGCATTCCTGACAGGAGAAATCCTGCCCCCCCATATGCACGTCGTAGGACTTCGAGGGATTCTTGAGGGAAAGATCCAGATTGCCGTGCTTGACCGCATCGCCGCCCCCGCCGAACCAGTGGCAGGCCCCGCAGTTGGCCCTGGTGGGCGGTCCCACATTCTGAGCGATCTTCAGCAGGTCCAGCCCGTCCGCTTCCTTTCCGCACCCGGTCGGGATCTTGCTGTAGGCGCCGGTCCGGTCGTGACAGACGAGACAATCGATCCGGGAGGCATCCGTGAAATCAAATGAGGCGTTCTTCCAGCCATAACCGGCGTGGCAACTGGTGCACCTGCACCAGTTCGAGACAATACTCATTCAGAAGTTGTTTACCAGATTGATCTTGCCCAGATCGGTTCGATCTTCCCGCCCTTCTACAAAAGGGGATGGACCGCGCCACAGCCAGTGGGCAGAGGACATCACCTCCTGGGCCGCCTTTTGGTGGCATTTGATGCACTCCTTTGTGACCGATATCCCGTCCGGATAAGACCCCTTCATAGAGCTGTGATGATCGGATAGGGCAGCGCCCTCTTTCCCGGTTGCTGCAGGCGCCGTCAGCAGAAAGCAAGAGATCATGACAATCAGACCAACACACCGGTATGGCAACATCATCACTCTCCTTCGACCCCTGCGTTGCCCTGACGGACGATTCTCACATTCAGAAATGACCAGAGATTGCCGATCCCTGCCGGGGACCCGATCCACCCCTTTGCAGCATCGCTTCGGACCGCCTCGATCCGTGTCATGGCATAGAGAGGGATGCAGGGGAGTTCCTGGGCAATCAGTTCCTGCATCTCAAACACCAGCCTTCTCCTTTCGTCGGGATCGACTTCTCCATAGGCACGTTGCGCCAGATCATCGAACCGCGTGTTCCGAAAGCGGGTGGTGTTCCTGCCGAAGGGTTCGGCCTCCCGGCTGTGAAAAAAGGTCCGAAGGTAATCCGGATCATCCGGGAGACTGGCCCACCCCATGAGAACCATATCAAAGTCATTGCCTCGAAGCCGATCCATGGCATGGTCCATCGGCTCCATATGCATCCTGATCGAGACCCCCAAAGCCCCCAGCCACTTCTGGATGATACGTGCAGTCTTGAGCCGGTCGGGGCGGTTCCCGGCATTGGCGATCAGCAGGTCGGCCCGGGCCATCTTATTCCCGTCCGGAAGGACAAGCGCCCCATCTGACCAGGCGTATTCGGCCCTGGCCAGTGCATCTCTTGCCTCGGCCAGCCGTTTCTCATGGCCCAGATCATGGCCCAGCGTCTGTATACGGGGATTCCGCCAGAAGATATTCCCGGGCGGGATGACGCTTAAGACCGGCTCGCCCTCATCTTTCAGGACATGTCTGACAATCTGCCCCCGTTCCACAAGGAAGGAGATGGCACTGCGAAAGGCTCGATCGCTGAAGGGTGCCCGGTTTAGGTTGAAGCCGATCCAGTCATAACCGCTCCGCACGTTCCTGTAAAGCGTTATGTTCGCGTTGTGTCTCAACGCGGGGGTATGATGGACAGGCACATCGCCCCATATGAAATCGATGTCCCCTGCCGTGAGCGCCGCTGTGGCCTCCTCATCATCCGGGTATAGGATCAGAAACAGGGCGTCCACATAGGGCCCCACCTCCAGCCCGTCGATATCCATTCCACTGGCGAAGAATGAGCGGTTCGCCTTCAGAACTTGAATATAAGGCGTACCGGCCCTGGTCATGGAGAAAGGACCATTGCCGACCACCCTAACAGGCCTGTATCCGAGAAGCCTCTCGAGCGGGGCCTTCTCTTCTTTCAATGCCCGAATAATGGGTTCCCAGTCCGTTTTTTGAACAAACCCTGTCTGCAGGGTCCGGCTGATAAAGGTGGGGCTCGCCTCCCTTAGGATGAATCGAATGGTCTGGTCGTCCACCACCTCAACGTCCTTTACAATTTCCCACTTCTCGATCTGGCCGGGGACCTTGAAGTCCTGGATCACCTTTACCGTAAAGGCCAGATCGTGTGCCGTCACCATGGATCCGTCATCCCACCTGGCCTTTCGCAAACGGATAGTCGCCTTTTCGCCGGGGCCTTCCATGAGCGGCTGGGATTCGGCCAGCCAGGGGACCATCTTTCCGCCCCGGGGGCTCCGGATATAGAGGGGCATGTGCAGGAGACTCAAGACCCTTCTTGAATAGACGTCGGTCGCGCCGAAGTAATTGAGGGACTCAGGAAGGTTCAATACCCCAATGCGCACGGCCCCGGTTTCGGCCCCGGCCGCGCCGCCGAAGCAGAATCCGCACAGGAGCCCCAGGATGGCGATCCACCCGCCTGTCTTGAAACCTTGGGCCTTCACGCTCACACCCCGTTTTCCAGGAAGGAAGACTGAATCAAACGTTGTAAATAAGGACGCGACATCGATAGGTTGCTCAATTCCACAACCGGCCACCGCATGGCATCAACATAACGGAAAACCCCTTCCGCTTCAAGACAATTTTGCCGCGCCCCTGCCGACAGAATCGGTATGGACGCGGCACGTTTCCTGATTCCTCTGGTCATCGCTGATGAGGCATTCAGTTTCTGGGTAGGTAGGTCGTTGAGGGTGGTGTCTCTCCCTGGAGAGTGGTCCAGGAGGGGGAATCTATTCCCGCGTCATGGCGGCCCCGCACTTGGGGCATTTCTGATCGTCGCAGGGGACCCCCACCTGATGGGCCATTTTCTCGCCGCAGTTGGGGCAGACGCAATAGCCGCCCGGGCCTGCTGCTAAACCGACCCCCCGGCCGCGACCGCCGCCCTGTCCTTGACCGCCTCCGCCCATACCTCTTCCTGTCCCGGGTCCCTGACCCCTGGGTCCTGTTCCGTCTCCTCTCGGCATGGCGCTTACCTCCTTTCATCCCGCGACTCTCGCGGGTTTTCGTAAGTTGTTTCGGGTTGAAATCCCCACTCCTGCCGGGGTGGAGATCGTTTCTGCCTAAAGGAACAATCTCAATAATGTCAAATACCGATATCTTCTGCCAGATTTTCCCATATCTTTCGGACCGCCTGACACCCCTCGGAACCGCTGTCAAACTCGGCGATGGTCTGCCCTTGAACCATGGCCCTGGTGAAGACCGGATCAAAGGGGACCCTCCCCATGACGCGCACGTTCTTGTCTCGTGCAAAGGCCTCGATGGCCTCTCCCTGTTCGGGGTTCAGATCGAACTTGTTGACGCAGACCATGGCGGGGATCCTGAAAAAGGCCGCCAGCTCGGCCACCCGCTCCATGTCGTGCCGGCCCGAGACCGTAGGCTCGGACACGATGAGCACGGCCGCGGCCCCTCCAAGGGATGCAATGACCGGACAGCCGATCCCTGGAGGCCCATCCGTCAGGAGGAGATTCAGATTATTTTGTTCGGCAAGCACTTTTCCCTGCTGCCGGATCAGGCTAACCAGCTTCCCGGAGTTTTCCTCTGCAATCCCCAACCGGGCGTGGGCCATGGGGCCGAAACGGGTATCTGAAATATACCACTCGCCGCAGGTGTTCAGGGGAAAGTCGATGGCCTTTTCAGGGCAGAAATAGTAGCAGACGCCGCACCCTTCGCACTCGATGGGATCCACTACAAAGTCTTCGCTGATGGCATGCCACCGGCACAGATCCCGGCACAGGCCGCACTCCGTACACTTGTCCCGATGAATGATCGCTGTATACCCGGACTGGAAATCGTGCCGTTCCCTGATCGTTGGATTCATGATCAGATGGAGGTCGGCCGCGTCCACGTCCGCATCACACAGGACCTTGTTTTCGGCAAATGAGGCAAAGGCCGAGACGATGCTCGTCTTTCCTGTCCCCCCCTTGCCGCTGATGACGACGATTTCTTTCATTGAAACAGCTCCTTTTCATGCAGCGAGTTTCTCGATGCGATGATATAAGTCGAGGAATTTCTCTTTCCATTCGGGCATGGCCTCCACAATCATCTCCCCCCTGGAATAAACCTCTGCAATGCGTCGGTCAAAAGGGATCTCCATCAATATGGGAATGCCCTCCTGCCGGG
>JAUPKI010000453.1 GCA_030837545.1 Thermodesulfobacteriota bacterium | reverse complement strand
AACGGGGTAGGCCTGCCAGAATGCCGATGATGGCGCCGATCCCCGATCCGCTTGAAATCCCCAGGATATAGGGCTCGGCCAGTGGGTTCCGGAGGAGTGCCTGAAAGACCAGTCCTCCGAGGGACAGGGCGGCCCCCACCAGGATGGCGAGGATCACACGGGGGAACCGTACCTGCCAGATGATGGTATGTCGCATGGGGTCTGTCGCCTCCGGCCCGGAAAACAGGGTCGTCAGGGTTTCGCTGATGCCGCTTCCGGTCGATCCGATGGAAATGCCGAAGAACACGGCCGCAATCAGAAGGATGAGCAGCAACACCGATACCCTGAACAGGCGTTTTAGAAGGAGAGGACTTTCCATATTCTCACTTTTCTCCCTCGAAAAGCTCGGGGTGGATCGATCGCGCAAGGGTTTCGAGGGCGGTCACCAGCCTTGGACTGGGCCGGTCAAAGAGGTTGGAATCGACCATCAGGACGCGATGGTTTCGGACCGCAGGAATGGAGGGCCATTGGCTCCATTCCTTCTTGACCTGATCAAATCTGCCTCCTCGCGCCATAGAGGTGATAATGAGCACGTCCGGTGCGAGGGCCAACACCTGTTCCCGGCTGAATCGCGGGTAGGGTGCGGAACCCTTGGCAAGGTTGATCCCGCCCGCCATCTCTATGAGCTCATTGACAAAGGTCTGTGCGCCTACAGAGACAATGGGGGAGATCTCGATCTGAAAAAAGACCCGTGGCCGGGAGGGGGCTGTTGCAATCAATGCCCTGACACGGTCGATTCGGGAAAGCATCTCATGGACAATGGCGTCTGCCCTGGGGGCGGCGTTGAGGACATCTCCCATGCGGAGAGTGGTTTCCATGACCGCCTCGAGGTTTCTGGGGTCCACCACATAGACGGGGATACCGATGGCGGTCAGGCGAGTGACGACATCCTTGGGGTTGCCGTCTTTAGTGGCAAAACAGAGATCAGGCTTCAGGGCCACGATCTTTTCTATGTCCAGGCGAATATAGGATCCGACCGAGGGGAGTTGAGTGGCCTCGGGCGGAAAGTCGCTGAACCGGCTGACCCCTTTCAGACGGTCTTGCCTCCCCAGCGCAAAGATGATCTCGGTAATGCTGGGCGCAAAAGAAACGATGCGCCTGGGATCATCCGGAATGGTCAGAGAGCGACCTGTTTCATCGGTCACCGTCCTGGCGCCCGATGGCCCTGGGAAGAAAAGGAAGGTGCAAAAAGTTATCAAAAAGAGCATGTAACGGATCTGTTTCATTGCGATCGACGCGAACCTCTGAACCTTTGAACGTCTGAACCTTGATGCATTCGTAAAAAGTCGTCACCCCGTTGAATCCCGCCGAATGGCGGGACGGGGTTCAGAGGTCTTATAAGTGATTGAATCCCGCTGCTGGACTGGATTCCGGCTTTCGCCGGAATGACGAGAAATGGCGTTTCGTGACTTTCTACGAGACCATCAACCTTGAACCTCTGAGCCCTGGGTAACGTTAGCCTTTTACCGGACGTTTTTCAAATAGTTTTCCGCCCTTACGGGCCGGATTTTCAAAAATTTGCCGGCCTCGAAAAGGGCCGGTGAGATGGAATCGATTCTGTCGTCACTTTTTACTTGCATTTCATTACGTTATTGTTTATAAAAACAAAATTTTTCGATTTCGGTCGCCTGTTGTGCGGAATGGGTGTTTGAACGCGCTCCCGGTTGAGATTCCGTCAACAGAGAGGGATGCTGCTGCGGCCTTTTTGAGACGGATGGACCCACCCCGCTCCTGCCGGAGGAGCGGCTCTGAGCCATCGAGACCATAACCTCTAAATCTGTTCCCTACAACACAAGCACCCACGTGCGTTGATCTGTTAGTGAGGATTTTATGAGGCATCTTGAGAAGTCATCGTGTACTTCGGATGCCTTGTTTTCTTTGGTGGACATTTGATGATGAAAACGTTTTTGATCCATTTAAAGGGAAAGCCCGCAGAGCGGGTCGAGGCAGAATCCCTGTCCGCCCGAGAGGCTATCGAGAATCTCAAGGCGGGCGGATTGGACAGGGTTGTAGCTGCCAAGGTGAACGGGGTGTTTCAGGACCTATCCACCGCCGTTGAAGACGGGGCTGAACTGGAGCCTGTCTATGTGCAGTCCGAGGAGGGCATTGAGATTCTCCGGCACAGTACCTCGCATGTCATGGCCATGGCGGTCAGGGAGCTTTTTCCGGGGGTAAAGGTCACCATCGGCCCGGCCATTGAAAATGGGTTTTATTATGATTTTGACTATGATCGTCCGTTAAGGGAGGACGATCTCCCTGCTATCGAAGAAAAGATGAAAGAGATCGTTCGGGAAGACCTCCCCTTTGTTAGAAGGGAGATGGGACGCCAGGAGGCGATCGATTTTTTCAGGAATCAGGCCGAGAATTATAAGGTGGAACTGATTGAAGACTTGGATGCTGATCATGTCTCCCTCTATACTCAGGGGAGCTTTACCGACCTGTGCCGGGGGCCGCATATCCCGTCCACCGGAATGATCCAGGCCTTTCATTTGACCCGGGTCGCCGGGGCCTATTGGCGGGGGGACGAGCACCGGCCCATGCTGAGTCGGATCTACGGGGTGGCATTCGCAGATCAGAAGAGCCTGAAGAAGCACCTCTACTGGCTGGAAGAGGCGAAAAAGAGAAACCATGTGAAGCTGGGACCCCAACTCGAACTCTTCAGCACCTATGAAGAGATCGGGGCCGGCATGATCGTCTGGCACCCCAAGGGGGCCATGTTGCGGCACATCCTTGAGGAATTTGAGATACGGGAACATCTCAGAAGGGGATACGAGTTGGTCAGAGGTCCACAGATCCTGAAGACGGAATTGTGGAAAAGATCGGGTCATTTCGAGAATTACCGGGAGAACATGTATTTTACCGAGATCGATAAGCAGTCCTACGGGATCAAGCCCATGAACTGTCTGTCGCATATGCTCATCTATTCCTCCAGATTGAGGAGTTACCGCGATCTGCCCAAACGATATTTCGAATTGGGCACGGTTCACCGGCATGAGCGTTCCGGGGTCCTGAGTGGTCTCTTCCGGGTCCGCGAGTTCACCCAGGATGATGCCCATATTATCTGTAGGCCCGATCAGCTCAACGAGGAGATCAAAGGGGTGCTCGATTTCGTCAAAGAAGTGATGGGGATCTTTCAGTTTGAGTATGACCTGGAGATCAGCACGCGACCCGAAAAATCGATCGGATCGGACGAGGATTGGGAACTCGCTACCCAGGCCCTCGTCAAGGCCATGGAAGATGAGCGTCTGGCCTATGAGATCAATGAAGGCGACGGGGCCTTTTACGGCCCCAAGATCGACGTCAAACTGAAGGATGCGCTGGGGAGGAAATGGCAGTGCGCCACCATCCAGTGTGATTTTACGCTTCCTGAAAAATTCAATCTCACGTATATTGGAAAAGATAGCGAAAAACACCGGCCGGTGATGATTCACAGGGTGATCTTAGGCGCCATCGAGAGATTCATCGGGGTCTTGATTGAACATTTTGCAGGCGCCTTCCCCACCTGGCTGGCGCCGGTGCAGGCGGTCGTACTGACGGTGACGGACCGGAATATCCCCCATGCCGATAAGGTCTATCAGACCCTGAGGGATGCGGATATTCGGGTTGAGGCCGATTTTCGAAACGAAAAACTGGGCCTCAAGGTGAGAGAGGCGCAACTGAACAAGGTCCCCTATATGCTGATTGTGGGGGACGCGGAATGCGATCATGACGGGGTAACCCCGAGGCAGAGAAGCGGTCAGAATCTTTCGCTGATGCGCGCGGAGGCATTCATTGACCTGATCAGGGAAGAAACCCAGCAAAGGAGGTAATGACCATAGTAAAGAAATCTGAAGACGTCAGGATAAATGAAGACATCCATTCGAGGACGGTGCGATTGATCTCCGCTGAAGGGGAGCAATTAGGCATCGTCTCCTTGCGAGATGCCTTGGAAGCGGCCAGAAATGAGGGGCAGGATCTTGTCGAGGTGGCGCCCAATTCGGACCCGCCGGTTTGTCGCGTCATGGACTACGGCAAGTTCAGGTACCAGACCAGCAAGAAGGTCCAGGAGGCTCGAAAAAAGAGCCGAGGCGGCCAGATGAAGGAGATTAAGCTCCGTCCCCACACCGAGGATCACGACCTCGCCTTTAAGATCAAGAACCTCAAGAAATTTCTTGAGAAGAAACATCGGGTGAAGGTCACGGTTTTTTTCAGGGGGAGAGAGATGGCCTACATGAATGCCGGCGAAGAGATCCTGATGCGGGTCGCTCAAGAGGTCTCGGAAGACGGCGGCATCGAACAGCCGCCTACCAGAGAGGCGAGGAACAGAATGACCATGGTCATTATCCCAAAATAAGAGAGCGGGGTGAGAACTGGCGGGGGGGTGCGGGTTGCACGGCCATGCAGAGGGTTGCAGGCCATGCAGAACGTGCGTCGGGCCGGATCTCGCCATCGCAGATGGAGGTAAGAAATGCCCAAGGTAAAGACGAACCGTGGGGCTGCCAAGCGGTTTAAGACCACCGGTACGGGAAAGATTGTGAGAAGCAAGGCCTATTCAAGTCATATTCTCACCAAAAAGAGCACAAAACGGAAGCGGAATCTCAGGAAATCGAGCCTGGTGGACAGCACCAATCTGAAACAGGTGTCCAAACTGATTCCATATCTATAGGTCGTTTCCGGATCAGATGGAAGGTTAACAGCCTGGCCCCCTGGGCCGGGATCGTGAGTGGAGGGCCAGTGTATCGAATCGGGAGCAGTTGTTGCGTGAATGCCTGATTCGGCATGCTGGTCTATTGCGGCGTAGCGCCTCAGGCGTTGTTTGAGGCAGCGCTCTGCCAATATGATATTACAAAAAGAGGTTTAACCATGCCAAGGGTAAAAAGAGGCTTTAAGGCCAGGAGAAGAAGAAACAAGGTATTGAAGGCCGCCAAGGGCTTCCGGGGAGGGCACAGCAAACAGCTCAGGACCGCCGATGCCATGGTGATGAGGGCCGGCGTGTACGCCTACCGGGATCGAAGGGTGCGGAAGAGGGATTTCCGAAGTCTGTGGATTGTCCGGATTAATGCCGCTGCCAGGGAACGCGGGCTGTCCTACAGCCGCTTCATCGGAGGTCTGCAACGGGCCGGGGTCCTTCTGGATCGTAAGGTGATCGCCGATATGGCGGTCCATGATCCGGAGGGCTTTTCCCGGTTAGTGAGCATGGCCCAGTAAGCGCCTACACGGTTCCAACAGATAAGCCGATGAAAGAGCAACTCCTTGAACTGGAAGCACGCGCCCTGAAGGAGATTGACGCGATTGCGGATCTCTCGGCGCTCGAGCAATTCAGGATCCGATATTTAGGCAAAAAGGGTCAGCTCACATCGTTCATGAAGCGCGTCGGAGGGATGGCGCCCGAAGAGCGCCCCGAGATGGGGAGGTTGGCCAACCTTCTCAAAAGGAATCTCTCAGAGCGCTTCGAGCAGATAAAGGAACATCTGAGTTTTAGGGCGGAACGTGGAGTGGGCCTCATGGACCTGACCCTTCCGGGAAGGGAGCCGTTTCGAGGACACCTTCACCCCATCACCCGGGTCATCCAGGAGGTCTGCCGGATCTTTTCGAGAATGGGATTTCGGGTGGTGAAAGGACCCAACGTCGAACTCGATTATTACAACTTCGAGGCGCTCAATATCCCCCGAGACCATCCTGCCCGGGATATGCAGGACACCTTTTATATCTCTGACAATATTGTTTTGAGGACCCACACCTCGCCCATGCAGGTCCGTGTGATGGAATCCCGCAAACCGCCGGTCAGCATCATTGCGCCTGGGAAGGTCTATCGCCGCGATTCGGATGTGACCCACACGCCCATGTTCCACCAGGTGGAAGGCCTCCTGGTGGACGAAGGGGTGACCTTTGGCGATCTGAAGGGGACCCTTTCGAGTTTTGTTCACCAGATGTTCGGGAGCGAGACCCGCCTTCGTT
>JAUPKI010000452.1 GCA_030837545.1 Thermodesulfobacteriota bacterium | reverse complement strand
GGGTATCCCCAGCTTTGCCCCCGAGCATTTCCGCCGGGTGATCCTCAAGAATCCTCTAAAACAAAAACAGCTTCAAAAGGGGCTGGTCCAACTGGCGGAGGAGGGCGCGGTGCAGTTTTTCCGCCCACTGACGGGTACGGACTACTTCCTTGGGGCGGTCGGGGCCTTGCAGTTTGATGTGACCGTGGCACGTCTGAAGGCCGAATACGGCGTGGATGCGGTCTATGAACCGGTGGCGTTTTCTACAGCGCGTTGGATTGACTGCGATGATCCGAAAAGGCTCAAGGAGTTTACGAACAAACACGTTGACAATGTGGCCTATGACGCACAGGGACGACTGGCCTATCTTGCCCCCAGCTCGTGGCGCCTTGATTTCGTCATGGAAGACTGGCCCCATATCTCGTTTCATAAGACCCGCGAGCAAAATTAAGGCCAAGTCTCTGATCCTGTTTTTCCAAATCCTCATGGAGAAGGGTTCGTCGTTGCTGCACAGGAAAATTCCCTGTGTGAGTGGCGTCCTCGCCACGAGGATCGAGGCTGGAAATCCTCTCTCACAGGATAACCAGGCCCTTTGCTCATTCGAGTCATTCGCGTGGTTCAAAACGCATTTTTGCGGTAAAACCACTTGACAGAATTCGCCTTCTTGAGTATTGAAGAGCGCCATATGCGGCAATGAGGTCTGCCATGAACCGCCCTTGATGAAGGGATGATGACTTCTACCCTAAGAGCGATTTTGGGGTAGGAGCGGCGATGCCTACCCCACCTGAAGTTCCGGGTGGGTTTTTTGTTTCCATGCCCTGCGAGGGTCCCCCCTGACTGGGCGCCTAACTTTGATCGGATGGAATGTCCCAATACCTGGACGAAAAGGAACACGATGCTTCCAGGCATTCAGGATGATGTGGTAGATTTCGTCATGAGCCGATGGCAAGCATCGGGTGGGTTTGGGTTTGCCCCGAGCCTTCCTGCGAGCGTTGAGGATACCTACCAGGCCCTTCAAATCCTGGAAACGATCCAGCCCGTTTCGGAAAGAGAACTCCAAGAACTCAAGCGAAACCCCCATCTAAGGGCCTTTCTCATGCATAATGAGGACAAGGAGACATGGTCTCTTAGAACGGCATACCAGTACCTTGTTGTGTGTGCTTTCTGTGGGGTATGTCCCGATCAGGGCTGGATAGAGAGGTTCCTGGGTAAAAAACTCAAAGAGGTGGTCTCCCTTGGCGAACGGTACTACCTCACAAGAATCCGGAGGGAGTATCCATCCTTCATAGCAGAACTGCTGCGGAGGACGGGTCCCGATGCCCCATCCATGGATGATGGCAGAATTCTCGACCGCGGCCGGCCCGATACCTGGAGGACCGCGGAAGATCTCTGGAGGGGGCTGTACCTTCATGAAGGATCGCCGGCGCCCTTTCGTACCACAAAGGAAGAGCTGATCCGATGGCTCCAGGCATGCCAGACCCCGGATGGCGGGTTCGGAGGCCTTCCAGGGACCACATCCTTCATCGAGAACACCCACTGGTGCCTTAGTGCCCTCGCCCTGCTGGGCGGCGCGCCTCGGTCCCCTGATATGGCCCGGGATTTTATCCTAAGATGCAAGACGCGAGGGGGAGGCTTTGCGAGAAAGAACGGGGGGGCCCCCTTTCTCTATGCCACATGGCATGCGGTGGCCGGTTTGACCCTCCTCTCGAAAATGGAGAGACTAACACAGCGACATTGACCCGAGATGCTTCTTTTAGGGATGGCCAGGCGTTTGTGGGGACGGCTGTGTGATTAAAAATGAATTTCGAGGGATTTTTTCAGCTTGCATAGGACCTGGTTCCTCAGACACTCCAAGGAGCTATGGACAGTCTTGCTGATCATTGGGGCCACTCACACAAATCTGTGATACAGGAGGATTGGAAGGTGAATGAGGCCAATCCGAGTACGGGAAAATGGTTGAACCGGAATGTCTTTGCCTTCGGGCTGACGAGCTTCCTGAGTGACTTTTGCCACGAGATGGCGACCTCCGTCCTGCCTCAATTCATGCAGACCATAGGGGCCTCGGCTGCGGCCCTGGGCTTTATCGAAGGGGTTGCAGACGCTATTTCCAGCTTTGTCAAGCTCGGCGCCGGATATCACAGTGACAAGATCGGTCATCGCAAGACATGGACTGTTTTTGGGTACATACTCACCGCCATGTCCAAGGCGGTTTTTGCCTTTGCCTTTGCCTGGCCTTTGATTCTCATCGGCAGGTCTGTCGGCTGGCTTGGCCGAGGCATACGCGGTCCACTTCGCGATGCCATGCTGGCCGAGTCGGTCTCACCACAAGACCGAGGAAAGGCCTTCGGTTTTCACAGGATGGGGGATACGGCCGGCGCGGTGGCAGGTCCCCTTGCAGCCTTCGGCCTCCTGACCTGGATCGCGAACCATCCCGGGATGATGGAGGCACTTTGGCGATGGGTTCCAATGCTCTCCGGCGCCCCTGGCGGAGATTTCCGGGTGATCTTCCTGCTGACCCTCGTGCCCGGCATCCTCTCAGTCATTTCCATCGTTATGGTGACGGAAAAAAGGCGGGCGCCCAAGAAGGGCATGCGATTGATGGGAAACCTTCGAGCCATGCCGAAAGATTACCGTCAATTTCTGCTTGCCGTGGGCATTTTCGGAATGGCGGATTTCGCCCCCACCCTCATGATCCTTCGTGCAACGACGGTCATGGAGCCCCAGATGGGCCTTATCGAGGCCTCGCGGCTGGCCGCGCTCTTTTACCTGCTCAGGAATATCTTCTATGCCGTCGCCTCCTACCCCATCGGTGCGCTAAGCGACCGATTTTCAAGGTCCCGTTACCTTGCTGTGGGATACGGGGTAGCCGTGCTCACCTTTATGGGTTTTGCCCTCGTGGTCAGCTCAATCTGGTGGTTCATTCTCTTTTTCAGCCTTGCGGGGATTTTTATCGCCTGGGAGGACACAGTGGAAGGCATCGCCGTCCGGGACTATGTGGATGACACCCTTGCGGGCACGGCTTACGGCGTTCTGGGTGTTGTGAACGGAATTGGCGATTTCGTCTCAAGCTTTATGGTAGGTCTCCTCTGGGCGGGGGTGGGGCCTGCATGGGGCTTTGCCTACGCCGTGATCGTTGGACTCCTCGGGGTCTTTTTCATGGCGAGGGTGTCTCCTGGGGGCGGTTCTGCTCAGAGCGAGGCCCCGTAGGGACCGCAAGAGATGCTTTTTTGGGGTCGGGAAAGAAAAATAGCGGCTATCACCGCGGCATTGGCCGAGGATAAGAATCTCGTCGTAACCGGGAAATACGGCATCGGCAAAACGACCCTGGTAAAAGAGACCGCTAAGATCAACGGGGAAAGATGGCGTTTCCTCTTTGCGGATTTCTCGAAAACCCCGGCAAAGGTTTGCAATAATCTGTTGACGGAGCTTCGGCCAAAGAGAGCTTCAAGAGGCGGCGCCGGGTACGAATACTATAAAGGAAGCCGGTCCTTGATTGTCGAGCTGGCGTCTAAGGACAATCGCCATAGATAGCGTCCCTCCAGAAATCGCATTTTTTTGAGCAGTTACAGATTCCCAGACATGAGAAGAGGCGTAGGCTGTACCTTGGCGCCTCCCATGCGGACATGGTTCGGTGTCTCGGGAGGGATGTTTTCTATACAAAACCGACAAACCAAAAAAATTGTTTGACAAAGATAGAGGAATCTGATCTAAAAAATAACTTTGCGTATTAGCAAATCATCTTTGTTGCATTCCTATGCCTGAAAAAGCCCACGCCATTCAGTAGCGGAAACATAATGAATTGAAAGAGAGGAGAATTTGCCATGAGCCCGATAATAAAGACCATTGAAGGAAACGAGGCCGCGGCTCACGTAGCCTATGCCATGAGCGATGTGGCAGCAATCTATCCCATTACACCTTGCCGTCATTCCGGCGAACCCCGGATCGGGTCCGGGGCAGGCGCCGGAATCCAATCCCGCCGCTGGACATGACGAAAGAACTTTGGACTCTCAAGATAATTAAAAAAATGAATATATAGAGCGTTTCACGAGAGGAAAGGGTCTCTTTTTCAGGGGCCT
>JAUPKI010000451.1 GCA_030837545.1 Thermodesulfobacteriota bacterium | reverse complement strand
AGGAGATGCTCGATTTCAGATGACCTCCCCGTCTCAGACAGCATGACGCCGGCCATAAAGGCGCCCAAGATCTCAGATAATCCGAGGGAAATGGCCAGCCCGGCATAGCCCAGGGCCAGACCCACCGCCAGGAGAGGCATGAAGTCGTTCTCGATGTATTTGGCGATGAAATTATTGAGATGTTTGAAGCCGAAGTGGCCCATGAGGATAGCCCCGGCGGTCAGGATGATAATTTTCAAAACGAGAAGTCCCATGAAGCCTGCTGAGAGGATATCGCCCCCATGTACGCTGGCAAGAAAAGAGACGACGACGGGGGCCACCAGGTCTTCAAATATGAGGAGGGCCAGAATGAACTCGGTCTCCGGATTGGCCAGCCGTTTCTTTTCGTCGAGCATCTTGGCGGATATCGACGAGCTGGTGGCATAGGCGATCGAGCCGATGGTGAATGCCGAGACCGTATCCAGGCCGAAGAGCAAGGCAACGCCCATAGCACCGCCCAGATTCAACACAACATCCAGCAACCCTGACGGCCAGATGCGTCTCGAAAGGGCGACCATTCGGGTCAATGGAAATTCAAGTCCAAGGATGAAAAACAGCAGGACAATCCCGATCTCAGCGGCGATATGGAGCAACTCATTCTTGAGAAACAGAGAGGAAACAGCGGCCCCCAGTACAATATAGAGCAGGACCGATGGGAGTCTGAATTTCTGGGAGGCAAAGCTGATCGTGAAAAAAGCGAACAGCATCAGCCCTTCCACGAGTAGAAAGGGTATGTTTTCCACGAGCTACCTTTGACGCCCATGCAAAAAGCACCTTTTGCATGGATTTAGGAATTTAGGAATTCAGGGATTGCGAAATATTTTGACGATTCAGCGCTAAAGCCAGGCTCGACAACCTGTAGTTTCCGACCTTTTGCAAGATCAACACGTTGTTATGGATTGGGATCGTTTTTCTTATCATCCGACGCGAAGCCCAGTGTGCATGAATGGCACAGGGAATCGACGTTTTTCGTCTGTTCCCGGTTGCCGATGACCATCAGCGTGTCGCCGGGCAGTATCACCTCGTCGATATCCGGGCTGCCGATCATGTCTTGGCCTCTATGGATGCCGATGATGGTGGCGCCGGTCTTGCTCCTGATGCGGGAATCGATGATTTTTTTGTTGGCCAGTTCGCTGTCCGGCGCCACCTGAATCCACTCGATTCTGACCTTTTTCAGTAATAATTCCACTCGGTCATCGGCGACCGGCTGGTAATCCACGCCCAGAAGGAGGGTGCCCAACTGGCGGGCCTCTTCGTCATTCAATCTTAAGGTAAAATCCGGCTCATCTTCATCAGATCTGGTAAAATGGTACAATTCCCGTTGTCCGCTCTGATGAAGGATCACCACGAGCTTTTCTCCTTCCGCGGTTTCAAAGGAATAGCGTTTTCCGATTCCTGGCAGGTCGCCGGTCTTGATCTTCATGTTTACCTCCGCACGATATAGATCATTTAAGGTTCAGGCCAGCCAGAGGGCGGCCCCCTGAAGCTCTTGAAACAGGGCTTGGCTGACAGAACCGACAAAAATCTTTTTCAGCAGTCCCTGGCCTGTTCCGGTCCGGCCCACGGCCACGGCAGCGAAACGCCCTTCGTCGGCCTCCTTCAGGATGATCTTACTGATCGGGCCTTCCTCGATCCGCTTGAGCTGGATTCTCTCGTATGGGAATCCCCTGCTGACCAACATCTCTCTGCTATCCGCAAGGATCGTGTCCGTTTTCTTGTCGGCGATGCGACCCTTCTTGCCGACTGCAAGGAACGTTACGGCCTGTTGTTTTTCCTGATCGAGAATATGTGCGATATGGTCTACCATGCGATGAGATGCAGGTGAGCCATCCACACAGGCCAGCACGTTGCGTCGGCCCAAGTCAGGTCTGCGGCATACCCAGATCGGAAAATCACATGTCTTTTCCATGAGATCTTTGGTTACGCTTTCGTCAAAGGCCTGCTCCAGCCAGGACAATCCTCTTCTACCCAGGATCACCACGTCATAAAGACCTTTTGCACCCTCCTGAATGATCTCCATGACCTTGGAAACCCTGCGTCCCTGCAGTTTAGTGATGACCTGATCTGGGCCAAAACCAGTCTTAAGGAGTAACGCCTTTGCCCTTTCGAGTGCCTGGCGTCCTTTGGCCTCTGATTTCCTGGCCTGCAAGTCGCTATCCCGATCGATCTCCCGGAGGCCTGGCGCCTTGGGCGTAGTGTATAATAGCGTCAGTTTCATACCTTCTTTGTTGATAAAAAAGTTTCCGACGAATCGAACCCCGAAGAGGCCGTCCTCTCTTTCGCTCATCGTCACGAGGAGATGCTTTTCCATGTCATGTCTCCCATCTGCACATGCACGAAACGCGCTGACAAGACCCTCCCCTGAAAGGGTGCAAAGGCCATTAGCTCGGCACCGCCCGATTCATGAGCCGCCCCTGTGCATGCATCTTGTTTTTTATTTAAAACAGAGATAAAATAGAAGCATAACCGTTCACGGGTTTCCCGCTGTAGCGGGATTCAAGGTTGCATTCTGGGTCCCCTGATCCAATTTTGGAGGCGTACAACCATAAGAGACCACCTGATTCGTCGCTTTAAACCTGAAAATAGACGACCCAATGGAGGTATTT
>JAUPKI010000450.1 GCA_030837545.1 Thermodesulfobacteriota bacterium | reverse complement strand
TGACGGCCACTTCGGGACCATCCACCTGTTTCAGGAGTCAGAAAAAGCGACTGCGGCCGGACAGAAGGGCCTCTTCGCAACGATCGCCTCCACGCCCCCTGACGCCCCCGCACCTGCACCGGTCTCTCTCCTAAAAAGACCTGGATCGGGAAGAGATCAGACCATGCAGGCCCCCTCGTGGCCGGCAGACCCGGTCATCGACCCCCTCAATCCCGAGCAGCGGGCCGCGGTGCTCTACGACAAAGGCCATCTCCTCGTCGCGGCAGGTCCCGGCACGGGAAAGACACTGACCCTAACCCACCGGATCGCCCATCTCATTCGAGAAGGGAGGGCCAGGCCGGAACAGGTCCTCTGTCTCACCTTTACTCGAAAGGCGGCAGGTGAGATGGGGGACAGGATCGCCGGGCTCCTTTCGATTCCTGAGCCAGGACGGGTGCGGGTTGCGACCTTCCATCGATTCTGCCTGGACCTTCTCAGAAATCATGGCGCCCTCACAGGCCTCCCGACCGACTTTGCGCTCTGCTCCGAGACGGACAGGGAACAGATGGCGAGGGATGTCCTGGACCGCAACAGCTCCGGCAGAAGACCTTCCCTGACCCGTTTCCTCAAGGCCCTTTCGCGCTGGAGGACCGACCATGTGACAGGTCCCCAGACAGTTAATGATGATGGAAGCGACTGCCTTCACCTGTGCCGTGAATACCAGCGGACCCTGAGAGAGGCCGGCATGCTGGATCTGGATGAACTGGAGATCGAGGCACTGAGACTCCTTCGAAACCACCCCGAGGCATATCGGGCGGATGGCGAACCCTTTCGCTGGATCTTCGTGGACGAATACCAGGATACGAATCCGGTCCAGGTCCAAATCCTGAAGCAACTGGTCCACCGGGGAAATGGGGAGATCTGCGCCATCGGGGACCCGGATCAGGCCATCTACGGCTTCCGCGGGGCAGATGTGGTCAACTTCCACCGGTTTACCCGGGATTTCCCCGGCGCCAAAGAGATTGTCCTCACCCGCAACTACCGGTCCGCCCCGTCGATTCTCGAGGGATCGGCAGGGGTCGTTCAAAGGGATCGTCCCCTGATTCCCGAGTGTTCGGGAGGGGGACCCATCGCCCTGTCCTCCTGCCGCACCGAATCCGAGGAGGCGGAGATGATCGTGGCACAGGTCGAGCGGCTGATGGGCGGCACCTCCCACTTCTCCATGGACAGCGGCCGGGTGGCCCCACACGAGGGGGAGGGAGTCTTGGGGTTTGGAGACATCAGCGTCCTCTACCGGCTCAATGCCCAGGGGGACGCCCTCCAAAAGGCCCTGGACCGGGCCGGCATTCCATGCGTCCGGTCGGGAGATGCCCCTCTCGTATCCAGATATCCGGTGAATGTCCTCTGGCGATATTTCCAGGTCCTCCGCTACCCCGATGCCCGTCACTATGCCCGTGCCTGGGAGCAACTCAGGCCCAAGGGGGTTCCTGTCACTGCCAAAGAGAGACCCAGACCGGATGGAGGGGAGAGCCGGATTTCAGACATACTGGACGAGGCCCTGACGCTCCTCGGGCTTGAGACGGATTCCGACGAGGCCGACCGGGCCCTGTCCCGTCTCAGGGACCTGGCCGTCCAATGCGAAGGGGATCTGGAGGCCTTTCTGGATACCCTTTCCCTGGAGCGAGGCATAGATCATGCGCTGCTGGAGGGCGACCGGGTCGCGCTCATGTCCCTTCATGCGGCCAAAGGGCTTGAATGGGAGGTGGTCTTTATCACCGGGTGCGAGGACAGGCTCCTCCCCTGTCTCCTCTTCCAACACCGGGACCTGGAAGAGGAACGACGCCTCTTTTATGTGGGGATGACCCGGGCCCGGTCGCGGCTCATCCTGTCGCACGTTCGGCGCCGTTTCCTCAATGGCCGTTCTCTCGAGATGCACCCATCGCCCTTCCTCTCCCTCATTCCTGAAAATGTGCGCCGGCCCCTCGATCGCCAAGGCTGGACACCGAAAAAACGCCCGGCCCGGCAGTTGACGCTGTTTTAGGCTGGATACTCGATTCTGGATTCTGGATACTGGTGGTCGAAGTTTGGAGTTACGAGTTTGGAGTGCCTAAAGTTGAGGGAACCATTTGAATCACAAGGGCTGACTCCACTCTTAAAACTCCACACTCCACACTTTAGTATCTTATTCCCCAGTTTTCTGTCACAAAAAACAAGAAAACCTTTTGTGTCTCTTTGTGTGAGATATTTTTTGGTTGCGGCTATGCCGCATTGGTCACTTTAGCTCACTTTAGTCACGTCTGACCGCCTGGTTGAAATACCCTACCTCCAGGTTCGGGAATTCGTCCCTCAGGATCTCGGCCATCCGGCTCATGCCCATGCCCGGCCCCCTGGGACCCGGGATTCTCTCCAGATAGAGGGCCGGATCAATGCACAGGTTCTTGAGGTGAAGGAAGTTGACCCCGGTTCTGTCAATAAGCTGTTTCAAGGCCTCGATCTCCGGCTCCTGGTCAGTGATCCCCGGAAAGACCAGGTAGTTGATCATGGTATAGAGGCCCAGGTCCCTGGACAGGGCAATGGCCTCCACCACATCGTTAAACGCATATCCCCTCGGTCGATAATAGGCATGGTAGACCTCCGGCCGCGCGCTGTTCATGCTGATTCGAATAGAGTCCAGGCCGGCTGCGGCAATGTCCCGAACCCGGTCCGGCCGGCTCCCATTGGTATTGAGATTGATCGTCCCCCGCCCCGTCTCCCGTCGAATCTCACGGATGCTTTGCGAAATGAGCCGGCACTCTGTCAGGGGTTCGCCCTCGCAACCCTGGCCAAAACTGACAATCGGTTCCGGCGCATGGGTTAAGTGCCCTACCGCCAAACGAACGATCTCCTCCCGTGAGGGGGTAAAGGAGATCCGTTCATGAGACGCCTCGAAGGAGGCAACCGGTTGAAGGGAGAGGCACCCCAGGCAGGCGGCGTTGCACCTGCGACTGACCGGCAGGGGGGCCTCCCATCTCCCCAAGAAGAGATTTTTGGCCGCGAAACAGTGGTTTTCCGTTGCGCAGCGGACCAGGTGCCTCACCAGAGGGCCTTCCGGGTTTCGTTTTCTGAACCGGCGAATGGCAGAGACCAGCTTCCTGTCGTCGTAGTTTCGAGGATCCCACTTAGGGTTGTATTCTATCTGGAATCCCGACACCCAGTACCCGTCCTCCCTGAAACCCACGGCCCCGTAGGCCCACGAGGGGAGGGTGTATGCCTTGGCCCTGTAGTCGGCCGCCGGAAGATGGCCCCGAACCCATCCCGGTTCAAGGAAGGCGGCCACGGCACAGCACCTATGGGGGACCCCGTCTATCGCCATCTCCGAGAGGATCTCGGTTTTCCCTGTGTCGGGATCGAGACCGATGGGCGGGGCATCGGGGATGTAAAAGAGCTTGCTGAAGGCCGGCATCGGCGCCAGATCCTCTTCCGCGATGGCCTGCGGCACAGACCCCGAAAGGCCCAACATTCTCAGATGCGGGTGTTCATAGATCCGGCCATGGGTATCCGCATACAGCATGAATGGAAGGTTCTTGGTTTTTACAGCATCGATTCTCATCACAAAAAGGGCGCCTCCTGGAACCTGTTGACTCCAACCCACCTTAAAGAATAAGATAACAATACGCAACCATTGTCAATGCCTCAACCAAACCCACAACAACATCTATTGCAGCGTGCCTGAGGAATCAATGCCATTGCCTGAGGAATTCAGGGATTGAACTCAATTAGCATTTAATTACGTTGCCCTAAATTATTTTGCCGAAAGCCCGCATGACACCGACTCAGACACATACAGACGACAACGGCAGGCAATTCCGCCTGGTCAAATTTTTTGCCTACGCGTCCTTCTTCGTCCTGATCATCTTCAGTTTTCCCTTCTCCATGGTCATCTCCCGGCAGGCCAAGGACATCCTGATGAGGAGCCATGAAAATTATGCCCTCCTCTTGGGGGAAAACCTGAACCATCAGGTCTTTCAGAATTTTGTCCTCCCCGTGACCAACCAATTCGGCAAAATCAGGCTAAGGGAGAAGGTGCAGTATGAGTTGATGGATCGCATTGTCAGAAACACCACCCACAGCTTCAAGATCGACCTGGTGAATATCTACGACATCAACAACGGCGTGATCGCATACAGCACCGATCCCAGTCTCTTAGGAAAGAAGGTGCGGGAGAGCCTGGGCTACAAGAGGGCCGTCATGGGAGAGAACTCCTCCGGGCTGATATCCGGAGGGGATACCCTCTGGGGCCTGGGCATTGAAAAGATGGGGGGCAAGAGAAGCCTTCGGACCTATATCCCCTTCACAGGAATCGGCCACTTCCTTGGCGAGAGCGAATATGTACTGGGCGTCTTTGAACTGATCCAGGACCTGAGCGAGGAGTACAAATCCGTTATCCGGTTTCAGTATCTGACATTCGGCCTTTCGATCCTCATTATGGGGATGATCTTCGTGGCCCTTCTTCTCATCGTCCGGAAGGCCGAGCGGATCATCGATGAACGGGCCGAGGAGCAGCGGCAACTCGAGGCCCAGTTGAATCATGCCGAGCGTCTGGCTGCATTGGGGGAAATGGTGGCAGGGGTCTCCCATGAGATCCGAAATCCTTTGGGCATTATTCGAAGCACGGCCGAGCTGTTGGGGTCCATGCCCGGCGCCGCCGAATCCACGACGCGGCTCACAAAACTGATTGTTGAAGAATCCGGAAGACTCAACGATATTGTCACCGAGTTCCTGGACTTTGCCCGGCCCATGACGCCCAATTTTCAGGAGTGCGATCTCAACCAGATCCTCGAGCGGACATTTTTGTTCCTGGGCCCGGAACTTGACAAGAAGGGGATTTCCCTTCAGAACGACCTCAACCACCGTCCCCTGAAGCTCCGGGCAGACGCAGAACAGCTCTATCGATCCTTCCTCAACATCTTTTTAAACGCCATTCAGTCCATGCCGAACGGGGGGAAGATCCTGCTGAATGTGACCGAGGAGAAAGACGGCCATTATCTGGTCGAGATTGCAGACACCGGCGCCGGGATCAGCGAAAAGGACCTCAACAAGATCTTCAATCCCTTTTTCAGTACCAAGGAGAGGGGAACGGGCCTCGGGCTGTCGATCGTCCGGAATATCATTGAGGGGCATCATGGCAGGATATGGATCGAAAGCAGGGCCGCGGCGTCCGGGCTGGAAGGACCGACGGGGACCCGGGTGATGATCCGGCTCCCGCTGTAAATGCAAAACCCATGAACCCATGAACCCGTGAATGGTCGGTTTTAACTTTAGACACTTGGTTTAGAATGGAAACGATCCTGATTGTAGACGATGAAAAAAACTACCTGGTGGTCCTCGAGGCCCTCCTGGGGGCGGAAGGCTATGAGATCGTTACGGCCATTGACGCCCGGGCGGCCCTGGCCACGGTGCGAGAGGCCGACCTGGACCTGGTGATCACCGATATGAAAATGCCTGGCATGAGCGGCATGGACCTCCTCGAGGCGTGCAAGAAGATCAAGCCGGATCTGCCGGTGATCATGATGACCGCATACGGGACCATCGAGCTGGCCGTGGAGGCAATGAAAAAGCATGCCTACGACTACATCCAGAAGCCCTTTGAAAATGAGCAGTTGAAGCTGACCATCAAAAAGGCCCTGGAAAACTACCGGCTCGTCAAGCAGAACAGGCTCCTGACCGAGGCCCTTTCCGACCGGTTCAGATACGGCAACCTGATCGGAAAGAGCAAACCGATGCTCGAGGTATACGACCTGGTTGACAAGGTCTCCCGATCCAAGGCATCCGTGCTGATCACCGGGCCTTCCGGAACCGGAAAGGAACTCATCGCCAAGGCCATTCACTATCAGGGCGAGCGAAAGGACCGGCCGTTTATCTCCATCAATTGCGGCGCCTTGACCGAGACCCTCTTGGAGAGTGAACTCTTCGGGCATGAGAAAGGGGCCTTCACCGGGGCGGTGGCCATGAAAAAGGGGCGGTTTGAACTGGCTGACGAGGGGACCCTCTTCTTGGATGAAGTGGGCGACATGCCGCCTTCCCTTCAGGTCAAGCTCTTGCGGGTGCTGCAGGAGATGGCGTTCGAGCGGGTCGGCGGCACACGCACCATCCGCGTGGATGTGCGGGTCCTGTCCGCCTCCAACCGGAACACCAAGGAGGATGTCCAGAACGGGGTCTTTCGTGAAGACCTCTATTACCGCCTCAATGTCATCCACATCGATGTCCCATCGTTGCAGGAGCGGCCCGACGACATTCCGCTCCTGGTCAGGCATTTTATCCAGAAGTTCCATGCCGGGGACACGGATGACGCCATCCAGTTGAGTCCTGAGGCCTGGAAGGCCCTCTACGCCTATCCCTGGCCCGGAAATGTGAGGGAGTTGGAAAATGTCATCGAGCGGGCCGTGGTCCTCCATTCCGGCGCCCAGATTACGGTCGATGATCTCCCCGAAGAGCTGATCGGCGCGGAAACGCAATTTGATGTGGAGCGATTCATCCCGCCCGATATCCCTTTGCAGAGGGCCCTGGAGGAAATAGAGGAACGGCTGGTCAGAAGGGCCCTGGTCCGGAACGCCAATGTTCAGGCCCATGCGGCCAGGAGTCTGGGGATCACCAAGAGCCTCATCCAGCACAAGATGAGGAAGTACAATATCGCCGTCTGACAGTACAAAAAATGGTACTCATATTTACCTTGAAGTTTAAAGGGGTTATGGCATTTTTTGATTTTTTGCCCGTCGGGGGGTACAACATCTTGGACTTTTTGTGGAAGGCCCCAAAGGGCCTCCTTTCGTTCCCAGTTAAAAAACCCCATTAAAAACAAATGGTTGCAAAATAAATGCCTAATTCTGACTATGTTGGCAGGGGTCTTGCATGATAATTAAAGCAAAGAAAGTCACTCAATTACTCTTTCCTCCTAAGTAAAACCAACCTCGCCTTGCGGGGTTGGTTTTTTTTGGCCCCTTCCCTCACGCCTCACGCCTTGCACCATGCGCCTCCACCTAATACCCCAACCGCCTCAATGCCCGCGTATCCCGGGTCCAGTTTTTTTCCACCCTTACCGTCAGATCTATGTAAACCCGAACGCCAAAGATCTCTTCCAGCTCGATCCGGGCGGATCGCCCAACGGCCTGAATCATTCTTCCCCCCCGGCCGATCAAGATCCCCTTCTGACTCTCTGTTTCGACGTGAATCCGGGCCGAGATCGTGAGGAGGTCCCTCTTTGGCAGGTCGTCGATCTTTTCCACGGTGACCGCGCATGCATAGGGCAATTCCTGTCGCACATGAAGATAGATCTTCTCCCGAATCACCTCTGCGATCAGGAAATTCTCGGTCTGATCGGTCTCCATCTCCTTCGGGAAAAATTGGGGTCCCGGACGCAATCGGGACCTCAGTTCATTCATGAGCAGGTCAACGCCGTCGCCTGTCAGGGCGGAAATGGGAATGATCGCGTCAAAGGGATGTCTCTTTGCATAGTCTGCCATTAGGGGGAGGAGCATTTCCTTGGATACCTTATCCACCTTGTTGATGAGGAGGAGGCATGGCCGTTTCATCCCCTTCAGGTGCTTCAGGATAGGCGAGACGGCGGCATCATCCCCCTCGCCCAACTGGACCATGACCAGCAGGATGTCCACCTCCTGAAAGACCGCAAGGGCAGATGCCACCATGGATTTGTGGAGCGGGGTTCGGGTCATGTGGATCCCCGGCGTGTCGATAAACACCATCTGCACGCCCTCCTCATGGTGGATCCCGATGATGCGGTTCCGCGTGGTCTGGGGCCTGGGCGATACAATCGCCGCCTTACGCCCCAGAATTCGGTTCAGGAGCGTGGACTTGCCCACGTTCGGGGGCCCGATGATCCCGATATAGCCGGATAAAAACGTCATCTCGCCTCGATCCTGACCCTTCCTTTCGGGACCGTCTCATCCGCCTCGATCCCGATCACCGCTGCGCCGGTCTTCTGTTCAATCCGCCGAACTCCTTGGTTCCGATGGCCTCTCAGGAGTGCGATCTCAGGCCTCGGGGCAAATATTCGGATTTCTTCGGCCGTTCCTAAGGCCGGCAGGTCCGGTCCAATGGCCCGATGATGGATGGCCGAGCGGACCAGGAATCCGAAGGCAGGGTGCCACGGACCTGCCGCAATCCGGCCCGGCTCAAGGAGCGTCGGGGAACTCATGAGACCGATACGGATCACCGGGATCCCGTTTCCCTCCAGGCGCATCGTCCCATCGACGCACCGGTCAACCGCCTCATCCAGCGTCAACGGCCGGTAGATCCCGGCCTCAACCATCCGGGCAAGACCTGTTCCCGCGATGGCCAACGCCGGATAGAGACGGACCATGTCGGGGCTGAGGGAGATCACCTCTTCGATGGTCGCTCGAAAGGTCTCTCTGGTATCGCCCGGCAGTCCGGGCATCAACTGGACCCCCACCTTGAAGCCGCCCCGCTTCAACCGTCGAACCGCCTCCCTCACATCCGCGGCCGAGTGTCCCCTTCGCGTTAGGGTCAGGACCCGGTCATCCATGGACTGGACCCCCAGCTCGACCGTCGTCACATGAAATGTCCTCAGAATGCTCAGGCGCTCCTCGTCTATGAAATCCGGCCGTGTCGAGACCCTGATGGAACGGATCACCCGATCTTCAATGTAAGGAGCCACTGCCTCTAAAAGCCGTTTCATCCGCTCGACAGGAAGCCCGGTAAAGGTCCCGCCGTAAAAGGCCGCCTCCGGGTTCCGGCCTGAATCGAACGTCTTTGAATGAACGGCCTGGTCCAGCACCCCCCTCACGTGCTCGCCGTCGATCGTCCCGCCCGACTGCGCCGTGATCCTTTCCTGATCACAGAAGATGCATCGGTGGGGGCAGCCAATATGGGGGATAAAGATCGGTATGATAAGGGGTTTCAATAGAGCAGTGCCTAAAGTGAGCTAAAGTGCCTAAAGTTAATGGTTGCTTTTCATTCGATGTTCGACGTTGGATGTTCATCTTGGAAGCCCCCGCTCCTTGAGCAGGAAAAAGGCCTCGCGGGCCGCATTCTGTTCCGCCTCCTTCTTGCTCCTTCCCTCACCTTCTGTCAGGGGTTTGCCCATCAGGCTCAGGCCCACATGAAACGATCGGTCATGGGCCGGGCCGGTCTCCCGGATGAGCCGGTATCGGGGGAGGGTCTTGCAGGTCTGCTGGGTATATTCCTGAAGGAGGCTCTTGAAATCATGGACCCGTTCCCGACTTGCCACCCGCTCTAACAGCGGAAAAAACAGGTCCTCGATCATCTCCATGGCCCGGTCGAACCCCCCGTCCAGATAGATGGCCCCCAAAAGGGCCTCGGTGGTGTCCGCAAGGATGGAAGGCTTCTCCCTCCCGAGGCTCTGTTCCTCCCCCTTTCCCAAAAGGAGGTAGTCGCCCAAACCGAGCCTTTGAGCCACCTCGTAGAGGCCCGCCTCGTCCACCAGCATGGCCCTGAATTTGGACAGGTCCCCTTCTCTGGCATCCTCAAAATACCGCATCAGGAGATGGCTGACGGCCAGATCGAGCACCGCATCTCCCAAAAACTCCAGCCGCTCATTGTCCTCCAGATCCCCATTGACCCGCTCATTCACGTAGGAGGCGTGGCAGAATGCCCGCACCATCAACTCGGGGTTATGGAAGGCGTACCCCAGGCCCTCTTCGAGCCGTTTGAATCCGGTTTCCAGAAATAACGATTCCGTCCTCTCTCTGTTCATCCCCTTGGCCGTCTCTCCGTTTTATACCTGAAAAGCCTTTCCCCTTTGTACCTAACGCGGGCTAAGCAACCAATCCCGCCAAGAGCGGGACTCACATAAAGACACGAAGGCACAAATAACATCTTGTTTTTACAATGGGTTATCCAATAAGCCCCCCACCAGTCCGCAGGTTGTCAGACCTAGAACCTCAATTCCTCA
Organism: Thermodesulfobacteriota bacterium; assembly: GCA_030837545.1. Lineage (GTDB taxonomy): Bacteria > Desulfobacterota > DSM-4660 > Desulfatiglandales > Desulfatiglandaceae > AUK324. The sequence goes on along the minus strand of JAUPKI010000450.1, from coordinate 5,988 downwards.
ATTCCTCAATTCGCCTTTTCTTGCGTTTTGTGACAGAAAACCAGGCAATAAGGCACTAAACTCAGTGGTTCCAGGTTCTTAGTCTGCTTCAACCCTGAACCTTGAACGCTTAACCTGGGTTACGGAAAAGCCGGTGCCGGAGTGTATCCGATATGACTCCATTTTTCAAGTTCTGATAACCCTCCCTATAATTTGGTTTCAAAAACGCCGTTGCCTTTGATATACTGACCCATCCCGCTAACATGTTCCCTTCAAAGGAGGCCTGATTCCATGCCATTCCCAACTCTTGAGCAGGCTGCCCTCTGGCTGCTCCTCTTTTTTGGCATCGTTTCGACCGCCGCCCCTGCGACCGCGGACGTCCTCAAGATCGAGACCGAGACCACCGTCGAGGTATCGGCCGACCGCGTCACGGCCAGGGTCACCTTTGCCAACAGGGGGACGGCCCCGGCATACAACCTTCAGGTCCACCTGATTGCCCTGGGCCTGACCGATGCCTCCCCGGTCGTGGCCCACCTCGACCCCGGCCAGTCGGAACGGGCCTTCTTTGAAAGGGCGATCCGGGGGGTCGGAAAAGGGCGATACCCCATGACCGTGCGCGTGGATTTTCACGACGCCAATCAGTACCCCTTTTCGGCCCTGTCAGGGATGACCTTCCATATCGGCGAGGCGGTCAACCCTGATCTGGCGGCCCTGGCCCGGGACATGATCCTTCACCAGAGCGGGACGCTCCGGTTTGACGTCAAAAACCTGGGGCTAACGCCTGAAAAGATAAGCGCCACCCTGGTCCTTCCCAAGGAATTCTCCTCTGCTCAACCGACAAAGGCATTTGACATGGATCAGCGATCCGACAAGACCGTGACGTTCGAGGTCCGCAATTTCTCCGCCCTCCCCGGGGCCGCGTATCCGGTCTTCTCCTATTTTGAATACGATTCGAAGGGGGTCCACCATACAGCCCTTGCCAGGGCCCTGATCACCGTTGCCCCGGATGAAAACCTGTTTCGCAGGTTCCGGTGGCTATGGATCACCCTGGCCGGCATCCTGGCCGCACTCCTCATCCTCGTCCTCATCAAGGAGCGCCGGAAAAAGTCGCCGGGGTCCTGAGGTTGCCGGGCCTCCGGCTTATCTTCAGCAAATGGCAAAATAATTTGGGACAAAATAATTGGGACTCATGTCTGCCTGATTGAAATGAGAGTAATCTTTCATGGCGACGATTTCGGATTGACCTCGGGGGTCAACCGGGGGATCATCCGCTCGTTCAGGGAGGGGCTCCTGACCAGCGCTTCGATCCTTGCGGCAGGAGAGGCCGCCCTCGAGGCCATGTCGCTGGCCAGAGATGCCCCCGCACTGGATATGGGCGTTCATCTGACCCTCTGCGACGAACGGCCGGTGCTCCGCCCTCGAGATCTGTCGTCCATCATCCCTTCGGGCGATCGCTTCCCTTCCAGGAACCGTCTCCTGAGGCGCATTTTCTCCGGGCAGATCGATTACCGGGAGGTGGGGGCCGAATGGCGCGCCCAGGTGGAAACCATCCTCCATGCAGGGATCCGGATCAGCCACATAGACAGCCACCAGTTTGTCCATCTCTTTCCGGGGCTTCTCAGCGTCTGTCTCAAGATCGTCAGGGCGTACGACATCCCCTTTGTCAGGGACGCCATAGTGGATCCGGCATCCCTGAAGGCCGGCCTTCGGCGGCTTATCCAGTGGATCGGCCTCGCCGGCTGGTCCCGGCTCTATGCATCCCGCTTGCTGGCGCCCGCCTGCAGGGTCATCCCCTCGGTGGGATTCCTGTCGGCCGGCGGGAGATTGACCCGAGAGGCGCTTCTCCATACCCTAACACGGCTTCAATCCAAGACATCGGCGCCCACGGTCGAGGTCATTCTTCATCCCGGGACCGGCGACGCCCATACCTTATATATATACCGTCACTGGGGCTACGACTGGAAAAGAGACCTCGATCTGCTCACAGACGCCGGTCTGAAAAACGATCTGGCCCAGCGAGGCATACAACCCACCTCCTTCGGGAAAGAGCGATGACGCACTCTGAAACCATCCTCCTCATCAACCCCGACTGGACCGGGATCCGCCGGCAGAAGCAGCCGCAGTTCAAACGGATCTGGCAGCCCCTCGACCTGGCGACGGCGGCCGCCATGCTCGAACAGGACGGTTTTTCTGTGCGGATCCTCGACAATAATATCGAACGCCTCTCCTCGCAGGCCGTCGGACAGCGGGCGGCCCGCTGCGACAAGGTCTTCGTGACCTCCACCCCCTATGACCGGTGGCAGTGCCCTTCACTGGACATCGGGTTTTTCTTCCGCGCCATCGGGCAGATCCCCAGGGACCGGCTCTATATCATGGGCGCCCATGTGACCGAACGGCCGGAGGCCATCCTGAGGCAAAGCCGGGCCCGCCTGGCCATCCTCGGCGAACCGGAACAGACCATCCTGGAACTGGCCCGACGGGACGCCTCCCCTGATATCCCGCCCGACATCCCCGGCATCGCCTATCTGGAGGGCGACCGGTTGGTCCGTTCGGTCCCAAGGGGATTCATCCAAGAGTTAGACAGCCTCCCGTATCCGGCCTATCACCTCCTTGACATGGACCGCTATGGGTATGAGTTCCTGGGGCCGGACTTCGCCATCCTGGAAGGGTCGAGGGGATGCCCCCATGGGTGCCGGTTCTGCTACTTAGGGATGTACGGCCGGCGCTTCAGGCAGAAAAGCGTTGACCGTCTCGTGAAGGAAACCGCCTATGTCAGGGATCGATTCCACGTCCGAAGCATCTACTTCATGGACCTTGAATTCGCGCTTAACCCGGAATTTGTCCGTTCCTTCTGCGAGGCCCTCATTCAGCAGGACATGGGCATTCACTGGTGCTGCCAGACGCGGGTGACCGATGTGGACGACGATCTTCTGAAATGGATGAAAGAGGCCGGATGCCGCCTCATTCATTTCGGCGTGGAGGCAGGGAGCCCCCGCATCCTCAGCCGGACCGGAAAGGGGATCACGGTCTCGGACTGCGAAAGGGCGGTGTCGATCGCCCGCAGGCACGGGATCCGGACCGCCCTCTTCATGAATTTCGGGTTCCCTGAAGAGACCCGGGCCGACATGGAATCCACCATCCGACTGGCCATCCGGCTCGATCCCGACTATGTCGCCTTTCACCTGATCGTCCCCTTCCCCGGGACCCGGCTCGCACGGGAGATCCATCTCGACCCTGAGGCCTTTCCCGCGCACCTCTATCCCCATTACAACTTTGTCCATCATGATCTCAGGTCGTTGAAATCCATGCTGAGAAGGGCCTATCTGCGGTTTTATCTCCGGCCTTCCTATCTGATGCGGTCCATCAAGGGCCATACCCTCCTCCGATTCGATCAGGGGAGGCTGTTTCTGAGGGTGCTGAAGGGATGACCCACACCTGGCACATACGGGACTACCGGAAAGGGGACGAAGCTCAGATACTGGCGCTTCGCCAATGCGTCTTCGGGGACCTGGACCCTGTCCGGCTGATGCCCGAAACGTGGCAATGGCAGTTCCGCGACAACCCGGCAGGCGAGCCGGCCTGGGCCCTTGCTGAAGAACAAGGCCGGATCGTGGGACAGTATGCCGTGATCCCCACCCGCTTCGTTGTTCAGGGCCAGGAGACCTGCTTCGCCCTTTCCTGCGATACCATGATTGATCCCGACTACCGCAGGCAGGGTCTCTTTACCGCCCTGGCCCGGCACGTCTACCAACAGATCGAATCCGAGGGCCGCTTGGCCGCGGTCTGGGGCTTTCCCAACGAGGCGTCCCTTCCCGGCTTCACCCGGCATCTCGACTGGCGTCTGCTGACCGTCTTTCCCCTGAGGGTTGCGCCCCTGCGGCCCCTGACCCTGCTGCGCACCTGCCTGGGCCTCAAGAACCCCGGCAACATGCCCGCAGGGCGGAAAGGGGATCCTGTCGCCCCGGCGTGCGCTAATATTCCCGGCCTTCAGGTGGAACCCGTGACCCGGTTTGATAAGGAATACGACGAGCTGTGGGGCCGACACCGGGGCATCGCCCCCGTCATCCAAATCCGCGATGCCGCCTATCTCACCTGGCGGTACGCAGGGATCCCGGACTTTGGCTACCGGCCCTTTGCCATCCGGTCCGGCGGAAGGCTCCTGGGCTATATGGTCATCCGGACCCTGGGGCTCATGGGGCATTTTTTCGGGGTCCTGACCGACCTCTTTCCATTCCCGGTCCGGGACCCCCTGACCACCATGCAGCTTTTTCGCCTTGCCCGGAATTACTGCAAGGATCAGGGGGCGGAATTCATGACCTGCCTCCTCTCCCAGGCAGATCCCACCTTCTTCAAGGCCGCAGGGCTCAGAACGGTCCCGGCCATCCTGAACCCCCGCAAATGGCACTTCGGGGTCCGATACGCCCCTCAAGACGCCCCCGTGCTGGGGCCCCCCGAAAACTGGTATCTCACCTACGGGGATACGGATATGGTGTAGGCGCAAGAAGCAAGGGGCAGGGAGCAGGGAGCAACCTGTTGAGCCCGCAGTGGTTAATATAAGCAGGATTGCAACATATATCGCCTTATTCACTGGCTTTCTGTCGCGGAAAACAAGAACATTGCTGTAGATCTGTCCTCTTCCTTCTTCACTCTTCCTTCTTCATTTTCAACCCGAACAGCCACAGCCAGAAGAGGTTGCCGAACTTGTAGAGCCCTTCGTGGATCAGGTTGAACCGGCTCCCGCGAAGGTCCGTGCACGCGACCGGTATCTCCGTGAGCCGTTTTCCGTCCCGGCTTGCCCGGTACACCATCTGGACCACATAAAAGGTCTGATCGTCCAGACAGGGGAGGTATCGTTGCACCAGGGCCTTCCGATACCCCTTTGCGGCAATGGAATAGTCATTGAAACGGATCCGCAGCAGCATCCCGGCGAGCCGAATAAAGGAGATGCTGGCCAGCGTGCGGATCCATGCCCGCCGCTGGTTTCCGGTGATCTTGGACCCGATGACCATGTCGTACTGATCGAGCAGCCGGCACGCCTCTCCAATAAAGCCCAGATGGATGGAAAGATCCATGTCCATAGTCACGATCCGGTCATACCGGCTGATCCTGACCCCTTCCTTGAAGGCCCTCCCCACCCCCTTTTGGGGAAGGTGAAAGAGTCGGATACGAGGATCTTGCCGACACAGGTCCCGCGCCATCCGGACGGTCCTGTCCGTGGACCCGTTGCTCCCGATGATGATCTCATAAGGGAGACCCAGGGACTTCAGGTACGCCTGCAACCGCCTCGTATGCGAGACCACCAGGGCCTCCTCATTATAGACCGGCACAAACAGGGTCAGTCCCGCTTCATTCCTCATCGCGCCTGAATCTCCTTGAGCCGATCTCCGGCAAACCGACCCCACACCTCGTTCGGGAAGGCATCGACCGTCCTTGAAAACCACGCCCGGGCCTCGGGTATCCGGCCCAGGTTCAGATAACAGATCCCCACGTGATAACAGGCCTCTCCGGCCCGGCCGGTCTCCGGGTATTCCTGGAGAAGCCACATCAGCTCGCGGATCGTATCCTCCCACTTCTTTTCCCTGAAGGAGCACATGGCCAAGTGATAGGCGGCCTGATCCACGATGAGCGTCTGGGGAAACCGCTCCAGCACCTCTGTGAAATAGCGCCTGGCCGTCGGGAAATCCTCCCGGGTGAACGACGCAATCCCTTCATTATAGGAGAGCACGGGAAATTCAGGGGATAGACGCACCAGATAGAACCCGGCCGCAAGGCATGCCAGCCCCATGACGATGAGAGTCCCCTTGAGGCACCAGCGGTCGAACCCTATCGACATGCGGTTCTCAAGCCGCGACAGATCGGCCATTTTCACAATGCCTTTGTGACGTTGTGGCTTTATGCGAGACATTTTTAGAAGGAGGATATAGACGATGGCCAGGACCGTCATGGCCGCGCCCGCATGATCGGGCCAGGTGCGGCCGTAATGAAGCCTGACCCTCGATGTCTCCGGGT
>JAUPKI010000449.1 GCA_030837545.1 Thermodesulfobacteriota bacterium | reverse complement strand
TCACTGCGGCAAGTTGCCATAGACCATCAAAAATGAGCGCTCCAAGGCGTGTAGTCACAGAAAAAATTGGCCAACTAGTTGCTATCATTAGTTTTTACGGCTTGAATCCGGAACATGGGATATATGAGCCATTATGTTGCGAGTAGGCCTAACCTGTTGAAAGTAAAGGTAAACTCGGGGAGGGCATGAGATATCGTGATTTTATATCCATCTCAATAACTCCAGCTTAAGCCCCACGCTATGCGTGGGAGAACGGAATAGGCAGAGCCGATGAACATGATGGAAAAGCCCTCCTCTGGTATACTGACAAAGGTTTCGCAGCCAAAGTCAGGAACAGAGGAGGGCGACAATGGACAATTTGAGTTTATCACATACAAAGTGGGATTGTACATACCACGTGGTATTCATTCCCAAATACAGACGGAAAGTGATGTATGGAGAACTGAGGAGTGACATCCGAGAGATCATCAAAAAGTTGTGTGAGTATAAGGAAGTAGCGATTGTCGAAGGAAGTGTGTGCGTCGATCATATCCACCTGTGTGTAAAAATACCGCCCAAGCTAAGTGTGTCCGAATTCATGGGTTATCCGAAAGGGAAAAGCGCGCTAATGATATTTGATCGGCACCCGGAGTTCAGACAGAAAGGCAATCGGCATTTCTGGGCGAAAGGGTATTATGTGAACACGGTTGGAAGAAACGAAGAAGAGATAAAAAAGTACATCAAAAATCAGGTAGAAGCGGATCAGATCGAAGACAACGTGAAAAAGCAATCGTAACGCCCCTTTAGGGGCTGCAAACAACAATGGCTGCGAAACCACGCCTTCAGGCGTTGCCAGCAATAGGCCCCTTATAGGGGCGACATCAAAACCACCCGTTGAACGGGTGGTTGCTTATTTACATGGGATTTCCTGATCACAGAGATTTCGTGCCACTCATCCCACACACGCGAATTGAAAAACGATCCAGATAGAAGTTGCTAAAAGTCGATACCCAAAATTTGGTGACAATTTTTGTCAAATTTTGTCGCCAAAAGGTTGATTTACGTCTTTCCCTAAATATTCAAAGGGTTCAAGAGGTCTTTCATATGCCTTGTACCCCTCCCGGTTCTTTTTCCATGATCACCCTTTTTCTTTTTCGTGCCAAGTAATTTCATTTATTGCACCCTTCCCCTGTCTTACCTGAAGAATTCAACCATTCCGGTACGAATATCTCTCCGGACCCTAATCCCCGATCCTCATCTCCCTGCGGGCTTTTTTCAGATCCCCTCCCCATCATCCGCCTGATGACGGCGGGACTAATCCTCTGGTGCGCCCACATGGCCTTGGCGAGGCCGGTCACCACTATGATGGCCTTGTTCACATATGATCTCAAGGCGATACCTGATCGTATAGCGGGTAAGGATGTCGTCTATTCTCTTTCTGATGTCTTCAGGGAGGGCACCCGAAGCCGGTTTGACGGTGATGGTGGCTAATGAACCGTGGACCTTATCCTCCATTACCGTCACATTCACGGACTCAACCATATCTCCTAAGGTCGCCAGCTCTTCCAGATAGACCTGTCGGATCGCCTCCCATCTGAGGGCCGGCTTGAAGATCTTGCCCACGGGCGTCAGCGGCACCTGTTCGATAATAAAGACCGCTTTCGGCACAGCCGCCCGCTCGCCCACTTCCTTCTTCAGATAATCGAGGATCTGTTCCGATGTAAGGTCGGAACCCTCCTGGAGTTGGACATAGGCCACAGGGAGTTCTCCGGCGTGGGGATCGGGTCGTCCGACCGCCGCCGCCACTTGAACGCCATCGAGCCGATAGAGGGGTTCCTCAATGGCCGCAGGATCGATATTGTGTCCACCCCGGATGATGAGTTCCTTTTTGCGGCCGGTGAGCCAGAAATAGCCGTCCGTGTCCTGTCTTCCTAAGTCTCCGGTATTGAACCACCCCTCCTTGGCCCAGATGCCGCGATTGTGGGCCACGTCGATATAGCCGTTGAAAACATTCGGCCCCTTGATACAGACCGAGCCGATTTCGTCGGGTTCGGCTTCCCTTATGAATCGATTCCCCTCATCCACGGCAAAAACCTTCATCTCATGATAGGGGAGCCGGATCCCTATGGAACCGATCTTTTGCTCCCCGTGGTACGGATTGACAGAAGAAACGCAGGTCCCCTCGGTGAGCCCGTAACCCTCTATGATTTTCATTCCAATGTGGGCCTCGAATCGTTTGAACAACTCAACCGAAAGTGGGGCTGCGCCGCATACGGCATAGCGGAGGGAGGAGATGTCCGCATCCCCCTTTGGGACGTCTAACAGCACGGAAAGGACGGTCGGCACGCAAGAAAAGGTCACGGCCCGATAGTGTTCCACGATCTTGTAGAAATTCTTCATGACCGTCGGGTCTCTATAACCCATAACACCAAGTAGGACCACGTGCGCGCCGATTGAAAACGGCGGCGAACCGGTCACGGTGGTCCCGTTGACGTGAAAAAGCGGCAACCCACACAGGGTGGTCTCTCCTGTCCTCAGTTCGGTCGCCGCCTCGACCATGAACGCCATGGCCGATTCATTGAAGTGGGTGTGCGGGGCGAGCTTGGGAGTATCCGTGGTCCCGCCCGTATGATACATGGAGGCAACCTCATCGGGATCGATCACCCGGCCCGAATCGAGTTTGTCACCCTGGTAACGCGTTATAATCTCATCATATCCGTAAACGCCTTCCTTTTCATCTCCCGGACCCATCACCCGGATGACCGCTTTGAGATGGGGCAGATCTTTTCGGATGGCGCATGCCTTCTCCCAGATATCTGGTCCTTCGAACTCTCCCAGGGCGACCAAAATCTTGGTTCCCGCGGCCAAACAGATCTCACGGATGGTGGAAGGGTTCAGCATGGGGTTGATAGGGTTGACGATCCCGCTTGCCTCGCCTCCCCAGAGCACATAATGGGTGTGGGGAAGGTTGGGGAGGAGGTAGGTAATAACATCTCCAGGGCCTACACCAAGGTCATGAAAGAGGTTCGCCGTTCTTGTTATCTGGGCCAGAAAGTTTCTGTAGGTGATCCGAGAAGGATTCGTATACGCTTCTCCGGAAGGGAAAAAACTGATGGCAGGTGCCTCCGGGTTGATGGCGGCCCCTTCTTTGATCATGTCATAAGTGTTAAAAGAAGTGAGCCGCTCTTGAAGAGAAATCCTTTCGAATTCTTCGATATCCGCCATCGTCGCGATTCTGAATTTTTCCATCTATTATCTCGTCCTTCTCGCGCACAACCTCTGATACGGCGACTGAATCTAAAATCTATCTATTTTGTTGTAATTATATCAATTAGATGACTTAGTTTTATCAAAAACCTTTTTAGCAATCGTCAGGCCCTCGATGCAGACTGGCATTCCCCCGTATGTGGGCATCTGGAGGATCACTTCCGCCACCTCGGCCTTGGTGGCCCCCGCGCGAACGGCCGCGATGATGTGGCTTTTCAGTTCATTCGCGCGATTCAGGACGCACAGCGCCGCCACAGCGCATAATTCCCGCTCCCGCTGGGTCAGGGTATCCCGTGCGTACAGATTTCCGAATACGTGGTTGATAAATGCGGCCGGAATATCAAAGTAGCTGAACAGTTCATATAGCAACTTGGTTCGGGTCCGGCCAACGAGTTTCTCAGATACTGCTCCGGGGTCATCGCCCGGCCGAATGTCAGAAGCGATTGTCATGTTTGCCTCCTCAGCTTCACATATCACCTATTTCGTGAAATCGGGTTTCTCGTACTCCGGATTCGGATAGGTGTAAAACCCTTTGCCCGTCTTTCTTCCTAATTCATTCCGTTCCACCATGGCTTTAAGCGCCTCCGGCGGTTGATCCTTCGGGTCTTCGGAATCATTATAGTAGACCGTCTCGATGTTGTACACGACATCCAAGCCGACGTTATCCATCATGCCAAAAGGGCCATGGGGCATACCGGTGAATATCATCCACGCCCGGTCGATATCCCTGAAATCCACAAACCCCTCCGCCCACATGTAGAGCGTCTCCCGTTTGATCGCCCGCCAGACCCGGTTGAAACAGAACCCCAATATCTCCTTCTTGACGGTTAACGGAGTGCATCCGATAGACCGGACCCATGCCTTGCCTGCATCAAAGGTCTGGGCGGTTGTCCGGGTTCCCCCCATCACATCCACCATGGTGGTCCCCATTGCAGGAAAATAGAAATGGAGGTTCAGGCATTGCTCCGGCCGGGTGGTGGCACCCTCTATTTTGGAGATCGGGATTGAGGAGCTGTTAGTGGCGAGAATGGCCCTTTGGGGCGCGACAGGATCGATCTGTTTAAAAACCTCCCGTTTCAATCCCAGATCTTCAGGGACCGCCTCGATGACAAGATCCGCCTCTTCGAGCGCATGGGACAATTCCGAACAGCGGGTCACCTTTCGCGCCCCATCCTCCCACTGCTCGGGAGTAAAGATCCGCTTCCCCACTGCCTTCTTCAACACCGTTTTGAGATCCTGATGTGCCTTCTCAAACGACGCCGGGTTTGAATCGTATACAGAGACATCATACCCAAAATGGGCGGACTGGACAGCGATCTGTGTACCCAAAATACCGCTGCCGACAACGGCGACCTTTCTAATTTCTGGATTCATTGGTTGACCCCCCTTTGTTATCATGGGCCTAATGGAAGCCTAAAAAACACCAGCCGACATCAAACAGGCTCAAAGGCCTTGATCTTCTCAAGATAATCGAGCAGTTTCAAATATTGCCGATCTCTCTTTTTCAGGATCTCGGCTTCGCTCCGTCCCCCGTAATCATAGACACCTTTGGATGTCTTGACTCCCAGATGCCCCGCATCCACCTTCTCCTTTACAAGGGGATTGACAGAGCCTCCTCCCCTCATGATGTCATAAATGAGGTCCAGCCCGGTAAAATCGGCCGTCTGGACCACTCCCACGATGGGGAGTCGGATCCCCAGGGTCAACTTGATCGCCAGATCGATCTCCTCCGGTGCTGCCCACCCCTTTTCTAACATCTCCCATACCGCCCTCGAAATACTGTGCTGAACCCGGTTGACGATAAAGGCCGGTACAAACGCTTTCATGATCACCGTTCGCTTGCCGAGTCGCCTCATCAGGTTTGCGGTGAATTGAACGGATTCCGAAGAAGTCTCTGGGCCTGGCACCACCTCCACCAGAG
>JAUPKI010000448.1 GCA_030837545.1 Thermodesulfobacteriota bacterium | reverse complement strand
TCATATGCGTTGTGCCCGGAAGAGGGGAAGGATAGCCGCCGTTGCGGGGATGGGCGGCTTCACCCGGGTCGAGAGAAAGAGCTTGAAAAATATAAAAAAACCTTGACAGGAAACAAATGCGTAAATAATATCTTTATTTTTTTAGGCATTCATCTCGGACTCCCCCGTTTCATGCAGGGCCCATGAATCCTTAACAATACGGGATTGAGACGCTCCGGGGATGCGTCATTTCATTCCATCGGATGGAGGGGCTTTTCTCACAGCCCTCTTGGTTCGGCCCGCGGAAGTCGCCATGCTCCCTTTTTGTAAAGGACCGGTTGCGTCTGACTTCGCGGGAGTCCCAATTCGCAATTCCCAGATTTCGCATGTCTTGCCTGCCCGAGACGGGCTGGGGCATTCGAATGAGGAAAATCAACAGGGAAATGGTACAAAAAACATGGCTAAGACTACAAAAAGAGGAAAGATTGTTATCGACAGGGAACGGTGCAAAGGGTGTCATCTGTGCATCGAGGTCTGTCCCAACAACCGAATCGAAGTAGACGATGAACTCAATAAGAAGGGTTACTCTCCAGCTCGGTTCAAGGAAACCGTCAATGAGGGCGAGAAGGGCTGCACCGGGTGTGCCCAGTGCGCCACGGTCTGCCCTGATGTAGCTATCGAGGTGTATCGTGCCAAGTGAAAGAATGTTAATGAACGGTTCCCACACAGTGGGGGAAGCCGCGGTTCGCGCCGGGTGCCGTTACTATTTCGGTTATCCCATCACCCCGCAGAATGAGCTTCCAGAATATCTATCCGCCCGAATGCTGGACGTGGGCGGCACCTTTATCCAGGGCGAAAGCGAGGTCGCATCCATCAATATGGTGCTGGGCGCCTCGGTTGCCGGGGGGAGGGCCATGACATCCTCGTCATCACCCGGGATCTCCCTCAAGCAGGAGGGGATCTCCTACATGGCGGGAATGGAACTTCCTGCAGTCATTATCAACATGATGCGCGGCGGGCCTGGTCTCGGAAATATTGCACCCTCAGCGGCCGATTATTTTCAGGCCACCCGGGGAGGCGGGCACGGCGACTATCGGACCCCTGTGCTGGCGCCGGCCGGGGGCCAGGAACTGGCTGACCTGACATTCGTGGCCTTTGATCTGGCCGACAAATATCGCAATCCGGTGATGCTCTTGGGCGACGGCCTGATGGGGCAGGTGATGGAACCGGTGGTTTTCCCCGATTTTGTTGATTTGAAAGATCTGCCCAAAAAAGACTGGATCCTGGATGGCTGCAAGGGTCGTCCACCGAGGGCCATCTTTTCCATGCTCCTCGGTCAGCAGGGTGAACTCTACAAGCACAACCTCCATCTTCAGGAAAAATATGACCGCATAACGGCTGAAGAGCTGCGATGGGAGACCAAACAGACCGATGACGCCGAGATTGTCGTCGTAGCCTATGGCACGGCGGCACGCATCGCCGAGAGCGCCACGGAAGAACTCAAGGCCGAGGGGATCCGTGCGGGCCTCTTCAGACCGATCACCCTGTGGCCCTTTCCCCTCCCTGCCCTCAGAGAGCTGTCCAAAAAGGTCCCCAAGATAGCCGTCTTTGAATTGAGCATGGGCCAGATGGTAGAAGATGCGATCCTCTCGGTTGGCGAGAGGGCCGAGATCTATTTCCATGGCCTTCCAGGAGGAATCATTCCCACCCCGACCCAGGTGGCCGGGTTCATCCGGTCGGCTGTAAAGGGCGACGGAATCGTGGGTCGGAGGATCGACGTATGAGCGAACCAATTGAATACACGAAAATATTTGGCAGACCGGAATCCTTGAAAGAGACGCCAACCCACTACTGCCCGGGGTGTGGCCACTCCGTGGCACACAGGCTGGTTGCCGAATGCCTGGATGAGTTAGGGCTACGCGAAAATACCATCGGGGTCCCGCCCGTTGGCTGCGCAGTCCTGGCCTATAACTATTTTAATTTCGACATGGTTGAGGCCCCGCACGGCAGGGCCCTGGCAGTTGCCACCGGCATCAAGCGGGTCCATCCGGATAAATTTGTCCTCACCTATCAGGGCGACGGGGACCTGGCTGCCATCGGCACGGCCGAAACGATCCATGCAGCCAATCGGGGCGAGAGGATCTCAACCATCTTTATCAACAATGCCATTTACGGGATGACCGGAGGTCAGATGGCCCCTACCACGGTCCTGGGTCAGAACGCCACGACGGCCCCCGGGGGCAGGGACCCGCGTCTCCACGGAAGGCCCATCGACATCTCCCGCATGCTGGCGGTCAGCGACGGCGTGGTATTTGTCGAGCGCTGCGCCCTGAATTCGGTCAAGGATATCCGCAAGGCCAAAAAGGCCATCAAGAAATCCTTCCAGTGCCAGTTGGACGACCTGGGCTTTTCCCTGGTGGAACTCCTCTCCCCATGTCCCACCAACTGGAAGCTCACGCCCAAGGCCGCATGGGACTGGGTCAACGACGTGATGGCAAAGACCTACCCCTTAGGCGTCATCAAAGATATCACCGGATACGAGGACAAAAAATGATTATCAGAACAACATTCGCAGGCTTCGGGGGCCAGGGCGTCCTCCTCATGGGGTATGTGCTGAGCCACGGCGCCATGCATAAAGGGCTCAATGTAACGTACTTTCCCTCATACGGCGCTGAAATGCGGGGCGGGACCGCCAACTGTACGGTCACCCTGTCCGACAAAAAGATCGCCTCGCCCGTAGCGTCCAACCCCGATATTGTGGTAGCCATGAACTTCCCCTCTCTCCAGAAGTTTGAATCCACCGTCGTT
>JAUPKI010000447.1 GCA_030837545.1 Thermodesulfobacteriota bacterium | reverse complement strand
TATCAGACCTGCGATAGCCTTTCTTGCAGACCAGGCATCCCAAATCCTCGGTTAGCCGCTCCCCGCACTGGCACATCCAGCCAATGGTCTTGCCAGGGTTGCCCACGACCAGGGCATGGTCCGGGACATTGCGCGTCTGGGGGACGTCCTTAAGTAATCAAATAACTTTTCTTTCAGGTTGAACCCCAATGAAATCCGCCCCAGAGAAACCCCTCTTCCAGCCCCACTTCAGCCATAACAGCCAGTTTGACAAGATCATGCGTGCGGGGATGTCCGCAAACCTCTCAATCAATCAACAGCGCATCAATATCAAGCATTCCGGCCGACTGGAAAAAAGATATATCAGAAGTAACCAACTGTAATTCCTTGTCGGATACGATTGCAAGATGGAGCGCATCAAGCGTTCTCAAAGGAGTTGAAAAAAGACTGATCCAGCTTCTTGCCAACTGCCAGTGATGATTTTCTACGGCAATTACCCTAAAAAGACCGGCATCCACATGGGAAACAAATTTGGCCAGAATGCGATTGCCGTCCAAGCGGCTCAACTCATTGGACCTCACCTTTTTTGCCACCGCTGAAGCAAGTTCCACTTCGGTTAACAAACTCAATGCCGGTTTTATCTGTTCTCGTAATAAATCTTGAACCTGGCGGCTCAATGTTTCGGGGCAGTAATAGGCCACGATCACGCTCGTATCCAAATAAACCATCAATATCGCTCCATATTTCGCGAGTCGATAACGACCTGGCTGAGAGAACCGCCTTTGACCATGATTGACGCTCTGAAATCACTTAAATCGGGCAATCCCTTTTCTAAATTGGCGACAGGGACAAGCCTTGCCACCTTTTTCCCCCGTCTTAAAATCAATATTTCCTCGCCCTTTTGCGTACGATCCAGCAGCGTGCTGATCTTATTCCTGGCTTCTTTCACACTGACCTCCATGCCTCGCCTCCTTCATTAATATATTTATCCGACAAAAAACCTCCCAAGGATGTACACATTTATGCCACATGTACAAAATAATGTCAATAGAGGCACTTTGGGATTTATGGGAATTTGGTGTCAAATCTTGCATAGTGAATAACAGGGAAGCTGATGTGATCTGGGGGACGTCCGTAAATAATCAAATAACTTTCCGGCTCTTGTGATTAGGGGGCTTGGTACTGGGCAAAAGGGGCATAATAGGGGACGTTCTTCCATATTTCCGTTTCTAACTCTCAAAGCCTGGTGCATCGTTCAGCGCTCCTCTACTCCAAGATCCGCTTCTTTCTCCTTGCACTCGCGCACTCAAGCTGAGGCACCTGGTCGTATCCTTCATATTTCAGAGACGCCCGGAGCCGCTTGAGCAGGTCGGACCGGGAAAGGCTGCCCTGCGCATCTCGGAGACTTTTGCAGAAATAATAGGTGAAGGCGCCGTTGTAAGTGCCGCTGATGTAGGCATCGGCGGACGTCTGGTTATCTTTGCAGCCGGAGAAAAGAACATGGGTCTGGGGATTGTCCGATCTGCCGATTTTTTGAAGTTTCAGATCGTCTTCACCCGCCTGCCGACAGAGAATATCAACGGGAGGAATCAGAAACCGCTGTTTGATGGCATGTTCCGGCGGCAGGCAAGCCAGGGCTGCAGCCTCGCGGGTTCCGGTCCCGGAATGGCAGGAATCCAGCAGCACTTCCAGGCGGACGCCGGAAGGCAGCTTTGAAAAAATGTTTTTGAGGTCATCATCCACAATGTAGGTTCCGTCCCAGTCCATGTCGTGCGGGCAGAGGATCTCATCCAGATGATCCTTGAGTTCGTCGCCGTCCCGATCCCGAATCTGGGAGCCATGGCCGGAGAAGTGGAAGAGGAGACGGTCCCCCGTCTTCACATCCTTGACCAGCCACTCCAGCCGGGACAGGATGCCCTTCTTGGTGGCCCTCGAATCCACCAGGACCCGTATCTCCTTGACCTTGAAACCGAGGTATTTGATGAGGATATCCCGGATATTGGTCACATCGTTCACGCACCCCTGAAGGTCTGCGCCGGGGAGATTGTACTGGTTGACCCCTACAAGAAGCGCCTTATTCCCCATTTCCCCCCTCCTTTTCCAGCTCTTCCAGCCCAGTATCAGACCTGCGATAGCCTTTCTTGCAGACCAGGCATCCCAAATCCTCGGTTAGCCGCTCCCCGCACTGGCACATCCAACCGATGGATTTGCCAGGGTTGCCCACGACCAGGGCATGGTCCGGGACATTGCGGGTGACCACAGCGCCTGCACCGATAAAGGCATAACCGGGGATATAATGTCGATTCGCGCGGGGCATTCAAGGAAAATGTAAAAGAAAAGTCAGTTTTCTATGACCTGTTATTGCATATAAAATCAATAGCTTTTTATCGTAACCTTCCCGCCCAGAGACTCAATGTGTGAGATAACCTGATCATAGCATTCTTCACAAAGGCAAACCTCATGATATTCCTCGTCCTTTGACGATGAATAGCCCCACCTCGCTGAAAGCTCGGCGTACTCGTAATCACCGAATTCCGTTTTGGTAGACTTCCCGCAAATATCACAGACAATATCGATGACATCCTCCTTTTCTATTCTCCCGATGATTTTCATCTCACACCCATATCTGTTGGTGGTATTGTGATTTCGTCAAACAATGGGGGAAGTTTCCTTGTATTCATGAAGGATGCCTGATACGCAATTGATGAGCAGAAGCAACAACCAGCGCTCCTTTCCATGTCTCGATTTCATGATGTTGCAGAATCCATTCGAGTACTGACGTAATAGCGTTTCGACCTTCTTTTGCCTGTCGAAAAAGCAAGATTCCTTGATGCGTACCGGGAATATGCTTCCTTATATCTGAAAAATCAAGATCTGTCGTTATCAGGAAGCGTCTCTCCGCTTGAGCGGCGTCCCATATCACTGAATCCGATGAACCGGACAGCCGTTCCTGGTGAACCGTTTGCACATCGTGTCCGGCAGTCTGGAGAATAACGGATACTGCATTTGGAATACATTCATCCAGCTTAATTTTCATATCATTTCTTCTTATGCTGTCAGTGCTGCAGGCAGAGGCATGATCATCTCATCAGCAGCGGCCGCAGCAGCATAAGCAATAGCTGCATATACCGCTTCAAGGGTTAGGCCCGGGTATTCCTTAACAATGTCTTCAGGAGCATGGCCTTCTGCAAGGTTGTCAAGCACCACCTTCAATCGAATTCTGGTACCCCTGATAACAGGCGCCCCACCACATACACCGGGCCTTGACTCGATATATTTGTCGTATGGTTTCATGAGAAACACCTCCATCTTTGCTTTTGGGGTCGGACCTCACCAACCTGTTAAAATAGTGTGATCCGGGGGACGTCCGTTAATATTCAAATAACTCTCTGAAATTTCCTACAGCGTCAGAATACGGTTGGATTCTGTAAGTATCTGAATTAAATAGGCATAATAGGGGAGGTTGTTTCATTGTTGCGTTGGCTTTTCTGGCACGGATTTCACGGATGACACGGTTTTTTTCTTTTCGTTGTTGTTATAGAAATTGAGGCACCTCAATTTCTATAACGAACAATCCTTCGGAGAGCCAGAATCACATATTGCAATGAAGATTACTCTCTACCATCGCCATATTTTCAACTTCTCGATTCCTTTGAAATTCTTTTCGTTGAAGGTTCGGAGCCACAGGTCTTCATGAATTGCTATGCTTGCAATGAATATGTCCTTTATCTCAAGGTTCTGATGTGTTGCCTTTCGGTTCGTCCAGATGTCAGATGCGATCCTCCCGCATTCAAAATTGAAAGCCACAAAGCCCATCTGTTCGAAAATCATTTTCAGATCATGCCGATGGCGCTCCGTTCTCGCACCGAGGAAAAGCTCAAACTCAGAAATCGCCGAAACATGAATAACATGATTTCGAAGCAGCCTTACCAGTTCTGTCGAGCCTTTATCCTTGCTTCTCAGATATTCAATGGCAATGTCTGTATCAATCAGGATATCTTCCATTGGTTAATTATTTCCCTTCCCCTCTGAACAGCTCTTATGTCATCGTCGCTCCACACGTGATCGTTCTTAAGCAGGCGCTCCAGATTCCCCTTTTTCCCCTTGGCTGATATGGCTATTCTAATGACTGATCCTTCCTCGAAAGGCAAATTTTTCAGCTCCAAGTGACCTCTTTTCCGTATCGTAGCCTCGTAAACGTGCATTTCCATCTTAACCTCCGGTAAATGGGGATATTGTCACCTCATTCAGCTTAGCCAAGATATTGATGTACATCGCGTCCTTTGTCAAGTTGAGCTCTGGGGGACGCCCACGTGATCTGGGGGACGTCCATAAAATTATAACTTTCCGCCCAACGGTAGGAAGAGGGGGACGCTGTTAGGTTATTAGGTTTCTTCCTTCTCATGTTGAACCGCCTCTATTTTGAACCGCGAAGACGCGAAGGGGGATGGTTGTTGGTTTGTTCCGATTCTGAAAGAAATACCAGAATCAGAACAGACCAAGCCCTGCGGGC